>JACAEJ010000059.1 GCA_013388925.1 Nitrososphaerales archaeon
GAAGAACAGTTTCTGTACGATCGTTTGGCTAAAAGCTCTTTGATTATTCCACTTTGAAGCGAAGATCTTGAAGCTTGTCCTTAATTACTCTACATGTTTGGTTATGGTCTTCTCGAGATTCCTTTCCCCCACCGCTCCTACAACTATATCAACGGGTTTGCCCTTTACAAAGATGATGAAAGTGGGTATCGAGAACACTTGATACCTGTTGCTTATTTCTCCGTTTTCGTCCACATTCAACCTGCCAAAGACCATCTTCCCATCATACTTCTTTGCCAGCTTCTCAAATACGGGCAGCATGGTCATACATGGAGCACACCACTCGGCCCAAAAGTCGATGATTACAGGCTTTTCAGAGTTTATAATATCGTAAAAGTTGTTAAATGTGAGAGTCAAAGGCCCTTCTTGCTCGACCTTTTTGCTCATCTCCTTAATCGATCTGACCTTTTCTCTTAATATCTTCTCAAGCTCTGGATCACTCATATTATGTTGGGATAAAAGAAGTTTATTTAAAGGTTATAGATCTAAGAGGAAGCGGAGGGAAACCCCCTTTTGATCCTGCTTTATATCCATCATGTGATAGGTTACGGCTTTGACTTCGGTCTTGGGCTCGTGCTTGCCGATGTCCAAGTCCTCCCCTCTCGCTACTGCCTCCAATTCGTAGGTTCCATCCTTCTTGGTTATCTTAACTTTAAAAGATGAGTAGGCCCTCCCCTCGGATGTTACTCTTATGAGCAAATTCTCCAACCAGTTGTAGAGAAGGCTCTTCATATCCCAGCCATCGACTCTTATTCGCTCCTCCATTTTCTTATCGACCCTTTCTATGTGAACCATCGTATCCACCAAGGCCATGCCGGCGTTCTCGAAGGCCTCCTCCATATTCTTGCCACGAGCCTCTATCAGCGCATCTACCATGTGCTCGAGGAAGTTGTAGCCCTTTTTTCTTGGCATGCCAATCACCACAAGATATTCTATGGAATTGATAAGACTTTGTCCTCTAAATCTTAAAGAACATATCGGTTGATATCGATGCTCTCACATAATCTTTGTGTAGAAGCTGTTCAGTTAGAGCTTTAGAGCCGACTTCAATCCCTTGTAGCGGTTACGTATTGTAACCTCGGTTACTCCCGCTGCCTCGGCTATGTCCTTCTGGGTCTTGTTCTCTCCTTCCAACACACATGCAACGTACAATGCCGCCGCTGCAAGGCCCATAGGATCCTTCCCCGCCGATGTCTTCGTTTCCTCTGCCTCCTTCAGTATCGTCAAAGCCTTTCTCTTAGTCCTCTCAGAGAGCCTCGCCTTGCTTGCTACTCTCGATACACACTTCACAGGGTCCACCACAGGCATCTTTATCTCCATCTCTCTAAGGAGTAGCCTGTAGCATCTTGCTATATCCTTCTTTCTTATGTTGCTTACGGCACTTACATCCTTGAGTGTTCTTGGAGTCTCTGTGTCACGACATGCTGCATAAAGGGCTGCAGCTATCAATGCAGATATCGATCTTCCTCTTACCAACCCCCTTTCTACGGCCTTGCGATAGATATAGGCAGACTTCTCTATAACAGCATCGCTTACGTTGAGCTTATCAGCCAGTCTATCCAGTTCGCTGAAGGCCTGCCTCAGGTTCCTGTCCACGGGTTCGTGAACCTGGCTCCTGCTATCCCAAGTACGTAGGCGCTCTATCGTTGCTCTTATCGAGGCCGGAAGGGACTTTCCCGATGCATCAACATCCTTACTTCCTATGACTGTTGCAAGGCCCATGTCGTGCATAGCGAGAGAGGATGGTATCCCTGTTCGACTTCTGTCCTCCTTCTCCTCCTTAGAAAAGGCTCTCCACTCGGGCCCCACTTCCTCTATCTTCTCCTTCACCACAAAGCCACACTTACTACAGAAGAGTTCTCCACTTGATTCATCCACTATCATGGGCCCCTTTCCACACTTGGGACATCTATCCACTAGCTTCTGCAGTCTATGCGCCTCGGAAGATTTTCTTTCAGAAACCAAACCAGTCGCCAAAATACATATATTTAAGTGTAGATATGTTATTTAACCTTTTCGCTTTTGGGTCATCCATTTGTCAATGACACGGAAAAAATTATATCTGCCCTTCTCCTTCCCCCACACACGAAATGGAACTAAAAGTGGTGAAGATAGACCCCCCAGATGGGGTCAACCTTATAATCGGGCAGAGCCACTTCATAAAGACCGTTGAAGATGTCTACGAAGCTCTGGTAAACTCGGTGCCAAACATAAAGTTCGGCTTAGCCTTTTGCGAATCCTCCGGCAAATGCCTTGTGAGGCACGAAGGGAACGATGACGAGTTGAGAAGGCTGGTGGCGGAGAAGGCTCTAGAGTTAAGTTCTGGTCACTCATTCATAATTTTCATGAGAAACTCCTACCCTATCAACGTATTGAACAGAATCAAAGAAGTCCCCGAACTCTGCAACATTTACTGCGCAACCGCGAATCCTGTTGAAGTGATTCTTGTCGAAACGAATCAAGGCAGGGGTATTCTTGGAATCATAGACGGCTTCAGATCAAAGGGGATAGAGGGCGACGAAGACATCAGATGGAGGAAGGACTTTCTTAGAAAGGTAGGTTACAAACTCTAAACTTAGAAATATCGGACTCTGTAACCCCTCTTAGCATTCTGTCAAATTCTGGAAGGGTATCCTTAATGCTATTACTGGAGTGAAACCTGCTCATTGCTTTACCTATAGCAATCAGAGCCATCCCTGGTAGATCGCTGAAGGGATCCGGGCTCATTATCAAAGCTACCCCTATTCCCATCATGGCCTTGTTAAGGGATGACACATGAGTAGTTCTTCTTATAGGTCTTCTGATGCTCCCTGTCTCTATCTTCACTTCTGAAATGTATCTTTGCCTATTCTTGAGGGAATGGGCCAAGCTATCTACTGTTCTTGCCCTCTTCCTTAACTCTTCCATGCCCAGCATAGCGCCAAAAGAAGGTGTTAAGCAAATCAGTCAAAAACGTTTAGCAGAAGTGTTAAAATAGTATTTTAAGCGCCTCGGCCGGGATTTGAACCCGGGTCAGAACGGTGACAGCGTCCTATGCTAGACCGGGCTACACCACCGAGGCTACGCAAACCTTATTTTCACTTACTTTTAAAAATTTTGACAGTACCTAATACTCGACTGAACTATACAAAAAATCACCCTTGGGTAACATGTTTGACAATAGTTTTGGTTGAATTTTTTTAATAATTAGACATCCCCCTACGCTTCATATAGCCTCTATGACTGGCGATCAAATTAACCTGAGCCAGACGCAAATATTTATTGTAGAGTGTGAGGAGTGTATTCACATCTCTCCCAGTATAAGTCTTATGTGTGATGTTGGGCTTTGATATTATGGTACCTTAGCGGGCGTGTTGAAGAGCTCTGTGATAGAGCTCCTCCCCTTCCGGTTCGTGAGCATTCTCGTGGTCTTCATCGCGTTCGTACAAAGGTAGAGGCCTGCTATACAAAGGACAAAAGCTATTACAAACTATGCAAATGGAACTTTGGGCTCGGAGGGCCCGTAGCTCAGCCAGGTAGAGCACCGGTGGAAACTATTTCCGGTGAGGCTTTTAACCCGGGGGTCGCGAGTCCGAATCCCGCCGGGCCCGCATATTACATTGAGTGGGCATAGATGAAGATCTCTTCAAATAAGCATTTATGATTCTATCGTCATGGGTAGTGGGATACAATATGGAAATTAATGTTGAATCGGGAAGAATCGAAGAGAAGGTTACAGAGCTTTTAGCACTTGGCCTCTTTGAAGGCGAGACCGAGTTGACAGGAATAGTCAGATATGTAGATGACCTATTGGGTGGGACGATCATAGATGTTATAAAGGCTGGCGACTTTACTGGTAAGCTTAATCAGACTCTTCTCCTTTACCCTCATAACAAGATCAAATCGAAGCGTCTTTTGCTAGTTGGTCTGGGGAGGAGGGAAGAGTACAGCCTCGAAGCTGTGAGAAGTGCTTCTGGTAAAGTTGCTCTACAGGTAAGAGATAGGTCCCTACCTTCGTATATGACGTTGTTGTATGGCGAGGACTCAAGCCTTCCTGTAGAAAGCCTTACTCAAGCCTTGGTTGAAGGTGGCGAACTTGCACTGTATACATTCACTCGCTTCAAGACCGAAACTGAGGGCGTGCCAAAGGATGTGAAAGAATTGACGATCTTAGTCCAGAAAGATGGAAATATCGCCCCTGCTCGAGACGGAGTTGCCAGAGCTAGAGTTGTATGTGATGCCATTAAACTGGCTCGAGACCTTTCTAACGCTCCTAGCAACGATGTTACTCCCCAAGCCTTGGCTGATGTTGCGAAGATGGTGGCTGAGAGACTCTCTCTGAAATGTGAAGTCTTAGAACGTCATGATATGGAGAAGCTCGGTATGGGCGGGCTATTGGCCGTCTCAAGCGGAAGTCAGAAGCCACCAAAGATGATCATCATGGAGTATAAAGGAACCAAAGACTCTCCACCTATAGTGTTAGTGGGGAAGGCTATAACCTTCGATAGTGGAGGCATCTCAATAAAACCAAGTGAAAAGATGGAAGACATGAAATACGACAAATCTGGAGGAGTGGCAATCATAGCCACAATGCAAACCGTAGCCGAGCTGAGGCTACCTCTCAATATTATCGCCATCATTCCAGCGACGGAGAATATGCCCAGTGGCAGTGCCTACAAGCCTGGTGACGTATTGAGGCACTACGGAGGGAAGACATCAGAAGTCATAAGCACAGATGCTGAAGGGCGCTTAATCCTTGCCGATGCTCTTGCCTACGCAACGAACTATAAACCTGGGGCAATCATAGACATAGCAACCCTGACAGGGGCCTGCGTCGTAGCCCTTGGCACCCATGCAAGTGGCATAATGACAAATAATCAAGACTTGGCGAAGAAAGTCATAGAAGCTGGCGAAGCAAGCGGCGAAAGGGTCTGGCAACTCCCCCTTTGGAAGGATTACTCAGAGCAGATAAGAAGCGAAGTTGCCGATATGAAGAACACTGGAGGGAGGGCTGGCGGTGCGATCGTGGCAGCGGCCTTCCTTAGCAAGTTCGTCGGAAACTATCCATGGATCCATATCGATATAGCTGGCACAGCCTACACCCAAGAGGGTAGCATCGAAAGGAGCTACGTTCCAAAGGGAGCTACAGGTGTCGGTGTCCGTCTACTCCTACAACTTCTTAGGAAATGGACTTAGTTATTGGCAAGAAATATCGCCCAAATTGGTACTAAGTGACGCATTGATCTAAGGAGTGTTGTTGCTTGTTATGATAATAAGATTAGGTTGGCCAAGATGCTAAGGTTGGTTCGAAATAAAAATATATTAGACCCATTAACGCTATATTGCTTGTTTATATGGAATCATACTTTCAAATTCGGTGGCATGGGAGAGCCCAGCAAGGGGTCGTAACTGCAAATCAGTTGTTGGCTTGGGCACTGGTCAGAGGGGGTAGGCACGTTCAAGCCTTTCCAGACTTTGGGCCCGAGCGTGGTGGCGCGCCTATAAGAGCCTTCACACGAGTTGCCACGAAACCGATAGAGCTACATGAGAAAGTCTATGAGCCCGACGTAGTTATCATCATCGATAATACTCTCTTCAAAGATCCCTCGACTTTAAAGGGTTTGAAGAAAGACGGGACTCTTGTTCTGAACACGAGCTACGCTCCAGAGGAGATGAGAGCTCATCTAAAACTGGGCATATGCAAGATTTGCACGTTAGATGCTACTAAGATAGCGGCAGAAATCTTCAAGAAGCCCTATTTCAATACAGCCATGATAGGGGGGCTGGCAAGGGCTACAGAGCTAATAGAATTAAACAATATTCTAGATGCAGCTAAGTTTATGTTCGAGGAAAAAGCTCTAGAGGCAAACTTGGAAGCCATTCGTCGAGGTTACAATGAGGCGAAAGTTCTTGAGCTCTAAACAGAAGCTGAAAGGCTGGAAAGAAATGGAGATGGGTGGGACAATTTCGACCCCCGGGAGCTCTGTAGACTTCAAAGTTGGGGAGTTCAGAACAATACAAAGACCTGTTATCGATCTAAGTCGTTGCACAAAATGCTATATCTGCTGGGCTGAATGTCCCGAACCTTGCATCTATAGAAAGGAAGACGGTTTTGTTGAGATTGACTATGATTTTTGTAAGGGATGTGGCATATGTGCAGAGGATTGCCCAGTGAAGTGCATTCATATGGTGCCTGAGGCTGAATGATCATGAAGCAAAAATCTGTTGCACTAGTAGGGGATCAGGCTGTAGCACATGCGGTTAGACAGAGCAATGTAGATTTGATAGCCGCATACCCTATCACTCCACAAACCATAATCGTGGAGACCCTAAACGAGTTCTTGTCTAATGGTGAGCTTAGTGCAAGGTACATCAATGTCGAATCGGAACATTCAGCTCTATCAGCCGTGATAGGAGGTAGCCTTGCTGGAGGAAGGACATTCACTGCAACAGCCAGTCAAGGTTTGGGGTTGATGCAGGAAGTCCTATACGTAGCCTCAGGTCTAAGGTGTCCTATTATAATGGCTGTTACCACCCGTGCCATGTCTGCCCCTATAAATATACATGCAGATCATTCAGATGTTATGGGATCGAGAGATGCTGGATGGATGCAGATATTCTGTGAGAATGTTCAAGAAGCTTACGATCTGACTCTTATGGCTTTTCGATTGGCGGAACGCGACGATGTACTATTGCCCATTATGGTGAACCTTGACGGCTTCTTGATCAGCCACACTATGGAAGACCTGAAGATACTAGAAGACTCGGTCGTCTCAGAATATCTGCCGCCTCGAGTTGCTTCTCTAAAACTTGACCCTGAAAGACCGATGACTTTTGGTTCCTTTGCATTGCCTGATTATTACACCGAATTCAAGCGCCAACAAGTCGAGGGCATTGAGAACGCCCTGAGGGCCGCTCCCGAAGAGTGGAAACGTTTTGAGGCTTTATCGGGTCGTAAATACACAGTTACTCGTCCACATTTCATGGATGGTGCCGAAATCGCCTTAGTTTCGATGGGCACTTCTGCTGGGACAGCTAGATACGCAGCATCAAAGATGAGGGAGGACGGTCTCAAAGTTGGGGCCTTAAGTGTGAGGTTGTTTAGACCTTTTCCATCAGAGGAGGTAAAGAAAGCTCTTGTAAATGTGAATGTAATAGTGGTGATGGACCGTACGGTCAGTTTCGGTGCTTATGGAGGGCCTCTTTTCAACGAGATCACCCCCCTATTATATGGGACGAACGACTCTCCCACCATCGCCAATTTCATCTATGGCCTGGGAGGAAGAGATGTAACATGGAGAATGATGGTTGACGCAACTGAAATAGCATTGAAAAAGAAGAAGACTGGAGAGAAGATTCCTAAGGCACAATTCTTAGGGGTAAGAGAATGAGTTTCACTTCTTTGAAGAATCTGCCTTTGAAGGAGAGTCTGGCACCAGGTCACAGGCTCTGTGATGGTTGTGGCATTCCCCATGTCGTAAGGTATGCCTTAAAGGCTGTAGACGATCACTCTGTTGTGATAGTAAATGCAACGGGATGCTTGGAAGTCTGCACAACCCCCTACCCCTACACTTCGTGGCGAGTTCCTTATGTGCACACTCTCTTTGGCAATACAGGGGCGGTAGCCAGCGGTATAGTAGAAACGATAGAGAAGTTGTCATCTGAAAAAAGAAGTCAGTATTTTGATGTGATCGTATTTGCGGGAGACGGAGGGACCTTCGACATAGGGCTACAAGCCTTGAGTGGGGCGCTGGAGCGTGGCCATGACTTTCTCTATATTTGTTACGATAACGAAGCCTACATGAACACAGGAAATCAGAGGAGTAGCGCTACACCTATGTATTCTAGGACTACTACAAGTTACGCCGGAAAAGCCATACCGGGGAAGCTAGAAAGGAAAAAGGACATCATAGGCATCGTTGTGGCCCATGGCATAAAGTATGCAGCAACAGCATCGATATCACATTGGAGGGATTATATGACCAAGGTTAGAAAGGGTGTGGAGGTCAAGGGCCCTGCATTCATTCATGTATTACAACCCTGCCAGACAGGGTGGAGGTATGATCCTGCCTTGACGATAAAGATGGCAAAGATGGCCGTAGATGCCAATGTCTTTCCTCTAATAGAGGTTGAGAAAGGCAAGTACAAGATCACCTACAGGCCACCAAAGAAGATTCTTGTGGCAGATTACTTGAAACCACAGAGGAGATTCGCTCACCTTTTTCTTCCAGAAAACGATCATCTAATTCGGCAAATTCAACAGTATGTAGATCAAAACTGGGAGAGACTGAACAAGTTAGAGAAATTCTCAGAAACGGGTTGATCTACTCTTTAATCCAATTGTAGGTATATGTCTTCTCCTTCGATTTTCAGTCTGTGAGTACGAAGAGATATTTTGGGAGGAGACGAAAGGACCTTGCCGGTCTTAGCATCGAACTTCCCTCTATGCCCTGGGCATTCGATAACGCTGTCCTCGATCCTTCCTTCGGAAAGGGGGAAGTTTAGATGAGTACACCTATTGCTCACTGCATAGAATCCATCGTCTAGGGAAAGGATAAGAATTTCTTCATCTCCCAAAGTGATAACTTTCTTTCCCAATTTTTGAACTTCCTTAACCTTTGCTACCTTTACCGATTTCACCAAAGGCATCATCCTTTCTATTTTTCTTTTAACTATTAACAATTACAATTCTTTATCAGAACGAGGACTCAATTCAGCTATATTTAAATATATCTTGATATATCTAATTGTTGATGTTCCACTTCTTTCCAAGGACAAGAGGTATGATCGGAAGGGGCATCTTCAAATACATAGTGTTACAGACGCTGAAAGACAAGCCTATGCATGGTTATGAAATAATGAAGACCATTAGTGATCGGTTCTCGGGTTGCTATGCTCCTAGCGCAGGTATAGTTTATCCTACGCTTCAGATGCTAGAGGACTTGGGCTATGTCACCGCAAAAGAAGAGTCTGGAAAGAAGGTATATTTCATTACTGACGAAGGAAGAAAGTTCCTAGAAGAGAAAGAAAAGGTTGTGAAGGGTATTGCCAAGAATCACATCCTCCCGAGTGAGAGGATAAGTTTGAACAAGGAGTTAAGGAGCTTTGCCAGATTGATAATGACAAACTATTGGGATCTGACTCCAGAAGAAGCCGGGAAGGTGGAGAGAATCATCAAAGAAGCCAGAGATAAGATAAATTCGCTTCTTTTAGAAGGCCAGTGAAATGTCCATAATAGAGACTGAGGAATTGACAAAGGTCTTTGGGAAGCTGACTGCCGTGGACCATGTGTCTTTTAATGTAGAAGAGAAAGAAGTCTTTGGCTTTCTAGGACCAAATGGTGCAGGAAAGACCACAACCATAAACATGCTCACAACCCTCTTGAGACCTACAGAGGGAACTGCAAAGGTCGTAGGGCTAGACATAGTCAAGGATGCAAACAAGGTGAGGAACTTGATTGGACTGGTTCCACAAGATTTGACTGTAGATGAGGATTTGACAGGGATGGAAAATATGTGGCTACAGGCAAGGCTTTATCATGTACCAAAAGAGGAAGCGAAGAAGAGAATAGAAGAAGTTCTAGGTTTGGTCGAGCTCAAAGACGCAGCTAATAGGAAGGTCGAGACCTATTCAGGAGGCATGAGAAAAAGGCTGGAACTCGCTGAAGGATTGATTCACTACCCAAAGATACTCTTCCTTGACGATAAGGATAAAGAGCTGGGAATCCCATATGGCAGTGGTCAACCTCCTCAATCTGCCTCTGATGTTTGCCAGCAGTGCTCTATTTCCAATAAGCCAGATGCCTGTTTGGCTACAATCAATAGCACGGCTCAACCCTATTTCTTATACATCTGACCTTGTTAGATCCTTCATACTCCACAACAATTCCGCTGGTTTAGACATCCCAAAAATTGCCTTAGACGCTGGAGTGCTAATGGGATTCGCGACCATCCTTTTACTTATCGGCATCTTCTTGGCCGATAGAGGTTTGAGACAAAGTTAATACAACAAGAGAGTCTATCAGCAGACTATCATTTTTTCTTCCATCTGACACCTTCTTCTGTATCTTCAAGAATTATACCAAACCCTTTTAATCTCTTCCTTATTTCATCAGCAGTCCTCCAGTCTTTCTTTATCCTCGCTCTCTCCCTTTCGTCTATCAACATTATCAACTTCTCTGGTAACTCTTCTTCCTTCTCTTCCTTTTGAAGGATGCCTAATACTCCGCCTAACTCCTTAAAAGTAGATACAAGTCTGTCTGCCAATCTGTCATTGATACTCCTTTGCTTGTTCAGCAACTTGTTCACATCAGTAGCCAAACCGTATAGATGAGTCAGCGCCAAAGGCGTGTTAAAGTCGTCATCCATAGCCTCTTCAAACTCTTTCTTACTTTTCTCTATCCTTCTTTCTAAATCATCTTCTTCCTCTGTAAATCTTGTAGACCTCTTTTTTACCCTTCTAACTTTGTCAAGGGTAGCATCGAGAGACTCTAAGCTATTTATGGTCTGCTTCAGCCTTTTTTCATAAAAATCGATGGGGCTACGGTAATGAGTTGACGAGAAGAACAACCTTAAGGTTTCTGCATCATGGTTATTTAGGGCATCTTGGATCATAATGAAATTTCCCAAGGATTTTGCCATCTTCCTACCCTTAACCTTTAGGAAGCCTGTATGGAGCCAATACTTCACCATCGGTTTCTTCCCTGAAATGGACTCCATCTGAGCTATCTCTGCTTCATGGTGAGGAAATACCAAGTCAATCCCCCCTCCATGGATATCGTACTGCTGACCTAGATACTTCTCGGCTATAGCAGTATCCTCTATGTGCCATCCTGGCCTACCTTCTCCCCAAGGAGAGCCCCAGGAAGGCTCCCTCTCTCTCCTTCTCTTCCAAAGGGAGAAGTCTTGTATAGTCCTCTTATGGGGATCGGGCTCTATTCTATGCTTCTTTAGCTCTTCAGGGTTTTGGTGTGACAACTTACCATAATCTTCGAATTTGGATACGTCGAAGTAGATCCCTGTTTCGACAGAATAAGCAAAACCCTTCTCCAACAGTCTCCTGATTTGATCAATGATTTCGGATATGTGATCCGATGCACGGGCATAAAAACTGATGGAATTTATTCCTAGAGATTTCATGTCTTTAAAGAAAGATTCTTCGAGCTCTTTGGCCAGATCTAGAGGGTCCATCCTTTTTTCATTTGCCCTTTTTATAATCTTGTCATCGATGTCGGTTATGTTCATCAAGTAGAACAGATCGTACCCTCTGTAGCGAAGCCACCTCGCTATTACATCATAGGCAACGTATGTCCTTGCATGGCCAAGATGGGACAAATCGTAAACTGTCGGTCCACATACGAACATCTTTACTTTCTTTCCATCAATGGGTTTGAAATCTTCCTTCTTTCTTTTTAATGTATTATAGACCCTTAAGCCCATCTCTTCTCACAGACCTGTGGTGAACTTTGTGCTGTGGTCTAATTGCAAACAATCCTTAAATAATCTTTTTGAGCCGAGGAGGGGAATTTCAGATTTGTTCTCATTTGAACCCCTATAACCCGCTTACCATCAGATTCTGCAGGCGGGTACGTAACCAGACTCCGTCACCTCGGCTCAGTATGTTTCTCTTTCTTATTTCTTAAAGATAACGATTCTGATCAAGAAAGGCTAATAATGGACTCTGCCATCGTTCTTGCAATGATAAGAGAGATCGTTCTTTTGGGTAGTGGTGGTGGGAGAGTAGTTACGATAAGGCAGGAGAGGAGAACCGGAGGGCTTGCCCTTATTATAGACAAGATGATATTTGTAATGGACCCCGGTCCTGGCTCCATATTCTTCTTCAACCAGATGGGTCTAAACCCCTTCTTGGTAAAAGGCGTGTTAATCTCCCATAGGCACCCAGACCACTACAGTGACGCAGAGATCTACATAGAAGCAGCAACGAGAGGCGCTAGTATGAAGAGAGGGCTGTTGGCTGGAGCTAGGAGCGTATTGGAGACCGTGGAGGGTATGGGCTATCCCGCCATATCAGACTATCATAAGCGCTTGCCTGAGTTGGTCGCACCGATGTCCTCTGGCGATAGCATAGTCTATGATGGCATCAAGATCAATGCCCTTAAATCGTTTCATAGCGACCCCTATGCCATAGGCTTTAGGCTAGACGATGGCAAGCACTCTATATCATACTTCTCAGATACGAAGTTTAGTGAAGAGATCGCAAGGGGTGCGGAGTGTCCAGATCTCTTGATCCTGAGCGTTTTAAGACCCGGCAACTTGAAGTTTCCCGGTCATCTATGCACAGATGATGCAATAAGGGTGATAGGGCTCATATCGCCAAGAAGGGTTCTGATCACTCATTTCGGTTCAAGAATGATAAAGGCATCCCCAGAGAAGGAGGCTGAGAGGATAGAAAAGAGCACAGGTATAAGCACTATAGCAGCCACCGATGGGATGAAGATAAAACTCTCAGGAGCCTTTACCCCATTGGATCTTTACACGGGAGGCAAGGGAGAGCCTTGACATGGTCTTTACGTAAGGCAACTTATTTATATTCGTAGTTGGATAATTAACTCATAACGGAGTTATTCACGATGCAGTTCCTTATCATTTCGGGATTCTTTGGATCTGGAAAGACAACTTTGATCCTGGAACTGGCTAGAGAGCTTGTTGTAAAGCGTGGGAAGAAGATTGGCATAATAGTCAACGACATAGGAGAGGTCGGCATAGACGACAAAGTCATGAAGTCCTATGGCTTAAATGTGAAGGAGATGTTTGGCGGTTGCATATGTTGTGAAATGGCTGTAAACCTGCCCACGACCCTCAAAACCCTCAGAGACGCCTACAACCCAGATATAGTGATCCTGGAACCGTCAGGGATTGCTGATGCATCCAACGTGAACAAGGTTCTAAAATCCATAGAAAATTTGGAAATCGATGTCTTGCCAGTCGTCTCCCTCTTTGATGCCACCCAATTCGACCTGTTGATAGAATCCCTCCCCTTCATAATAGCCCAGGTAAAGAGTGCAGACATAGTGTTGATAAACAAGATCGATACTGTTTTAGATCCATACTATATGAAAAGGCTGGAGGAGGAGATTCACAAGGTGAACAAAGGCGCAAATGTGATACACATATCGGCATTGCACAAGTTAAACATCGATAAATTAATCAAGAATCTATTGGGGTGATGAAAATCCTCGATCTGCCCTCGATATTTGCTGCTGAGATGAATCTCGAATTCTCTGAAGCCAGAACTATAGGAGAAATTAGGGAATTCTTTCATGAATTCCTTGTGCAACTCTTCGAAGTGAGTAGTGTCGATAATAGACTTGTAGGTCACATTAAGGTCTATTCCGAGGGACAGAATGGTACATCTATTCGTGCAAATCTTACTGGCAGTATCAGAAATTTGATGGTGATTGCCAATGGGGATGGAGAAGAAAGGGGGTTAAGGGTCTGGATCAATGTGATAACCCACATGGTAAAAGAGGAGGAATTGGTGGGACGTGTTACCAATGCTATTAGGAAATTTACTGCAAACCAAAAAGAAATCGTCAAGAGCTTTAGCTTGAGTCTCTCTAACACTCATAGAAATAAATAAAGTGAGTTAGCTTTCTAACCATTATGTCTATTCTGACTCTATTTCAGTAGCAGTGCCTGTTGCAGAGATTACTACAACCCCCTCAAAGACCTCAGAGGTTTCTATATCGAGGCCTATGATGGCGTTTGCCCCCATTCTTGTCGCTTTGTCTTTTGCTCTTTCTATGGCTTCGATCCTTGCCTTTTCGAGCTCTGAAATGAAGACAGAGATTTCTCCTCCAAAAATGGACTGTATCCCTGCGACGAACTTTCCACCCACTCCTCTCGTCCTAGGAGTCAAGCCTGTAATAACTCCCAAGACTTTCTTTATACGGTAACCTGGCACGTTAGGAGTTGTGACTATTATGAAATCCTCTCTACGACTCATTTCCCCATCCTTTTTGAGCTAGGCCTTTATTATATAAAGATTTCACATCAGGATGTAACGGCAAGATTATTTCTTAAGAGCCCCGGGCGGGTCTCGATCCCGCGACCTACTGCTTACAAGGCAATCGCTTTTGGAAAAAATTCTTCCAGCTGAGCTACCGGGGCTGATTGGAGGCTAGACAGCTATGCTTATTTGTTTTTCCTAGGCTCCATTTTATCGGCGCAACATATTTACACCTTAAGGGTCAGTATATATTTGAAAGCATCCTTGATCCCCGAACCAGATTACGCGAATCTATATGCTCAATATGGCCATTATGGCAAGAAACTGGAGAAGGCCCTAAGGCTTGTGATGAGCAGGGGGGTGAAACTCCACAGATTCTCACCCAGTCAACGTGAAATATGGACCGTTGTTGGAAGAGAGGGTGATCAATTGGTTGATGAGTCCCAGCCCTACTGCTCTTGTAGGCACTTCTACTACCGAGTGTTCGGCGGCAAGGACGATCTATGCTACCATCTGCTGGGGTTGAGAATAGCTAAGCAGATCAATAAATACGATACCGTCGAATTTATTGATCTTGAATATCTGCCCTTCCTCGAACTTCTTTTGAAGGACATGGTAAATTTGGGCAAGGAAAGAAATTCACGCTGAATTCCTCATATTTAGCATCTAATATGGCCAAAATCTCTTCTGAAGTTGTGTTTTTTATAGCTTGACTACAATGTCATCTCCAAGGACTACTACATCGTAGGTTAGCAAAGGCTTCTTAGCTGGGGGTTTTATCGCGCTTCCGTCCTTTACGTTGAAGACGGAGAAGTGGCAAGGGCAAGTCACTCTATCTCCTCTAAGGGTACCTTCGGACAGTAGGCAACCCACATGGGTGCACTTGTCTCCTACCGCGTAGAACTTACCCTCTAGGTTGGCGATAAGAATCTCCTTGTCTTCAACCTTTACGCCCACCATGTGCCCTTGTGGGATGCTCTTGATCGAAGTTATCTTTACGAAATCAGCCATAGGCTCCACAAAAATGAGCTCATGAACCGTTCAAATAAACCTTTAGATTTTAACATCCACTTTTGACGATTTCCTCAGGCGCTTCCCATACTCTACCAAACTGTAAAGGGCCCTCGCAGCTCTTTCTGGCATAGAGTATGAAGGCATGCCGCTCTTCTCGAACCTGGCCCTGAATTCCTCTGCCATCTCTGTCCCGCCCATGACACAAACAACTACGGGCTTCTCTCTCCTTCCTGCTACATCAGAGACCTTCTCTATCACATCGTCCAAGATAGAGGGGGTCTGAGGCAGAGTTATAACAAGAACCCCATCAACATCTTTGTCATCAAGCAGTATCTCGAGAGCTTTTACATACATGTCACTCGTTGCCAGTGCTGTAAGGTCTACTGGATTTGAATTAGCCATTATGGGAAGGAACTCTCCCTTCTTCTTCAAGGTCTCGAACTTGTTAATGGCGTCTTCTGAGAGCTTTGCAACTGAAAGGCCCGACTCCTCACACGTATCGGTAGCCACGATGCCCGGCCCCCCACCATTGGTCAGTACGGCTACTTTGTTGCCACGAGCAGGCGGTTGTAGGCTTAAAGCTCTACCCATATCAAAGAACTCCTCCAAATTCATCGACCTTACTATCCCACTTTGCTTGAAGACCGTGCCGTAAATCTGGTCTATGCCACTCAAGGCAGCAGTGTGAGAGGCAACGGCCCTCGCTCCAGCACCGCTCCTACCTGCTTTCAGGGCGACTATGGGCTTGAGATTTGTGACCTCTTTTGCGGCCTCGAAGAAGTCCCTCCCCTTGCCTATGCCTTCTATGTACAAAAGGATGACCCCCGTCTTCTTGTCCTCTGCAAAATATCGTAAGAGCTCGTGCTCATCTACATCGACTCTGTTACCAAGGCTTACGAAGCATCTGACCCCCATACCATGGCCAGCCATATAGTCGAGTGCTGCAGCCCCAAAGGCGCCGCTCTGGCTTATAAGCACGATAGATCCTGGAAAGGGCCTTGGTGTTGCTATGACCTCTCTCCCACTCGATAGTCTTTTGATTTCTGGTAAGAAGAGGGTGTCCATGCCCGTATATGAATCATAGATGCCTAGGCAGTTTGGACCTATTATTCTTATTCCCGACCTTAAGCCTATCTTCTTCACGTCCTCTTCAAGCTTTACATTCCCTACCTCGCTGAACCCAGAAGATATTATTATGGCCGCCTTGACACCGACATTTTCTGCCTCCTCCATAACGCCGAGGACTGCTTGGGCGGGTATAGCTATTATGATCATCTCAACCTTTTTCATTATGCTCTTTAGGGATGGATAACACCTGACACCAAGGACCCTGGAGTGCTTTGGATTGACCGGATAAATATCGCCATTGAACGCCCACCTTTCTTTATTCGCCAGAAGGTTATGAAGGACTACATAGCCCACCTTTGTTATGGTCGGAGAGGCACCTATCACAGCCACTGATGATGGTTCGAAGAAAAGTCTTATTTGCTCTGAATCTGTCAAATCGATCTACTCCTGAAGGTCTAAGGGGCGTCACCTTATAAAGTTGAATTATCCTTCCATAGAATCCTTTACAAAATTTGGCGCATAGTTTTTATATCTTTTCAGGAATACTCAATTGAGTGTTTGAATGCCAAGTGAGCTATCTTTTGAAAGGTTAAGGTTGGAATGCGACCCTGCTTCGGTTCGCTGTGAAACCACAGAAGATATGACCCCGCTTACAGGGATTGTTGGCCAAAAGAGAGCTGTAAGGGCCCTAAAGTTTGGCTTGGAAATCAAAGATCGTGGTTTCAACATATACGTCTCTGGTTTCCCGGGTACCGGCAGGACTACAGTAGTTAAAGACTTTCTAGAAGAAAAGGCGAAGGGCGAGCCTATCCCCCACGACTGGTGTTACGTAAACAACTTCCACGATCCATACCAACCGAAGGGTCTGAAGCTTCCTTCAGGAAAGGGGAAGGAGTTCAGGGAGGACATGAAGAACTTTGTAGAGAACGCCAGAAGAGCAACTCTCAGGGCCTTTGAGAGCGAAGACTATGCCAAGAAGAGAGAGGAGACTATAAAGAGTATCAAAGAGGAGGGGAGCAGGCTTATGATCGAGCTGAACGTGAAGGCCCAACGAGAAGGATTTTTCCTCCAGAGCACTCCTATGGGCCTTTTTGTCATCCCCATAATAAAGGACAAACCATTGAGCGAACAGGAGTTCATGGCTCTGAGCCCTCAGTTGAGGGAGGAGATTCAGAAGAGGAGGGAGGGGCTAGACGCAGAACTAAGGAACGCTATGAGGCAACACAGGGAGATAGACAAAAAGCTCAATGAGGAGATTCAGAAACTGGACAGAGAGGTTATTTTGTACGCTATAGGCCAATTAGTTGCCGATCTAAAGACCAAGTATAAGGGCTTCTTGGAGATCGCAACCTACTTGGAAGATATTCAGGATGACATCTTAAAGAACATAGCCCTCTTCAGAGGTGAACAAGAGGCCAGGCCTAGTGCTCCTTTCCCCCTACAATGGGCGGAGGAACCCTCCTTCAGGAAGTATGAGGTGAACCTAATAGTGGATAACTCCAGCCTCAATGGAGCGCCTGTAATTATCGAACTGAACCCGACCCATCAGAACCTCTTCGGCAGAATAGAGAAAGAGGCTCGGTTCGGCGCCTTGACTACGGACTTCACTATGATAAAGAGCGGCTCTCTACACAAGGCCAACGGTGGCTATCTCGTGATTCCCATTGAGGACTTACTTCAGAACCCCTTCTCTTATGACAGTCTGAAGAGGTCAATCAAGAACGAGCAGATAGCAATAGAAGAAATAGGAGAAAGAATGGGCTTCGTTGCGGTCAAGAGTCTGAAGCCCGAACCCATTCCTTTGAAGGTTAAGATTGTCCTTATAGGATCTCCTATACTCTATCAATACCTTTATTCCCTTGATATGGAGTTCAACGAACTTTTCAAAGTAAAGGCTGATTTTGATACAACTATGGATAGAACAGAAGAGAACATGCAGTCCTACGCCTCCTTTATATGCACTCTCTGCCAAAAAGAGGGTCTGAAACATCTCGAATCCTCGGCCGTAGCCAAGATAGTAGAGCATGGATCAAGGCTTGCAGAAGACCAAAAGAAGTTGTCAACAAGATTCGCCGAGATAGCCAACATAATTCGAGAGGCCAGCTTCTATGCCTCCCAAGAAGGAAGTAGATATGTGACCGCTAATCATGTCAAAAAAACTATCGAAGAAAAAATCTACCGCTCAAACCTTATTCAAGAAAAGATTCGAGATATGATCGAGAGAAACATCCTACTTATAAGCACCACCGGAGAGGCCGTAGGACAGGTGAACAGTCTTTCGGTCATAAGCTTGGGAGACCTCACTTTTGGAGTCCCTTCTCGTGTTACAGTGAGCATAGGCTTAGGCAGGGAGGGAATCGTCGACATTCAGCGTGAAGCCCAACTGGGAGGGCGGATCCACACCAAAGGAGTTATGATCCTTGGCGGTTACTTGGCAGAAAAGTACGCACACGACAAGCCCCTCACTCTTTCGGCCCGCCTCGTCTTCGAACAGAGCTACGACATAGTAGAGGGAGACAGTGCCTCTAGCACAGAGCTTTACGCCATCCTCTCTAGCCTCTCAGGCTTTCCAATAAAGCAGAGCATAGCCGTAACGGGCTCAGTAAATCAGAAGGGCGAGGTTCAGGCCATAGGTGGTGTGAACGAGAAGATAGAGGGTTTCTTTGAGGTCTGCAAAGCCAAAGTTTTCACCGGGCAACAGGGTGTCATCATACCCGAGAGCAACGTGCAAAACCTGATGCTGAAGGAAGAGATCATAGAAGCAGTCAAGGGTGGGAGTTTTCATATATATCCTGTAAGGACCATAGACCAAGGGATTGAAATCCTGACAGGAGCCAAAGCTGGTTCGAGACGGATGGACGGGACCTTTGAGAAGGGTAGCATAAACGATAGGGTTGATATGAGCCTGAAGAATATGGTGGATAGGTTAAAGGAGTTCCCAGAGTTCCTCGTAGGGAAGGGCAAATAGAAGTATCGATCAATAATGTGCCAAAAAGCTACTGAGGGGATCTCTTCACTTAAGGTGTAGAAAATCTACTTGGTCCTTTTAGTCCGGCGCAGTGCACCTCTCCCTTGACCCTCCCCATAAAGGATTCACAGGCAAAGCACTCTAGGAAGGGTACCTCACTCTCCACTACGGGGCACTGCACAGATTCGTGCTTCATTCTACTCACCATCTTGCCGCTCACCACACCCTTCAGACTTGCCGTAACCTCCTTCGGTATACTGAAAGCCTTCTCCCTCCCTATAATCTTCACAAAATACTTTGTCTGGTTAGTCATTGTGTAATCTTTATGTAAGGTGCTATATTTGAATATAAACCAAATGGTTAACTTAATCTGGACTTGAACTTATACCATTTTGATCTTTTGCACCTTATGAATATCCTTACGGGAATTTCTGTATATTCATTCTTGGAGTATTTTTCCTTGGCTTTTTCGAAGGCGAATTTTTACTCACTCACCATACGCATAATCATGAACACTTTTTTTAAGATACTATTTTTATGTCGTCTACATTTTTTACGTCCAAGCTGGTGAGTCCTCTATAAGTTATAATACCACACCTTTCCTTGAAGGCTTGAATGAATTTGTCTAGACTTGGGATCATCCAAATTTTCACCACCTAGCATAGTATAACTTTTATACATTCTTGGTTTACAAATAATGAAGATCATGAGCTCTTCTGTCGAAAACTTGAAGGTGATAATCCCCGTTGGAGGTGAGGCTAAGAGATTGAAACCTCTGACTGCTGAGGTATCAAAGGCCGTTGTGAGACTTTGCTTAAGGCCGATAGTCGAGATCGCCATGGCTACGCTGGCAAAGCAAGGAGTCAGAACTTTCATCTTCGGTGTCAAGGGGTATGTGAATTATAAGAGCCTTCATGACTACTTCAAGGAGGGAGTAGGCATTTCAGCCAGGTATGGAATAAGCCCTCGGATACACATAAAATACATGCCCAGAATAGAAGATGTTGGAAATGCTGACTCGGTAAGAATCATGATGAATTACTACGATATTGAAGACAATATCGTTGGCGTTCAGGGCGACAATATCTTTGATATAGACCTTGCAGATTTTGTCAGGTTCCACGAAAAGAAGGAGGCGTTGATGACGATAGGTCTGACTTCTGTCGAAAATGTCGAGGATTATGGCATTGCAGCCCTCGATAGGGACTTCAGGATAAATCGCTTTGTTGAGAAGCCCAAGAGAGAGTATGCCCCTTCTAACCTCGCAAACTCTGGAATATACATGATGAGTCCAAAGATCAGAGAAGTCTTCAAACTGGATGAAGTGAGGAGGATGGTGGAAGAAAAGAAGAGGCTCGACTTTGGGATGGACTTGATACCCTTTCTGATAGACTCTGGATACCTTGTCTATGGTTACGTCCTTAAAGGCGAATGGTACGATGTTGGAACTCCGAAGAGGTACTTGGATGCCATGATACAGATACTCAGAACAGGGGGTAGGGGGCTGAACTTCCAGGGCAGGCTATCCATAGATGGGCAGGTCTGGATTCAAGGTGAGAGCCCTGAGTCTGTCTTAAGGAGAACTGGAATCATAAAGAAGATGAAGGAGGGTAAGATCACTTTCGAGGGTACCGTACTCATAGGCAGGCATTGCTCCATAGGGGATGGTGTCAGGATAAAGGACTCCTGCATAGACAACTTTGCAATAGTCGAGGAAGGGGCGGTTATAGAGAAGTCCGCAGTGATGGATAGATCGATTGTAGGCAGAAACGCCGAGATCAGGGACAGCATAGTTGGAAGGCATGTGATGATAAGCTCATCGCTAGAGCATCCTACCTTAGTAAGTGGGGTCAGCGTAATCGGTGACGATGTATCCATAGGTGAAGGGTGTGAGATAATAGCCACAAAGGTATACCCCCACAAGACCATACCCGCCATGAGGAGGATGGTTAACGAGGTTCTAGAGTAGTCTGACTTCGCCAAAACAGCACTGAGGTTTGCGAAAAGTGAAGACTATGATTAGAAGGGGCATCAGGTTAAAGCCCATAGGCTACGTAAAGACGGACGCAGATGAAGACAGGATAAGAGAGGACAGGAAGGGTGTGGTATCAGAGATCGTCTTGTCAGAGGGATTGTCCGAGGCATTAGATGACATAGAGGAGTTCTCACATTTATTCATCTTGTTTTATATGCACAAGGCTGTTTCTAAGTTATTGAGCCTAAAAGTCCATCCGAGGGGTAGACAAGATCTGCCTTTGGTGGGCTTGTTCGCAACAAGGTCTCCCTACAGACCAAATCCTATCGGCCTAACTCTGGTCGAATTGATGGAAAGGAAGGGGAACGTGATAAGGGTAAGAGGCCTTGATGCAATAGACGGAACCCCCATCATGGATATAAAGCCTTACGACCCCCTTGACATGGCGTTAGAAGCTAAAACACCAGGATGGTGGAAAAGGCTCCACCAAAGTTTTCCTTAGCGAATTAGATGAGCTTGAAGTCCTCCTTGACGGTGGTCAAGACCATATGGGTATTAGTCCTTTCTACAAAGGCTATCCCTAAAAGTGACTTGGTGAATCCGCTCAGCTCCTCCCTACTGCGAAACTTTCCTATAACTATGGCGTCTGTCAGGCCAGTCACATCATATACGGCACACACGTTTGGCAACTTTGCCACTTCTTTCTCCATCTCAAGGAGCTTGCCCTTAGATACAGTTATCTCTGTGATGGCCGTAAGCTCGTAGCCAAGCTTTTCATGGTCCAATACGACCGAGTACCCCTTTATTAGACCATCCCTTTCCATCTTCTTGGTTCTGGAGAGCACAGTTCCTACGGCTACTCCTACCTTCCTAGCCACCTCTCTAAAGGATTGCCTTGCGTCTTTCAGATATTCGAATAGGATCTTCTTGTCAATTTTATCTATGGTCAAAAGAGACCAGCCTCTGGTCACTTGATTCAACTGGGTGTATATAAATTACACAAATTCGCAATAGACTGGAAAGGGATTATAAGGATCTAAGAGGTCTTTTTCTCTTATGAGCGCTGCGCATACCGCCGAACACGTATTCATAGGAAGTTTGAAGAAGTTAATACCAGACATAGAGGTAAGGAAGGTGGAGACTATGGGAGAAGAGGGTAGCACATTTGTAATATGCAAGTATCTGGACTGGCAGACCATACTTGAAGCTGAGAAGATGACCAATAGGGTAATAGATAATGCCCTGGCGATAAGGGAACACTTCTTCGATTCCTTAGAAGGTGCTAGGAGAGCCTTCCCAACTCTAAGGGCCTACGATGAGAGAATCTCTGGAAGGATAAGAGTCATAGAGATAGATGGCTACGACTATACGGCTTGTAGCGCAGAGCACGTTGACAACACAATGAACTGCTCCTTCTTCATGGTTACAAGGATCGCAAAGGCTGGAAAGAATCTTTTCGAAATAGGATTCTGTGTAGGAGAGAAGGCAAAGATCAGGGCTCTTGAGATTGCAAAGATATGCATGGAAGTCAGCGATATAGTAGGAGCGACGCTAGGTACTCTCAAGAGCACGGTCCAGAATATCCGGGACGATTATCTCAATTTGAGAAGGAAGCTCGCTTTCTTGAGCGAAAGGGAGGCGGAAGGTGTGCCATTCAAAGAGAAGTATGGCATCAAAGTCTACTCTAAGGTCTTCGAAGGGCTAGACAACAAGAAGTTGATGGAGAGGGCTGGGGAGCTGACAAGGAACAAGAAGAGCGTCGCCATCCTCGCCAACAAGGAGGGGAAGGCTTTCTTGATACTGTGCAGAAGCTCAGATTTGAGCTTAGATTGCAACTCTCTTCTTAAAGAGGCTTTTGTGAAATTCGATGGCAAAGGGGGAGGCAAGCCGGAGTTTGCATCTGGTGTAATAGACCTGAATAGGGTTGAAGACGCCTTGGATTTTATCGAAGGTAAGATATAAGTTGGTTCAAGGTTTGAATTCATCGTTCCACTTTTTGCAGATGTAGTAACTTATCCTCCAAAAGCCTACGGAAGGGGGCTTCTGGGGTATGTCGAAGATATTCCTCATGTATACGTAGAGGGTTCTCTTGCTCCTGTCATCCCATACAGGGGCGTTCCTCTGGAGGAAACCAAGGTCTAACAAATTTCTGAGAACCGTCAGATAAAAATTCCTTCTGCTGTACTTAAATGGGACACCTTTGTTAGATAATCTTCCACCTTCAAGATCATCCGCAAATTCGCTTACGGCATTCTTTGTTGCTTGCCCCCCCCTCTCCTTAAGCCAATCTATGAACAATCTCGCAGCTATCTTGGTCTTCTTGTTTGGGAAGATAATCTCCAATACATCCTTTGTTGACAGAGCCTTCTCTTCGGAAAGATCCAGCCTCATAGTCACTACTCACAAAGTCTAACCGTCAAGACCGAACTCTTCATGAATGGCCCTAACTGCATCCTCACCGTCCTCCTCTCTAACAGCGAAAGAAATGTTCACTTCGGAAGAGCCCTGAGATATCATCACAATGTTTATCCCCTTTTTCGCGACGGCTCCAAAGACCCTAGTAGCGACCCCTGGAGTGCCTTTCATGCCCGCTCCTACTATCGCTACTATGCTCGCCCTCTCCTCAGATGTGATTTCACGCACGATACCCTGACCGAGCATCGCTATCTCCAGAGCACTTATGGCCTTTCCCAGTTGGTTTCTCTTTATGATAAAGGATATATTTGCTTCAGAGGCACTCTGGGATATCATGAGCACATTCACGTTGTTCCTGCCCAGAACTTCAAAGACCTTCGCTGCGGTGCCAGGCGCTCCCACCATACCTGCCCCACTGACGTTTATCAAAGAAACGCTCTTTATGAGGCTTACCGCCTTCACGACCTCTCCCGCCTTAATCTTCTGCTTGTTTACTATGAGGGTTCCTAGGTTAGTCGGATTGAAGGTATTCCTTATCCTTACAGGTATGCCCTCTTCCATGGCAGGCTCCAAGGCTCTGGGGTGAAGGCCCTTCGCACCAAAGACGGCCATCTCTATGGCTTCTTGAAAGGATAGCTCTGGTATAGTCTTAGCCGATGGCACTATTTTGGGGTCCGTGGTCATCATCCCATCCACATCTGTCCATATCCAGACCTCGTCAACACCCAAAGAAGCTCCTATTATGGTTGCAGAATAGTCTGATCCTCCCCTCCCTAGAGTGGTAATAAAACCCTCCTGAGTGACAGCTATGTACCCAGTTACCACAGGGATCGCTCCCTTATCGAGCATGGGCTCCAGCCTCTGCCTTACTTGGTACTTCGTCAGGCTCATTAATGGCCTAGCCTCTCCATAGTTGGCATCTGTCACTATCCCTACATCCTTCCCTGAGAAATGATCAGCCTCCAATCCTATATCACGAAGGGAATAGCAAAGGATAGGGGTTGAGAGTCTCTCGCCAAAGGATAGGACATAGTCCAAGGACTTCGGTGTAAGCTCACCTAAGTAAGCGATTCCCGTAAAGACCTTTTCCAGCTCTTCGATAGTATTTTTAACAAAACTCATAACCTCCTCCTTCAATAACTGGTTCTTGATGGCCTTGCTAACAGCATCTACGTGCCTTTTTTTTGTCTGGTGGATAAAGTCATGAATATACTCTATGTTCCCTCTTTTAGCCTCATCGGAGGCTTTTAGCAAATCGTCAGTGACCCCTACCAATGCTGATGCGATTATGGCAACCTTGTCTCCTTGATTTACTTGCTCATGGACGATCTTGGCAACTCTCTTTATGCGGTCGCCATCTCCTACCGAGGAACCTCCAAACTTCATGACAAGCTTCATATTATCCCCACTATTTGTTCAATCTGGGTAATAAATTGAAGTTTATTTGTAGGAATCAGTGTATAAATACTTTAATCTACTGTGAGTAGATGAGTGAGATAAAGAATGAAGGTCTTTACAAAAGAGGAGTTGAATGAGTATAACAGTGTAGGAAGGCCGGCATACGTAGCCTACAAGGGCAAGGTCTACGATATCTCAGAAAGTCTTCTTTGGGAAGGAGGCAATCATCAAGGCGAACACTTTGCGGGAAGAGATCTGACCGATGAAATGGAAAAAGCCCCTCATGAAGCAGATGTGTTAAAAAGAATCCCCATTGTAGGAGAACTCAAAGAAGAGTAGTGCTTGGGTTAAAGTCAAGATCTCCCAATATTGAGTGAAGCTTATATTCTGAATTTTGCCGACAAGTTCGTCTTTATGTCTATCAAGTCTCTAAATATGGCGCTAGCGGTCTCCATGCCACCAGCGCCACGGCCTATTATAGTCTCTTCACCAGCAAACTCAGAGACAAAGGTAACAGCGTTGAGGCCTCCAGGGACGCACAAAGGATCTCTTTTGGAGATCCCTCTGGGCTTGACCTCTAACCCTTCGTCTATAGACCCTATGAGCTTTATAGTATTATCTTTCTTAGCATAATTCATCAAATCCCTAAGGGTTATGTGGCGTATACCCGCGATCTTAACATCCTTAAGAGTTACTTTCTTCCCCATTATCCAGTTTGCCATTATGACCAGTTTGCAGGCTGTATCGAAGCCATCTATATCTAAAGACGGGTCCTTCTCTGCGTATCCAAGTTCTTGGGCCATCCTAAGAGCACTCTCAAATTCGATACCCTTCTCGCTCATCTCCGTCAGGATGTAGTTCGTAGTCCCGTTCAATATCCCCTTTATGGATAAAATTCTGTCGCCTATCAGGCACTTTCTCCCAAGATCAAGGATTGGAGTCCCTCCCCCTACAGTGCCACTGAACCTCAAATGTACTCCGTTGTGGTCGGCAAGATCCGTGAGGGCAGGAAGGGCCAGAGCCAGAGGACCCTTATTCGTTGTAATAATGTGCTTTCCAGTCTTCATGCCTTTCTTTATATGAGTCAAACCCGGCTCTCCATCCTTGATATTTGTCGGAGTTGCTTCTATCAATATCTCTGCCTCAATCTTCTCTATGACTTCATTTGCCGACAGATAGGGAGAGCCATCGTTAGGGTCTTTGGATACGCTCCCCATTTCTTTTTTGATCTTTAGTATCCTATCTACATCAAGCCCCCTCCCATTGACAGCAGCCCCTCCCCTGTCGACTATAGCAACTATTCTTGGGCGCAGACCATACTTTGAAGCGAACTCGTTATGTCTGAAGACGAGCAACTTGAGGAAGCTCTGACCAACCACGCCAAAGCCCACTAGAATTATCCTCATCTTGATTGCGCTTCCGTACAGATGATGTTGTAAACTGACCTTCTTTTAACCCCATATGGTTCAGTATGATAAATCTTGGTGCCATGATGACATATTATGGTGTTTCTTGCAAACCCTTATGGCATCATAGTAATAGCTGTAGCGCCCTTTCATTTGGACTCTATTGTAGTACATGTCATTGATGCAGATGATCGCACCACAGACATGGCATCTCTCCCACGTCGTGCCTCTATCCTTTACTAACAGAAGTCTACCACAATCACTGCATTTTACCTTCCCTCCGGGTAGAATCTCCTTTGGCGCCAATGCCATACACAATCACTCCATCTAAATATCCAGAGGGGCTTTTGCTATTGCAGAGGTTAAATCGGCACTAGTTATTATGCCGATCAGCTTTTCATCTTTCATTATGGGAAGCCTCCTTATCTTCAATTTAGCCATTATCCTTGCTGCTTCCTTTAGGTCGAAGTCTGGACCAATTACAGTCAAAGGTGTAGACATGTAGTCCTTGACCTTTATGTTTTCAAGCTTGAGTTTCTTGTTAATTATCTTTGATAGCAGATCCCTCTCCGTGAATATTCCTATGGGATTGCCCTGCCTCGTGACTATGAGGCTACCCACGCGCTTCTCCCCCATGACTCCACACGCCTCTTCTACACTCTCTCCTTCATCTATGGTTTGAACTTTCTTGATCATTATATCCTTCACTTTTACCAATATGACTCGCCCGATAGAACAAAGATGAGTACAATATAAATGCTATTTGGTTACGGCTCTTCTTCTTTGCTATATAGCCCAGAATCTTTATGTTCTTTTCCAAAGCTTCTGGAAGTATTGAAAGTAGAGCCTGAGCTCTTCGTCGAGCTTGGTACACCTTATCGGTGAATGGAAGCAAGAAGTGCCCGTGAGCACTACATTGCGCATCTCTCCCAGATATTCCAATGTTCTCGCCACCAAGTCCAATCCATCTCTGGGATTCATAGCCCTGATTCTTTCCAGCTTCTCGAGATAGAATTCCCTTGCTCCCTTCAAGGATTCAGATCAACCCTTTTATCCATGGCGGCCCACTTTTTATTCTATACGACTTAAAGGCTTGAGAAGTTATGGCGGAGTCTCCAAAGGGCGCGTTTTCTATGCTTGCTAGACCGATAAGGAGGGCTATTGGCGATAGGGGCTTCTATGAGCCCACGGAGCCACAAGAAAAGGCAATACCATCGATAATACAAGGCAAGAACATCCTCCTTATTGCCCCAACTGGTACTGGCAAGACGGAAGCTGCTTTTCTGCCAATCTTGAACTTCATTATAAAGCTAGGAGAGAAGAAGATGGGCATAAAAGCTCTCTACATAACTCCTCTAAGGGCCCTGAATAGAGATCTGCTTGAGAGGTTAGAATGGTGGTGCAAGAGGCTCGATGTAAGACTCGCGGTGAGACATGGGGATACAGAACCGAAAGAGAGAGTCATCCAAGCTAGATTTCCTCCAGACGTTCTTATAACTACCCCCGAGACTCTGCAAGCGATTTTGCCAGGCAGATTGATGAGGATGCACCTTAAGTCGATAAGATGGGTAATAGTGGACGAAGTCCACGAACTAGCCACAGATAAGAGGGGAAGTCAATTGGCGCTGGGCCTTGAAAGGTTGAGGCACCTTATCGGAGGAGACTTCCAGACAATCGGCTTGTCTGCCACTATAGGAACACCAGAAGAAGTAGCGAAGTTTCTAGTTGGTAGGGACAGACCATGTGAGATAATTCACGTCCCCGTTGCCAGATTCATGCAGTTAAAGATTATTTTACCAAAGCCTGCAAAAGAAGATTTTGAGCTTTCCGAGAAATTGTACATCTATCCAGAGGTTGCTTCAAGACTCAGAGTGATGAGGAGTCTAATAGAAGAAAAAGCATCCGCACTTCTGTTCACCAACACCAGATCTGAAGCCGAAATCCTTGCTAGCCGCTTCAGGGTTTGGGACGCAAATTTGCCGATAGGAGTTCACCATGGCTCCCTGTCAAGGGCGTCCCGTATGGCCACTGAAAGAGCCTTGAAGGAGGGCAGATTGCTGGGAATTGTCTCTACATCGTCGTTGGAGTTAGGAATAGATGTAGGAACCCTCGAAATGGTCATTCAGTACAACTCGCCAAGACAGGTTACCCGATTACTTCAGAGAGTGGGAAGGAGTGGCCACAAGATCGGAGGGATTGCAAAGGGCGTGATAATAACTCAGGACTCTGACGATGTCCTTGAAGCCCTAGTTATAGCCCGCCGTGCCCTAATCGAAGAATTGGAGCCAGCCCCTATACCTGACAAGCCTCTTGACGCGCTGGCCCACCAGATAGTTGGGTTGATGATGCATAAAGGAAGGTGGAGCTTCGAAGAGGTCTTGAGCATCTTTGGGAGAGCCTACCCCTACAGAGACTTGTCTGAAGAAGACCTGAAGAGAGTCCTTGAATACATGCACACAAGATATCCAAGGCTTGCCTGGGCATCATTTCAGGACAGATTCTTTACAAAGCCCCAGAGGAGAGAAGAGCTCTACAATTATTACTTCCAGAATTTGTCCATGATCCCCGACGAGAAGCAGTTTATAGTCATAGAAGAAGATAAAGGAGAGCCCCTAGGAGTCTTGGACGAGGCCTTTGTTGCTGAGCACGGAGAGATAGGCACGAAGTTTATCGAGGGTGGCTCCGTTTGGAAGATCCTTCAGGTATATAAGGATAGGATATACGTTAAGGCTGAGCAGGACTCCACCGGAGCGATTCCTAGCTGGGTCGGTGAGGAGATCCCCGTGCCCTTTGATGTTGCAAACGAAGTGGGAGCTATGAGAAGTAGGGTAGAAGATATGCTTACAACGGGATTGGATTATGATGATATGACCAAAGAACTGTGCAGAGTCTACCTCTGTGACGCTCAGACGATGCTCTTGGCCATATCAGAGATGATAGATCAATTTAGGGCGAAAGCTCCCATACCAACCGACAAGAGGATTACGATAGAGCAGTGGGCGGGCTTCATAATAGTGAACTGCTGCTTTGGCTCCTTGGTCAACCGCACCCTATCTAGGGTGCTAGGATTGATTCTATCAGAGAAGCTAGGTCTGCCCATCAGGGTTCAGCAGGATCCTTATCGAATAATAATCCAGACAGATAGGGCAGGACCTGGAGACGTAGCCTCAATAATAAAGGGATTGGCCCATCAAAATGTCGGGGAGATGGCAATAAGGGCCTACACGAGAGCAGGCATCTTCAAGCGAAGGTTCCTTCATGTCGCCAGGAAGTTCGGGGCAGTATCACGGGATATCGATCTGAGCGATGTAAGCCTAAGCAACCTTATGAAGGGTTTTGAGGACACGGCCATTTACTATGAAGCCTTGAAGACAACCTTATCCGACGATGCTGATGTAGAGCGAACTGAAATCATCCTCAAAAAGATAGCATCTGGCGACATAGAGATCGCTCTAATAAAGAACTTAGGCTTCATCACTCCTATATCGAAGATAGGGATAGAGGAGATGGGCAGGATGGGGGACATAATACCCCCTCAGAGGATGAGACACATACTGATAAGATCTGTTCATGCTCGGCTCTTGAGCGAAAGCAGGACCTTTGTCTGCATCAACTGCTGGCAGTATGCTGATCTGTTGAGAGTTATTGACCTTCAGGGAGGGATCGAGTGCCCAAAATGTGGCTCATCAAGGATAGGACTGATCGATGAACCAGTAGAGAAGATAATGTCTTTATGTGAAAAGATGCTTTCGATAAAGGAGCCATCCGATAAGGAAAAATCAATGCTAAGAAAGGCTACTAGATCTGCAGAATTGATCGCCAAATATGGATTTGCCGCTATAATGGTACTTGTTTCTAGGGGGGTTGGCACATCGGATGCTTCTATGGTATTGGAAGAAGAGCGGAATGTGGACGATAGATTGATAGAGTTGATAATAGAAGCCGAGAAGAAGGCCTTGAAGAGAAAGTTCTTCGTCACTCATGAGCATTAAGATTTTAGGTAAACTTGATCCAAGTGCGAATTTCAACAGTATGTCTTTTTGAATTGATAAGTTAATTCGCATCCTATTTTTACATTCTTTCACATAATTTATGCATTGGTAAATGCCAAAAACAAGTTATGCTTGTTGCCATGAGACTTAGGAAAAGAGCTTTCAATAATCAACTGTTTTGTTGCAAAATCAGGCTGAAGGGACTTGATATCGGATGTTTTGCTCTAATTCCCTATTCTCTAAGAATCTTCATGATTTTCTACTTCTCTTCTTGAAGAATTAAGCACCTTCCCAAGTGTAACAAGGCAATTGGGCCCAAAACTTTAAAAGCGAGTAAAAAATCATGGCTGTCATGAAACTGAATCCTATAGGCATTATAGGTGGCATCATTCTGATAGTCTCTCCTTTCCTCGCATGGATTAGTGTCTTCTTCATTAATATTAGTCTGCTTGATATGGCTCTTTCCGGTGACATGGTTTCTATCCTCATTCTAATTCTACTCATAGTGGGTGGCATCATAGCTCTCTTCAAAGGACTCATAGGCGGTATCATAGGTCTGGTCGGAGTGCTCATCTTCACTGCATTCTCTCTTGCACAGGGTGCGCCTATCTCAGTCTTTGGCTTGGGATACTACTTGGGATGGGTAGGCTCCATCATAAGCATAGCCTCTATCTTTTTCAAGCCACGTGTAACCCCAACTTCGCCGCCTTCACCACCACCTCCCCCACCCTAGACTCCAAGTTGAGAGATAACGTAAGAGTGTGGATATTGGCCAATCGGTAGATGTATTAAGAAATCTGAGTTATTTAGCTAACAATAGCTCCATGAGTGTCTTCTGGTCTATCTCGGCCCTGCTTCTCCAACCTATGTAAAGCATATCATGTTCGTCCTTTGACAGGTAGCCAATCCTGATGAATCTATCTAAGTTTATGTCCACTCTCCACTTCGGGAACTTCTCCCTCAAAATCTGTTCTATATCGCTCCTTGGGGCTCTCCCCTGTCTTGATGTTATCAAGGCTATGCTGGCAGCTAGGGCCGCTAGGTCGTCGATCCTCCAGCCGGACGCCATCAAGTCGCTAGCTGTGAGTGGGTTCTTTATTGTAACGAAGAACCTAGCCCTGTCCAACTGCTCCTCAGATGGCTTGTCCCTTATATTACCCTCCTCAAACACTACCTTGACCTGGAGGTTCAGCCTATCTAGCTCCGAATTCAACAGACCTATGATGTCCATAAAGTCCTTGCCAAGGATCTTCTTCAGCTCCCACCCCCTTATCCCCGGCCTTCTGTGTCTCTGAAAGAAGAGCAACTGAGACGCCCTCTTCAACCTTCTATCTATCTCAACCTCTCTCTCGCTCAACCTCTCTCCTCCCCAATCCTCTTCCAATGTTCGTAGTCGAAGGCGATGGGCAAAGAAATGGACCTCTTCTTGGCTGACGACTCTCTTGTCTCCCTTAGAGGGACTATGAATGTTCTCTCCTCTAAGGGGTCGTTTATGAGCGTTGCAAAGCCCTCCGTTAGGATAAAGCTGACTAAGTAGGCCCTCTCTAAAGTTTCTTCAAAGGTATCAGCGTATATGAAATCCCAATAGTCGATCTTATCTTTGGCAATCAGTTTACTCGTAAGTTCTTTTAATAATTTCTTCATTCTCCCATCAAAATCCTTCATGGACAGGACCCTGAGCTTTATCAGATCGTCCACTTCAAGAGGGCCCACGGTAGAGCCTGGAGTAAAATCCTCCTTCCACCTCTCGCTCAGGGGCAGGAGGCAGTTCCAATAATCTATGGCCTTTTTCAACCTCTGGGGAAAGACTTGATTAATCTCGACTATGGGGTGCCAAGCATCGAGGAAGGCTTCAGACATGGTCTTCGAGTCCAACAGTCTTATCTTCAGCTCGACGAAGAGGGGGTCTATGTAAAGTGAAGATGATCGGTGCTTTATCCAATCGCTCTGTAACTTTATTATTGATGAGATGCCGTTTATGGCTTCAACGTCCAAGAGTAGTTCGTCCAAGAGTCTCCAGTTAGGGAGTAGCTTCTTGAGCTTTACAAGGGAAGCCTTGACGTCGACCTCAAACGGGTTCACTCCTCTTACTTCCACAGTTCTGCACATCTCGACTACTCTCAGCAGGTCCTCTAGGCTAACCTTATTTGTTGGCAAGGTCCTTCACCACCCTCGCTTCGGACCTTCCTTGAATGCTCTGGACAACTATCACGTGAATGTCCTTTTCCGCCAGAGCCAGTTGACTGGGCGTGATCATAAGGTACTGGATGTCCTTCCTCTCCCTTATGGTCGAGACTATGACCTTGAATATGGCCTCGCGGTTCCTTGGGTCCATGTGAATGTCGAATTCGTCTACAGCCCTGAAGGGAGACATGATTTGCTGTTGCAAAGAAAGCAAGAATGCCATTATGGACACAGTCCTCTCGCCGCCACTTTGAGTGTAGGCATCCAATATCGTTGGTCTTGCTCCCCTGAAGCCAACGTTAAGTTCGAGACCAGCAGTCTCTACGTCTTCAAGGCCGTTGAGTCTTACGTTGCCTATGGCATCTATCTTTGATAGGATGTTCTGGTAAGAGGGGTTAATATTGTCTATGAGCTTCTGTAAGAAATTCCTCCAGACCTTCTTCCTCTCCTCGAGCTCTGCCAAGGTGCTCTTTCTGTTTTCAGACACTATTGCCGCCTTCTCCTTTAATTCGTTAAAAGTCTTCGAATAGGCCTTGTACATATCTTCAGCCTCTTCCGGTATGCTCCCAAGGGACTGGAGTCGCGCGTCCGTTATTTTGATCTCGGCGTCTATATCTATTAGCCCCCTCTCCGTCTCTATTCTATCACCAGCCTTGTCAATCAGAGGGGATAATTCGCCCAACTTTGTCTCGTGGTCTTTTATCTCTCTCTTTATGTCATCGATTTCATCCTCTATGATCTTCTTTCTGAAGCCCAGTACTGCCTCGTTCACCCTGTAATTGACGTAACTCTCCAGACTTGAGCCTACCTCCTTCTCCAGTCTACCTAACGCAATCTGGGTTTCTGTTATCCTATCTTCAATCTTATGCTTGCTATCGCCAAAGCCCTGAACTCTCTCGACCAGCTTTCCAGATGGCTCCATGTTCAATTGATTGAGGATGTTTTCTGTGACTTGAATCTCCGTTATGGATTTCTCCAGCTCAAGAAGGGAGTAGTAGAGCTTCCTTTGCTCCAGTTGCTGAAGGGTCAGTTTATCATAGGCGCCCTTTACGAGCCCTTTTGTCTGCTCCGTCCTTGTTACTATGTTATCCAGAGTGTTGGTCTTGCTCTTTAACTTCTCCTTAAGAGATGCTATGACCCTCTCCTGTCTTATCACTTGGGCCCATACGGACTCTCTCTCCAAAAGCTCCCTTCTTTCAATGAGCTCTTTTCTAAGCAAGCTCTTTTCATAGATCTCTCTCCAATATGCCAAGGTCTGCTCGGCACTTTCAAGGGCCCTTAGAATGGATTCCTCTTCGCTCACTAAACCCAATAATCTATCCTCGGCTTCCAGCACCCTGCTTCTGTAGTCTTGGAAGCCCACGGCTTCTTCCACCATCTTCAACTTGTCCTGTGGGGATACCACACTAAATTCCTCCACCATGTTCTGGTGCATTATGATGAGCATGTTGTCAGGGTTTATGCCAAATTCTCTAAAGAGCCTCGTAACTTGGCTCTTGTCCATCTCACGATAGTCCGCTTCGTACCAATAAGAACCATCTTTTCTCAGGTAGCGAGAGAGCATAAAAATATCGGACTTGGAGAAGGGTATGGGCCTCTTGCCATTTCTTTGCCTGTTGTCAAACATAAGAGTGGCCCTTGCCACCTCTTTACCATGCCTTATTAGGTCACTAAGCTTTCTGCTCCTTTCTGTATAGGTCTGGCCAAATACCACAGACATAGCAAGAAGTATCGATGACTTGCCAGCCCCGTTTGGGCCACACACCACATTCAACCCAGGCCTCAAAGGGATTCTTGCATACTCGTAGGACATGAAGTTCTCTAGGATGACCTCTTCTATCCTTACTGGTATCTTCGTTTCAGATAGCATACTCCTGACTCTCCAACCATATCGGCTTAAATCGAATGGGTAAAATGATGTTAAACTTATAGATTAAGATATTTATCAGAAGGGCTAACCCTCTATAGACCGAACGAATTCATCCTTGTTCTTGATGGACTTTAGAGCGTAGTTGTGCCTCTTCTCATAACCTACGGTGGAATATGGTCTATTCCCATAATTGTGCCCAGGGTAAATCCTAACACCGCTATCTAGCCTCATCAACCTTGAAAGGCTATTATACAAATCTTCAGAACTTCCTCCTTCAAGATCTGTTCTTCCACACCCTCCCACGAAGAGCGCGTCCCCTGTCAGAAGGTTCTTGTCGATCAAGAGGCAGACACTCTCAGGGGTGTGGCCAGGGGTGTGAATGATTCTTATCTTCAACGAGCCCACTTCCACTACATCTCCATCTTTTACAGACAAATCCTTCGCGACCCTCGATCTCTTGTGCATTACTATCTTTGCCCCTGTCCTTAACACCAACTCTTCATTCCCCCTTATGTGGTCGAAATGGGTATGAGTGTTTATTATATACGCTATTTTCAGATGGTGCTTCTCAGCCTCTCTAATTATTCTACTGACCCCCCCTGCCGGGTCTACCACAACGGCGAGCCCAGAATCCTCATCCCCTATCAAGTAGGTAAAGTTGTTCATGTCTCCTATGAGCATCTGAATGAAGATCATTTCTGGCAATTCTTTCCCCATCTTATGCTTTAAACAGATCGATCATAAGGCTAAAGACATTTAAATTCAAGTCCATGGATAGGTTTCAGTCCATGGTGATAGCTGGCAAAGTCTTTATTGTAAGGGAAGAAATAGACCTTCTGGCGATGGCTTCAAAGCTGAAGGACTTTAGGACTGAAGAGACTCAGAAGTTTGATGATAGAGAACTAAAGCTCATCACAGAAATAGACGACGTTAAGATGGTGGGAGAAACTCTGCACGGAAGGTATTCGCAAGATCGAGTCGTAACGATATACCACAGGGGAAAGAGAATACCGACGATAAGGACAATAGAGGCGACTTTCGTATTCTCCAACTACCAAGATAGAGTTTTCTTGACGGTTTTAGAGAAAAAACTACTGGCCAACAACATAGCAAATCAGCTCAGCAAGATACTCTTCATAACGACGGGTCATGTGCTAGAGGCAAGGATTACTCCCGACATAATGAGGAGCTTCCATGAGCAGAACTTTGAGGATACAAAGGTTGTGTTCTTCGATGATGTGGATATTCCCAACGTGAACAAGCTATCCCTCTATGGCTCGGGCTTGGCAGATACAACACTTTACAACGATTACTGCAACCATGGCAAAGTGTGGTACATAGTGATAAAGCCAAAGAAGTACGGTTTCATAGTAGGAATAACCCGTGACGGAGTGGTGACCATATTCAGTAGGGTAGAGGACAATGACTACATAAACTATGTCACAAACGAAATCTATCCCTTGATATCCTGATCCTTCTTCGATTTCAACTCTTCTAAGATTTTCTTCAGGTAGGGTGCCTCTTCATACCCATGGATGTACTCTGAAATCTTCATGTAGACTTCGTCTGGTCTGCGAATACCAAACAAAACGTAGGAGCTTCTCCCCCTCGGGACGGAGACATTCCTGCCACCGCTTATCGCTACGCCTCCGCCGACTCCCTTCTTAGCTGCGCCTATGCCAGCAGTAACCGCGGCCAGGTCCGCCCCAAGCCCAAAGCCAGAAGCAGTTATTGGGAATATAGTACCATAGTTGAACAGGCGGCCCAAGAGGCCTTTTGTTAGGACGAGATCGACAATCTTGCCATGAACCATCTCCCTCTTCTTGTAGGACAAAAAGCTCAACTCAGAAATTATTCGTAGATTTGTGATATAGAAGGTGTGGCCTCTTCGGTAGAACTCCGTGAAGACGAACCCAAAGGCGCCTGCCAAGATGGATGGAAGTTGCATGTAGTACGGAGGCAGATTGTATATCAAAACGATGACTATTCCTGCAACGACCATAATAAGGGCGAAAAAGAACCACCTCCAAGTAATCTTTAGGATGGCGAGGGCAAGAAAGGGAAAAGCAATGAAGACTCCCCAGAGCAGAACGAAAAGCTGATCCTTTGCCAAACCTATCAGATCTATCTGCTCCAACCAATCCACTATCTGGGCTCTGTATAGAACAAAGACGCCACCTGCGAGCATCATATACGAAAAAATCACATAGAAATCCAAGAACGCAAGGGGGTGGGGCTTTAGAGACTCGACGAGCTCTTCATCTTCGATCAGCTTCAAACTCTTGGACTTGTCCATCTCAATCAAGATTTCTGTGTATCAATTTAAGTCTTTAATGCTCGCCCTTCAGTTCTTTTAACCTCCACGTCAAATTTGTGATGCAGATGGAACCTTTTTACCCATGTATTTTGTACTATAATTCAGATGCTGAAGATAGTTCCCGACGAGCCTGCCCTAGTACTGGAGACCTCTCTACACAAGACTCTCATAATATCGGACCTACATCTCGGCTTCGAGAAAAGACTGTCGTCAAGAGGGATAAACATACCATCCCAGACTCAGAAGGTCTACCTTAGACTGAAATCCCTAATTGAAGAATCCTCCCCGGACAGGATGATCGTCCTTGGGGACGTGAAGCACGGTACCACGAAGATAGCATCTTATGAGTGGGCCGACGTCCCCCAGTTCTTCAACAAGGTCAAGGCTCTCGTAAGATCCGTTGAGATCGTAAGGGGAAATCATGATGGAGGCTTGAAGGCGTTATTGCCCAATGACGTCAAAGTTCATCCACCAAGGGGCATATCCATCTTTGATGGTAGAGAATCCTTCACCCTAATACACGGCCACGCTTGGCCCTACCCTGGGCTCTTTGCTTGTGACGTCTTCATAATGGGTCATAATCATGCCACCATCGAATTTAGGGACCAGGGTTTCAGAATGGCTGAACCAGTCTGGGTCGTCACTAGGTGGAACAGGAGAGAAGTTGCCAGATCCTTTCTTAGGTTTTCAGGCTCAAAGATTAAGGAGGACCCCATAACTTCATTCAGAGATGCCTTCGGTCTTGATATAAGCGATCCAAAGATCATTATTATGCCCGCCTTTAACCCTTTGTTAGGAGGGAATGCAATAAACGCTGATGGCGCCAGCCTTCTCGGTCCTCTTCTATCTTCGGGAGGGATAAAATTAGATGAATCTGAGATATACCTACTTGACGGCAGTTACCTTGGGCGTCTATCGAATTTGGTCTCATAATCATCCTACATATTTGCCTACCATAGGTATCTCAGCATTACACTTGGGACACTTCTTGACGGGAGTAATGGTATACTTGGCTACGGAGAAGCCATACCTCTTGATCAATAATTCACTGCAATTGTGGCAGTAGGTATTCTCCAACCTATGGCTAAGGACATTACCTATGTAAACGTACTGCAAACCCTCCCTTTTTGCGATTTCATGGGCCTTTTCCAAAGTGCCTACAGGAGTCATGGGCTTATCTACCATTTTATACGCTGGGTAGAAGCGTGTAAAGTGTAGTGGCGTATTATCTCCCGCCTCCTTAATATGCCTCTGAACTATCTCTCTGATGCAAGAATCGTCATCGTTCACTCCGGGTATTATCAGATTGATGACCTCAACATGTAGTCCCATCTTCTTGGCTTCATTAATGTTCCTCCAAACTACGTTCACATCTGCTGCGCAGAATCTCCTTACCGCTTCAGAATCGCCCTTTACATCGAAGTTTATGGCATCCATCCCTGCCTCCTTCAACGCTATCAATGCCTCTAAGGTCATGTATCCGTTTGAGACGCAGTTGGCGTATATGTTCAATCTCTTTGCCAAAGGAAATACGTCAATGGCATAATCAAACAACAGAGTAGGCTCATTGAAGGAGAAGGATAATCCTTGGCACCCTCCTGATATTGCTAGGTTTACAAAATCCTCAGGGCTAATGTAACGAGCTTTATATGGTTTGGGATGGTATTTGCTTATGTCGTAATTCTGACACCATGGACATGCGAAATTGCAACTCCATGTTCCGATTGTTAAAGCGTAACTACCAGGCCAATAATGGAAGAAAGGCTTCTTCTCTATAGGATTTAAAGATATGGATGATATATCGCCATAAACTAATGTGTATAGTTTGCCATCTATATTCGCTCTAGTCTTGCAAAAGCCTAGTCCATCCAAAGGGATATGGCATCTTCTTTCACATAGATCACAACGAATCCTATCCCCTTTCTTCGTATATAATGGACTCTCTCTTACACATCTATATTTCAAAACTTCTTTCTCTATCTTAATTTCAGCTTTCATTTTCTCTCAAATAATTTGGATAAGATTCTCTGTATGATCATTATTGCATTTACTATTTATAAGGATGCCCCCCTTTTAAACAAGCATTAAAGTGATTCTAGGTATTGAGCTATAAGGGCAGAAAGAGCCTAGAAGAGATAGAATCCGAATTAAAAGGAAAGTCTCTCAGAGTATATTGGTACATGCTAAAGCAGGGCAATCCAGTTGGCATCAGAGAGGTTCAGAGAGCCTTGGGATTTTCAAGCCCCAGCATTGCCAATCACCATCTGGAGAAGCTTATGAGTTTGGGGCTCATCGAAAAAGATGACTATGGTCGCTATTTGCTAAAAGAGTACGTCAATGTAGGCGCGCTCCAATCTTTCACTAAGATAGGCAAGTTCTTGCTTCCCCGCTACTCCTTCTATGCATCCTTTTTCACGACACTTCTAATCGTCTACATCTGCCAGTACGCTCGATCACTGAACGTCTTCGCTCTATCCTCTATGCTTATAGCAACCATCATATTCTGGTATGAGACTATGAGGGTCTGGAGGAGGAAACCCTACTGATCTTCTATTCTTGCAAATCCGTACTACTTGCCCTTGCCTCGAACTAGGGATGTAAAGACTCCTAAAGTTGCTATGAAGGCCGAAGCGATGAATGCCCTCCTCATGCCTTCAACGAAGGCTTCAGCAGCGACCTCCACCTCGGATGGAACAAGTCCAATGAATAGAGCGGACAGAACTTCACTGGAAGCAACGGTAGCAACGACAGCTCCCATTATGGCCAAGCTCATGGACTGGCCTACAAACCTCATCGTCGCCAATGTGCCAGATGCCACGCCGAGCCTATTCCTTTCAACAGACCCCATCACAGCGCTGGTATTAGGGGAGGAGAAGAGCCCCATGCCAAAGCCTATGATGAAGAGCCTGATCACTACATCCGTAGAGGATGACGTAAGGCCCAAAGTGCTCATCAACAAAAGCCCGATGCATATCAGAACCATGCCCAAGGAGCTCAGTATGCGTGAACCGATCCTGTCAGAAAGCCATCCACTGATAGGAGCCAAAACGGCCATGATCACGGGCATGGTGAGGAGTATAATCCCTGCTTGCAACGGAGAATAGTCTAGAGCCCTCTGAAGGTAGAAGGATGTAAAGAAGCTCACGCCAAAGTAGGACGTATAGTTCAGCAAGGCCGATACGTTTGCAGCCGCAAAGAGCCTGTTGCGAGAAAAGAGCGAAATGTCGAGCATGGCTCCAGTGCCTCTCTTTTTCTCAACAAGTGTAAAGATGACCAATAAGACCCCACCTACAATAAAGAGTCCAATTATTGATAGACCCCATCCATAACCTTCACCCAGCGTCAAGGCAACCAGCAAGGAGACAAGACCAAACGAAAAGGTTGATGCGCCCAACAAATCGAAACGCTGCTTTTGAATCGGTGTTACGGTTTCCCTTAGCTTCAGAAGGGCCAAAGCTATTACCGAGACGCCTATTGGGACGTTTATGTAGAAGATCGAGCGCCAACCAAGGGTATGGGTCAGGAACCCTCCCAAGCTCGGACCCACCGAAAGCCCCACGTAAACGGACATGGCGTTTATCCCCAGAGCCTTGCCTCTCTCCCTACTCGGGAAGACGTCTGTAACTATTGCAGTTGAAGTTGCTCCTATGAACGCGGCCCCGACTCCTTGAACAGCCCTAAAGACGATAAGTTGCAGACCGCTGTACGAGATACTGCACAGGAGAGATGCTGTAATGAATGTCACAAACCCTGAGACGAAGAGCGGTTTTCTCCCTCTCATATCCGATAACCTCCCAAGACTCAACAACAAAACGGTAAGCGATGCCAAGTACGCCGTTGGAACCCATATGACTGTTGCATAGTCTATGCTCAGGCTAGAAGCTATCGCTGGAAGAGAAACGCTTACTATAGTGCTATCAAGGGGTGTCATAAATGCGCCGATGGAGGTTATCAAAAGGACTGTCCACTTGTAGGAGCCCCCACCCTTGCCGTTCATAAGGTGTCCTTTAAGATGGGATGCTAAAAACCTCTCCATTCACTTATATCTGAAATTCATTAAGATAATTTGAGGAAAGAGAACTCATTTAAGGAGAGCAAAAAAGAAGGTTCATGTGGATAGCATGGGCATTATGACTAGGCACCTAAATCTACGGACGAAAGGGGAGCTTGACATAGTAGACATAACCGACGACATAGCGAGGGTTGTCAATGAAAGCGGTTTCGAAAGTGGAATAGTGACAGTATTCGTTCCTGGATCTACAGGTGCTTTGACAACCATAGAGTACGAGCCTGGATTGTTAAGGGATTTTCCAGATATGCTGGAGAGGATAGCACCAAAAGACATATTTTATGAACATGAGAAGATGTGGCACGATCATAACGGTCACTCCCACGTAAGAGCATCCCTGATAGGACCGAGCTTGACGATACCCTTCAAGGATAAGAAACTGGCTCTTGGAACTTGGCAACAGGCAGTCTTTGTAGAATTAGACATTCACAGCAGGACTAGGGAGTTGATCCTACAGATTTTGGGGGAACGATCTCTTACCAAACAAAAAAATCATATATAGTCACAGATCGTAAGCCATTCGAAGGCTCATGGGGAGGGTATCAAAGATGAAGTGCGTACAGTGTGGAGAATCCTTTGATACTATTACAGAGTATGAGAAGCACTTAGAGACTTGCGACTCAAACAAGACTAGAAAGAAGACTGCGACATTGGTGGAAAGGCTGAAGCAGGCATCGGAAGACTTCAAGTGAACAACTACTTTAATCTGTCTATTATCTGAACAACTTCTTCGTCACTTAATTGCTCAAACCTTCGATAAAACTGCCCTATGGCAAAGAATGGTTCAGGAGTCATTAAGCATACCACCAAATCTGCTTCTTTCCTTAGCTCTTCTATCGTATCGGGCGGTCCTACCGGGATAGCCAACACTATGGAGTCTGGCTTCTTCTTTTTAATTGAGGCTATAGCCGCCCGTATCGTAGCGCCTGTGGCTACACCGTCGTCTACTAAGATCACTGTTTTGCCCTCTACGGAAGGTCTTGGCCTAAGTCCTAGATACCTCTCCATCCTCCTCTTTATCTCGGCTATCTGACGCTTTACCTCCTCTTGAATGTAAACATCTGGCACTCTTAGGTATTGGATTGCATCTTGATTTAGAATTGTGGTTCCGTCCTCTGTTACAGCACCGATGGCGAATTCAGGCTCGTTTGGGGCGCCTATCTTTCTTGGTATGATGAGGTCCAGAGGTGCATCTAAAGCCTTGGCTACTTCATAGGCCAGAACGACCCCTCCTCTTGGAATTGCGAATACTACGACTTTCTTGCCCTTGTAATCTGATAAGGATTTTGCAAGAGCCTTCCCTGCCTCGACGCGATCGTTAAACATAGACTTGGTCATAATCTAACTAGGGTTTTGAAATTAAGACTTTTCGATAGATTCTGCAGGTGTGATGATGGAGCGAGCAATTGATTTCTGGAATTCATGCACGAAAAACCAATGGTTTGTTTCAAAATTGGGTCCACTAGGCTTAACTCTAAGCTGACGATCGAGAACCGTCACATACTATTCGTTTTGGTCCAATCATGGGACAGATAGTAAGTTCAGGATACCGTGGCAGGAGCAAGACGTTCCTATCGCTACGGTGTAGGGCGCCTCCATCGTCTCTATGCTCGAGAGAAAGGATGCAAGCTCCTC
>JACAEJ010000085.1 GCA_013388925.1 Nitrososphaerales archaeon
ATGAGCTTGGGAAGTATAATTTTTTATTTAGGATTTGGATTTTTGACTGGTTCCATATCTTCAATTGGATTTACTGTATTGTTTATGTCACTGCTTTTAGCATACATAAAATTCATTGAAGAGAAGGAACTTGGAGCAAGATTCGGTCAAGAGTATACAGAATACAAGAAAAGAACTCCGTTCCTGATTCCATGTAGAAGAAAAAGATTAAAATCGTTAACCCATTGGTTCCTTGATGTCTAACGCCACGTAAAAAGACCTGCCAGAACAAACAACACAATTCTTGAACAATAAAGGATCGTTAAAGCTTCTGGAAGGAATGGGTTACCTTCGTTGTCCGCAAACATGGGACATCAAGAAAGGCTAGTGAAGAGATAGAGAAGGCACTAAGAGAGTACCTTGCTAAATACAGTTAACGAGTGTTTAGCAAGCGTGAAGGCGTATATCTAGGGAAGGATTGCTTTGTTATCTATTCAATTGAACTTCCGTCACAAAACTTTGTTATGTATTCTATTGCTATATCTTTAGCATCGATCACGCTCTCTTTGCTTATCCCAGGAACGTCACATACCATCAATAAAACATTTCTCGTTTTCTCATTCAATTTAGATTCATCGGTATTTCTGTATGGGTAAATTGCCACTAATTTCACATCGTCTGAGACTACTATCTCTCCATCTTGCAATTCCTTTGGTTCTTCCATACCAATTCCTAAGAAATTCTCTCCCTTTATTGCGAATCTCATGATCAAATTGCCTTGAATTTTATCTTCATCGAAGGCCGCTAATGCTATCTCAGTCTTTATAGATGCAAGATTGTAGGCATCTACAACATTGTTTATGCGAGGTATAGATTTACCTTCAAGAATTCTTCTTATCAATGCCTCAGCAGCAGGTCGAACCTTAGAGGATCAATACCAACTCTCCAAAAGAAATCTCTGTAAGCTCTAAGAATCGGTACATCCTTTAAGCTTTCAATATCATACTTCTCTTTGACTTCTTTAATGATCTTCTCCTTGAAATCTTCTAACTCAATGCTTCCCTTCTCAACCTTTATTCCTCTTATATGAGCAATAAGGGCTTGTAAACCAGTAAATCGCTCTGATAAATCTGGCGAGATTTTTAGCTCCATAAATTCTAGCATTGATGATAAAAAATAAAAACTTATTCAATATATGATTACAGAACCATTGCTTCCATTTACCATGATAAATTCTCCTTCTCTAATAAGAGATAATACTTCAACCATATCCACAAGGGGAATATTAGCAATGGCACAACCAGAGACAGTAATATTATCAGACCTTAAGTTGATAATGGCAGAAGGAGCTTTACCATTCTTCTTTAATTTATATAGCACATAGGCTCCAACGCTACTGCCAACGCTATGGGGAAATATGATGACTTTTCCATTTATGCTCAATCCAAAAAGTTCATGTGATTTATCGATGAGCTTGCCTTGCTCAGGGTCTACGCCTTCCAAAAACGATATGGGAGATTTTGAGATTAGTGTTTCTCCCCATCCCAAACCATCGATAAGCCCTCTCGCTCTGAGTACTCCTCTCATATCATCTACAACTCTCCTTTATGATTTCATTAACATCTTTAAGATTTATGCTGATTTTATGAACTCTTTTGATGTAGTGAGCTGCTTTGCATGAATTAGTAGAAATCTTATCAACTCCAAGATTAGAGATTATGGGTGTGAAAACAGCGCAAGTATTGCAAACGAACTTTGCCCCTGCTTTTTCGATTCTATCAGTATAGCCTTTTCTCCTCGCCTCTTCGTAAGTCTTTCTTGAGCAGAATATAAGGCACTTTTTGTTTAATCTTCTGTCTCCAACGAATTCAGAGATTTCATTTATTTCATTAACATTAAGATGGGGGCAACCTAGAATTATTGCATCCCCCTTCTCAGCATCATTAAGCTCATCGTAAACTGTCTTAAGTTCATCATTGGTAAAATCCATTCTTTCAACCTTATCCATCTTCTCATTTATCGTGAACATCCCAGAAGCTCCAGAAGTTCCCATAGCGGCGCAAATAGCCTTAGCCTCAGATGGATTTGGATTTTTTATGTTTTGAAGAGCCATAGGTCCTCTTGTGATTCTTCCTGCAAAGTAGCCCAAAAGAGCAAATTTTACACAATTCGAAAAGTCATCCATTTTGATTTGAATAGAAAGAGATGGCTTTCTTAGTTCATCAATATGTAACTCGGAGTAGGGCGTCTTCCCTGTAATCGCGCTTGCAAGAGCACTCAAAGCACTTTCACGATTCGTCATCAAATTCAGAATAGAGTTTGCATAGATGGATGCTGAGCTTTCAGCCCAACTCACATGGCTACCTTTTGGTGGTAGATAGAATCCTTCGTATGGTGTGCATGTAAAAGAATCAATTACCCCTAATCTCCTATAGGCTTCAATTATTTTTATCTGCCCTGAAACATAATTGCTATTAATATTGAAACCGTATGCATTTTGATAATCTAATCCAGCAGGGTTTGCAGTCGTAGGAACAGAAACTTTGGCATTGAGGCTGAGATTCTCTAAAAATTCCTTACCGTAATCACCAATGGTCGAATACGAGACTCCCGAAACATGGGCTGATGAGATTTTGATCAAATGGTTTGCATTTGTTAAACGGCCTATGGATGATAGTATTCTATAAGCCATCTCAAGGGCTTCTCCATACTCTCCATTAAGGGCTCTCTCCTCATCGTTGGTAAGGTACAATCTTCATCGCCAAAGTTGGATAATCTTTCGTCGATTAAGCATAAATTCTTTATCACCTTTTATATAGGTCTTTAATTAAACTTGAATAACATCAATGCAATAAGGTGATGGTTTGGATAAAACTGTCGTTTCATCAGATCAAAGGAGTTTCTTGAAAATATTGGAAAGAAATGGTCAAATGATAAGAATAAAGAAAGAGGTGTCTTATTTATACGAAGCAGCAGCCATAATGAAAAAGCTTGATAGAGGTCCAGTTTTATTCTTTGAGAAGATAAGAGATTCAGACTATCCTTTAGTTAGCGGTTTATGTAGCACAAAGGAAAGAGTTTGTTCAGCCATTGACATAAATTCAAATGAGTTTAGCGAAAAGGTATCCTCATCAATAGCAAATCCGATAAATCCAAAAATTGTTCGGGACGCTCCATTTAAAAAATACTCAGAGAAGCCGAAGCTGAGCAGACTACCAATAATCAAGCATTATGAGAAGGATGCTGGAAGATACGTAACATCAGGGGTAGTATTTGCGAATAATATAGAGACAAAGACCCAGAATGCATCTATACACCGCTTACTCCTTCTAGATGATGAGCATTTAGCCATAAGAGTAGTTGAAGGAAGGCATTTATGGAGATGCCTACAATTGTCGAAGCAGGCAAAAAAGCGCGTTGAAGTGGCAATAGCGATAGGAGTTCATCCAGCAATATCTTTGGCGGCAGCTTGCCAAGTGCCTTACGGTGTTGATGAGATGGGCATTGCGAATTCTCTTTTAAATGGCAATTTGACTGTGGCAAAGTGTAAGAGTTTAGATTTGTTCGTTCCATCTTATTCTGAGATGATTTTGGAAGGAGAATTCATGATGGATAGAGAGGAGGAAGAATTCATGGCAGATATGCTGGGCACTTACGATCATCCTAGAAGGCAACCTGTTATTGAGGTAAAAAATATTTCTCATAGAAAGAACCCTATCTATCAAGACTTGCTACCAGCTGGTAGCGAGCATCGCTTACTCATGTCTCTCCCAATAGAGGTCAAGCTATTTCAAGGAGTTAAAAATACAGTCCCATCAACAAAAGCTGTTCATCTTACTGATGGCGGTTGCAATTGGTTACATGCAGTAATTCAGATTAAAAAGGCTCATGAGGGAGAACCAAAGAACGCAATACTATCAGCCTTTGCTAACCATCCGTCCTTGAAATTGGCAATAGTTGTAGACGATGATATAAATTCATTCGACATAAAAAGCGTAGAATTCGCTCTTGCCACTCGCTTCCAAGGTGATAGGGGGTTGATAGTAATACCTAATGTAAAAGGCTCGAGCCTAGACCCATCAAG
>JACAEJ010000064.1 GCA_013388925.1 Nitrososphaerales archaeon
AGGATGAAGTAGTGGCCAAAGCTGTCTATGTAGACATTCTAGAAGCCCGTGATAAGAAGGTGACGAAGTTCGATCACGCCCTTAAGGATAGGAGGGTGGAATTATATGGGAGGCTGGTAGAGCCTTAAGGAGTAAGGTCCCGCGGGCAGGATTTGAACCTGCGACACTCCGGTTTCTGTGCGCCTAGTAGGCTGGTGAGGTCTGCCTTTGGCAATCCTCTACAGCGTCTCCCCCAAGGAGGGTCGGAAGCTCTACCAGGCTGAGCTACCGCGGGACCGAATTTGAACCATCTTTTCAGGCAAATAAATAATTATCGCAATAGTTAAGGCTCGTCATGACTTGATAGAGTATCTATTCTTTCGATCTAACTTCTATTCTTGACTTTTCATCTTCGGATACCAATGCATCGAGTATGTCCATTGCCTTATGAATCTGTTCCTTACTTATTACCAAAGGAGGCAGAAAGCGGAGGATGTTCTTTCCCGAGTAGAGCATTATCAACCCTCTCTCGATACCTCCTATCAATATATTCCTGATATCAAACCTTAACTCCATTGCCAACATCAACCCTAACCCTCTAACATCTCTGACTATTCTGCACTTATCCTTGATTTTGTTCAACCTATCTTTGAACACTATCCCCAAACTGGTAGCCCTTTCGACCAAGTTCTCTTCCAGTATGTAGTCGATGGTTGCACAAGAAGCAGCGCAGGATAGAGGATTTCCTCCAAAGGTGCTTGTATGGTCTCCAGTCTTGAAGGCTGACATGACTTCTCTTTTAGCCAAAGTGGCTCCTAATGGTAAACCTCCTGCTATACCTTTAGCCAAGCAAATCACATCAGGTATTATGTTCCAGTGCTCACATGCCCACATCTTTCCAGTCCTGCCAAACCCTGTCTGGATCTCATCAAAAATCAAAACTATGTTCTTTTCATCACAAATTTCTCTAAGCTCCTTTAAGAAGCCATCTGGAGCCACATATATCCCACTCTCTCCCTGTATAGGCTCTACTATTATGGCTCCAGTCTTCTCTGTTATGGCATCTCTCACCTTTTCTGCATCACCAAAGGGTGCGAACTTTACCTCTGGTACTAATGGCATGAAGGGGGTGCGGTACTTCTGATTCCAAGTTGCAGATAGGGCTCCAAGGGTCTTTCCATGGTAGCCTCTTGTCATGGCTATCACCTCTGGCTTTCCAGAGTACCGCCGCGCCAGCTTCAGAGCACACTCGACAGCTTCTGCGCCGGTATTGCAAAGATAGACTCCATCGAGTCCTTTAGGCGATATTCTGGTAATCTTTTCTAATAAGTTGGCTCTAGCATCGTTGTACAGAGAGCCATGACAGGTTATGAGTTTCTTCGATTGAGCCTCTACAGCACTTACAACCTTTGGGTTACAGTGACCTACTATGGCAACTCCGTAACCTCCCATGCAGTCTATGTACTCCTTGCCATTTATGTCCCAAAGGATAGACCCTCTCCCTTTTACTATTACTGCGGGCAATCTTTCATAGACACTAGCGGAATGTCTATCCTCTATTGCCCTTACCATCCTCTCATCCAGGATAGATCACCGTACAGTCCTTGTGTTCTATAGCGGATTTTATAGGATTCTCTACAAGCCCTGATGCTATTATGCTCTCCTTCACTCCCATCTCTATGGCCTCTACAGCAGCCAAGACCTTCTTCTCCATGCCAAAGCCTATCCTTGGCATCGTCTCCTTTGCCTGAGTACCGCTCATTCTTAGGATCAGTCTATTATCCATCATTACCCCTTGAACATCTGTTAGGAAGATCATCTTATCTGCTTTGATCGCTCCTGCCACGTAGGCTGCCGCCCTGTCTCCATCAACGTTCAACAGCTCCCCTTCTTCACCCATGGCTATGGGGGATACTACGGGCATGTAATTGCTTCTTAAGAGAAGGGTCAGCAAATCAGAATTTACAGATTTTATCTTACCCGTATACCCTCCCTCTATGACCCTCTTCCTCCCCCTCTCGTCCATGACTATCAGTTTCTTCTTGCGCTCGGCCATTATGGCAGAACCATCAACACCCGAAAGACCCACCGCGTTTATCCCAACTCCATGAAGGGCAGAGACTATCTCCTTGTTTATCTTCCCGACCATGACCATGGTGTAGATTACAACGGTCTCCTTGTCCGTATATCTGCTCCTGATTCCTTCAGGGGATACTATGAAGGTCTGAGTCTTCCCCAACTTCTCAGCCACCTCTGTAACTTGTTTTCCACCGCCATGAACCAACAAGAGCCCGTGATGAATGAAGGCATCCTTTATGTCCTCAAGAATTGTTGGGTTTACCCCCTCTCCCAGTATGCTCCCCCCTATCTTTACTACTACAACCATTTCTCACACTGGGTATAACCCTGGACTTTCTAAGCCAGTCTTCTCATCGATGCCGAGCATTATGTTCATATTCTGAACAGCGGTTCCTGCCGCTCCCCTCACCAAGTTGTCTATGGCAGAGAAGGCTACTACTCTGTTTACGTGCTCATCCACTTCAAAGCCTACATCACAATAATTCGTGCCTATTACAATCTTCGGGTCTGGAAGTTTGTATAACCCCTTTCTGTCTCTGACAAGCCTTATGAAAGGCTCTTTCTGGTAGGAGCCCCTGTATAACTTCCACAGATCGGGTATTGCCAATGGTCTGAGAGTGAAAGTGTGGCACGTGGATAGTATCCCCCTTACCATGTTTACTGCATGGGACGACATGGCAACCTTTACTTTACTCTCTCCAATGGAGTTGAGTTCTTGCTCTATCTCCGCCGTATGTCTATGGCCTACGGGCTTGTATGGCCTTACCACGCCGAAACGATTGGCATGGTGGGTCGCTGGCGAGGGTGTAACCCCCGCTCCCGAGGAGCCTATCTTCACATCTACGACTATCCTTTCCTTCTCTATGATGTTGCCCTTGACAAGGGGTGCCAATGCCAGAATGGAGGCTATGGCCATGCAGCCTGGGCAGGCCACCAAAGATGAATTCTTTATCTCTTCACGATGCAGTTCTGGAAGTCCATAGACAAACCTTTCTATAAGATTAGGATGTGGATGCTCGTAGCCGTACCACTTTTGATAGTCCTCTGGGTTCTTGAGCCTAAAATCGGCGCTCAGGTCTATGACCTTCATCCCTCTCTCCACGTAGTATGGTATGGCCTTTACGGCCGATCCATGAGGCAGAGCGGAGAAGACGAGATCACACCTATCAACCATATCTTCCGGCTTCTGTTCCATGAACTTAAGATCAGTTATTCCCCTCAAGTTTGGATGGACATGGTGTAGATAATCGCCCGCATAGCGTCTTGATGTTGCGCAAGTCACCCCAACCTTGGGGTGAAAGAGCAAGATTCTGAGCAACTCCCCTCCCACATAGCCTGAGGCTCCCATTATACCGACTCTCAACCCTATCTCCTCGATAACCCTACTACATAGTTCAGGATCTCGTTGGGTATATTCGTTGCACCGGCAGCCATGGCTCCCCTGAACTCTACCGTATTGTTGACTTCATGAACGAGAATCCCCTTCGGGCTCTCCATGGCATCTACCCCTAAAATCCCTCCTCCAACGGCCTTTGCAGCCTTCAGCACCAGACCCTCGAGCTCTTTGGTCAACGGGCAGGGGGCAGTCTTACCTCCCCTTGCTACATTCGTCCTCCAATCATCTTGCGGGGCATACCTGTAAATCGATGCTATAACTCTGTCACCAACCACTATCGTCCTTATGTCCCTTGGTGGCCTATTTATCATCTCTTGAGTGTAGTATATCTTGTGTAGGGGGCTGTTCAGCAACTCCCTAGCCTCTATTATGGACTCTGTAGTTTCTTTATCCTTGAGAAGAGCCACTAGTCTCCCCCAGCTGCCTATTATTGGCTTAAGGACAACGGGATAGCCTAACTTCTCTATGGCTTTGAATACACTTTCAGGCGAAAAGGATACTATGGTTTCTGGGGTGGGCACTCCTGCCCTCTCAAGGGCCAGAGTGCTAAGAACCTTGTTCCCACATATTTGAGCAACGCTCAGGGGGTTTATCACGTATATGCCCTTACTCTCCAAAAAGGCAGTGATGTTCAACCCTCTAAAGTAGCTTATACATCTCTGAAGGACTACGTCTCCAAAAGTGGCCTTGAATTCTTCATCCGAACCCTGAACGTATAGGCAAAGGTCCTTCGCATCCGACAACTTCATGCTCAGACCTCTTTCCTCTCCCTTCTTTAGGATAACCTTCTCCTCAAATCGTATTCTGTCGTACACCAGACCTATTCTGCTCAATCTCTATTCTCCCCAATCTTCGCCCATGCTCTCTGCCTTCTCCAACGAGACTCCATCAGCATCAACTTTAGAGACCTCAAAGTCGAGGCCACAGTCGGGGCAAGTAACTATCTCGCCCATCGTCACATCGTTGGGTATCTCTATATCTCCTTCACAATCGATGCACTTCACCTTCACGTCTCCATCACCTCCTTTAGACCTGCGACTTCCTTCTTCAATACATCATCTGAAAGCAACAGTGAACCTCTCCTCTTAGAAATCCAATCATCATGATCTCTCAAAACCTTCCGACGCGCTCTCAACATTCTTGATACTTCTTCTGGGCTGGGACCGCCCTTGACAGACCTTGCCTTGACATTCTCTACAAGGTCGAGAGCCTTCTTCAAGACTTCTTCAGACACTCCCATGCTCTTTCCAGTGACATCCTTTATGATCTTGTCCAATTCTTCCTTTGCGAGTTGGTCTAGGCCTTTTCCTTCGCTCAAAGCTCTCTTGACAAGAGCACCCACTATCCTATGGGATGCTCTAAAGGGTATGCCCTTCTCCCTTACGAGGGTGTCTGCCAACTCTGTAGCGGATGCCATGCCCATCTTAACTAATTCGAGAAGCCTCTCTTCGTCGAACTTGACCTTTTCGAGCATGTTTGAGAATACATTGATGGTAGATAGGGTGATCTGGCATGCATCCCAGATGTGAGGGGTCAACTCCTGAAGATCGAGGTTGTAGCTATGGGGCAAAGCCTTCATCATCGAGAGGGAAGCCAATAAGCTACCATATACACTGGATGTCTTCGCACGAATCAGTTCTGCAACCACTGGGTTCTTCTTCTGTGGCATTATGCTACTTGTAGATGCATATTCGTCTGGCATCTCTAATATGGAGAATTCGTGGGTATTCCAAAGTACCAGTTCCTCTGAGAACCTGCTCAAGTCCGTCATGAGCATGGCAAGATCCGATATTACTTCTATCGCAAAGTCTCTCCCACTAACAGCGTCCATAGAGTTTTCAACCAGTCCATCGAAGCCCAAGAGTTCAGAGACCATCTCTCTGTCTATCTTGAAGCCCGTGGTAGACAGCGCGCAGGCACCCATGGGGCTTATATTGACTCTCTTATAGGCCTCCATCAATCTTTCGCCATCTCTAACAAGGGCATCGCAATACGCAAGTAGGTGATGGGCAAGGGTTACAGGCTGAGCGTGCTGCAGGTGAGTGTATCCTGGCATTATGGTCTTTATGTGCTCTTTGCACCTTTCAAGGATAACTCCCTTCAATTGCGTAAGGGCTGAGAGTATGTCTAGCAAGAACTCTCTTAGTTTCATCCTTATGGCTGCGGCGACCTGATCATTTCTGCTCTTCGCAAGGTTCAGTTGTCCTCCTATGGTCTCTCCCACCTTCTCTACCACTAGTGCTTCGATGTTCATGTGAACATCCTCGAGTTTTGGGTCCATAGCAATATCTTCAGGTATCTCCTCCAGAGCCTTAATGCAGCCATACCCTTCTCTCACATCTAGAATCTTCTTCTTCACGAGCATGATCATGTGGGCCTTGTTGATTTTTATGACAGATGGAACAAGAAGCTTGTCGCTATCGATGGACGAGGTGTAACTCGCAGCCTCAGCAGAAAATTCTGAAAGCCTCTCTCCCCTCAGTATGTCCATTACAAATTTCACTCTCGACCCTTCTTCAACTTGGACAACATGGAATGGGCTACACGAGTGGGCAGGCCCCAGAGCTCTATGAAACCTTGGGCAGATGCCTGATCGAACTCGGATAATATGCTATAAGTTGCAAGGTTGGGGTCATACAAGGAGTAGGGTGAAGAACGTCCAACAACCCTGTAGTTACCCTTATAGAGCTTGATCTTGACGCTGCCCTCTACTCTCTCCTGAGTAGAATTTATGAAAGCTTCAAGGTCCTTTCTTAGAGGGTCTAGCCACAACCCTGAATAGGCCAACCATGTCCAATTAGCATCTACTATATCCTTAAAGAAGAGCTCATGACGATTCAACACAAGTTTTTCAAGGTCCTTGTGCGCCTCTATGAGGCATAGGGCGGCAGGGCACTCGTAGACTTCACGGGACTTTATTCCTACCAGTCTATCCTCCATATGGTCTATTATCCCTACGCCGTGCTTCCCTGCGACCTTGTTTAGGTAGGATATGATTTCTATGGCACCTTTTTTCTCATTATCCACCGATACAGGCACTCCACCTTCAAAGCCAATGTTGACATAGACAGCCTTCTCTGGCGCTTTTTCCAATGGTTTCACCCACTCGAAGGCCTCCAAGGGTGGCTCGATCTCAGGATCTTCCAAAGGACCACTCTCTATGGACCTCCCCCATAGGTTCTGGTCTATGCTAAAGATGGACTTCTTCGGTTCGATCTTTATCCCCTGCTCCTTTGCATAATCTATCTCCTGATCTCGACTAAGACCCCACTCACGGACCGGTGCTATCACCTTCATCTTTGGGCTCAGAGATTTTATGGTAACCTCAAACCTGACCTGATCGTTGCCCTTTCCTGTGCAACCATGGGCTACGGCCAAGGCCTCCTCCTTCTTGGCCACTTCCACGAGTTTCGATGCTATGAGGGGTCTAGAGAGAGCACTGACAAGCGGATACTTCCCTTCATACAAGGCATTGGCCTTTATCGATGGAGATACATAATTCATTACGAACTCTTCCTTCGCATCTATAAGGTAGTGCTTTATGGCACCGATCTCTTTGGCCCTTTTACCGATTTCACCAAAATCCTCCCTCTGGCCAACATCTACGGTTACAGTGATTACATCGGCCATGAACTTGTCTTGAAGCCACTTTATGGATACAGATGTATCCAGTCCACCAGAATAAGCTAGAACTATCTTGTCAGCCAGACTTACCACTCTCCATTGCTAAGTCCCGTGATACTAATTCGATCTACGTTTTGCTCCATTTACAGATGGAATATTTCTCTCCAAAACGTTTTTATATTTTTTGGTCTAATTTGACCATTGCAAGGTTAGAGTGACCAAAAACGACCATATCTAAGGAACGGAAAAAAGAACCATATCCTACCAAAGTGAAAGCCTTTGCCCATAGACGGGCGTTAAGGTCAGAATCCGTGTCTAAAGTGGTCAATACGATCATAGAGAGCGATGTGGCCCTCCAGGATGCCCTTGGGCGAGGCTACGGTAACTTCAGCGCTATAGGGCGGATGATAAAGCCAAGGGTTGAGAGCACTATGCAAAGATCGGTGAAGCTTCAGAGCATAATAACCGCTGTCAAGAGGGCGAAAAAACTTCAAGGTAGGTTCTTCGAGAACATGAGGGGGGTCATAGCAAAGAGCATGATAAACGTCAGGACAGACGTCGCAAAGCTCTCGATAGAAAAGACGAGGAGGAGCCTTATGACCATTAGAAAGCTCTTGGCGGACTATCAGGAGGAGTTTCTGCAGGTATCCGAGAGCATATCTGCCATAACGCTCATCTTCGACCAGAAACTCTTCGCTGAAATTCGATCCCTCTTCAGGAAGGAGGATGTACTCGAGGAGAGGACGAACCTCTCAGCTATAATAGTAAGGAGCCCAAGAGAGATAGTTGAGACACCGGGATGCGTATCCAACTTCTACAATCAAGTTTCAAGGAGGCAAGTGAATATTGAAGATACAACGAGTTGCTTCACAGATACCATCATAGTAGTTAGGATGGAGGATGTTGGCACGGCCTTCTCGGCCCTCACAGAACTCATATCCGAGGCCCGCAGGCAATGAAAGTATTAGATACTATAGATTTCTTTGGCCATCATCTAATAAAGGCTACTCATAAGACTACTCTTGAGGTAACGAAGGAGGAAGGGCTCTCTCCAAGAGGAGACTGCATAATAGGGGTCAGGGCGAACAAATCGTGTTGGGATTTGGATAGCAGACTGAAGATGCTCATGGCCAACGAGATTCCAGTTAGGAACACCATTCAAGTGAACGATCTTTCATTTAATATCAACGCCATGGGTAATCCCTCTTTGATGCTGACGGACAAGAGAGACGTAGTGATAAGGAAGAGCGACTATATCTGCCCCAGAACTCTCGCTATAAGATCCAACAAAGCGGCCATAGACATGCCAAGACTTATGATCCTAATGCTAAAGAGGAATGATGCTAAGGGAATTATGTCGATCTCGGTCGATCAGAACCTGAAGCCGTCCTCCCCGATCAAGGGAACGAATATGCAACCACACACCTCCTGAACCTTCATCTTGTTTTGTTCGTACTTTGTCGCCTTGACAAGGGTCTGAGCAAAAGTATTGCCCACTGGGATCAGGATTAGCCCATTGACCTTGAGCTGGGCCCTCGGGCACACTGGTATGTGAGGAGCAGCCGCAGTAACTATTATCCTGTCGTAGAGCATCTTCTCGCTCCTCTCAGGGTATCCCAATGTACCATCGCCAATGACTACTGATACTCTATCTGAGTAGCCAGTCCTAGCAAGATTATCTCTTGCAAAGTCGATTAATTCACGAACTCTCTCAACACTCGTCACATAGCCCATATCAGAGCTCTTGCCTTCGGTAGGCCTAACTATTTCTGCCATAAGGGCTGCATTATAACCGCTCCCCGCACCTATCTCTAAGACCTTCGAACCCTGTTTTAGATCCAGCTCCTCCAGCATGATGGCGATCATGTGGGGGGCTGAGATGGTCTGGCCAGTGGTACCCAAGGGCAAAGGTGTATCGTCATAGGCCAGATGTCTTGCGCTCTGCCACACAAATTCTTCACGGGGCACCTTAAGGAAGGCCCTCTCCACCTCTTTGGATTTGATCATACCTGATCTTAAGAGCCTCTCAACCATCCTCCTTCTCTGAAGAAGATAGTCCATAGTCTTCAAGAGAACCACCTCTCCAAAGTTTCGGATTTCTTCCTTTCTATGACCTCCAGCCTTGCAAGGGCTGTCTTTACTCTAGTTTCAGAGAAGTCTCTCTCACGGCACAAGAACTCCATTGCAGCATCTGCATCGAGCCTTCCCCATCTTAGCTCAAAGGCATCCGTTACCTTCGGCTTGAGAAAGATTTCTCTAATGGTTTTATAATCGATAGCCGCCAACCTTTCCTGCACATCGGGGACCTTCTCCAGACTGACATACTTCTTTATGAACTTCAGGGCCTTGACAGGGCCTATCCCCCTAAAACCATCGGGGTTGAAGTCGGTCCCTACAAGAATGCCTACATCCACAAGCTGCTCCCTCGTTATGCCGAGAGCGCCTGTCACCTCGTTCAAGTATATCTGCTCAGGCTCCACCTCTATGTATTCGTCTCTCCCAGGGAGCTTCCTCCTGCCAGATATGGTCAGGTTTCTAACCAGCCTTGGCGCACCGAAGAGCAGAGAGTCATGGTCCTGTGATACGGCAGCATGAACATAGCCTCTCTCCGCCATGAAAGCCGCCTGGGCCTCTCCCTCTGATGGTGCCTGAATCCATGGTATGCCCATGGAGTCCAGCAACCTCTTTGCATCGTCAACCATCATGCCCTTTAGCTGAGAGGTCATTTGGGCGTACTTTCTAGCTTCGCTGATCCTCCCTATTCTTATGGCCTCTTCATACCTTACTATAGCTTCTTTCTTGATCGACCTTCTTCTTTCTATTTCCGCCTCCTTCAGCTCTGGGGGTTCCCCATCAAATACGTAGACGAGCTTGATTCCCTTCTCTAGGAGGTTTAAGCTACGATAGAAGA
>JACAEJ010000060.1 GCA_013388925.1 Nitrososphaerales archaeon
AGCTCGGCTAAGGCTCTATTGAAGCTGGCGATAATGGCTAGAATAAAGCCATTTGAGGATTCTCCTAAAACTGCTACAGAGGCTTGAGTTTCTGAAGCGCCCAAAGTTCTTGCTAGGTCTCTTACCTCTGGGTCAACAGACTCTATGGCGCTAGTGATAAAACTGACAGTTATAGGAGTTATTAAGATGGCTTGTCCTATGATGATCCCAAAAGGGGTATAGAGAATATTTAAGAAATCCAAGGGACCTGATCGTGAAAAGAAGAGATAAAGAATCAACCCTAAGGCTACAGTAGGTATGCCTAACAAAGCATTAAAGAGACTCTTTAGAAGAATTTTTCCTCTAAACTTTTTTAGAGCTAAGATCATGCCGATAGGAGCGCCCCATAGGGCTGAGAGAAAGGTTGCTGTGCCAGAAATCATGATAGACCTTGTTGTAATTTCGATTACGGTAGGGTCTCCAGAAAAAATGAGTTCGAGGGCTTCGATCAGTCCCTCAAGTATCGCGTCCACTGAAGTACACGCCCAAAATCGTTGGGATGAATGCTAACTGTAGAGTTCAGGGTGACCATCCCAATATTCTGACGGGCATTCTTCTCCATTTATGTAGGCGTAGTCTTTGATCCAAGTCGCCAAGGTTGGGTCCGTGTTTTCTTTCAGTATCGCCACAGCCGGAGGGAAGAGACTTCGACCATAGTCTTCTTGTCCAAATTCCTCGAATATGTTCTGACCTTCCTCAGAGATCAAGAATTTTATGAAAGTTATGGCTCCATCAAAGTTCAAGTTTTCGTTGACTTTGGTGGAGTTGACGGCCATAGCACTATAGATGTTGAGTAACTCTACACCCCCCTCTACAAGCACTACTAAGCTTATCTTTCCAGGTGTAGGAATACCATAATCATAATACACGAGATAGGTGCTTATGTCAGAGAGAGCGTAAGCCGAATAAGTATTTGCAATTCCAAGAGTTACAGCCATTGAACCACCAGCCTCAATGTACCACTCTTCGTTCCTTAATTCATTGGCGTCAAAACCAGACGATGTCCAGAGCCTTTTCTCCTTGAAATGAGTCCCAGAACCGTCTCCTCTTGAGACCCATTTAGCCGTTCCGTTTCTGCCAGCTTCTACTATCTTTGTCAAAGCTTCTATAGGCAAGGAGCCGTTAATTCCTACAGGATCTTCTTCTGGACCCACTATAACAAAGAAGTTATAGGCAACGATCTTTCTACAGAGACCATATCCATTCGCTAAGAAAGTAGATTCTCCTGGCGGATCGTGCACTATCAACATGTCAGCATCTCCATTTTGAGCTTGTACTATCGCTTGACCAGTCCCCACTGGAACAAAGTAGAGATCAATAGGATACTCGGATTCAAACCTATCTTCAATTACATCATAGAGACCTGTATCGTAAAGGCTGGTTGTTGTGGATACTACTAACCTTGATCTTTTGCTGGAAAAAACGCCTGTGAAGTAGGCCGTACCTACACTTGCGATAACAATATCCGCGATAATGATGCTAGCCCAGATCACAGTATTTCTTTTTACAATTCTCACCCGTTATATGCACGGCAAGATATCGGCGATATATCTTTTTAAATATATCGGTAAGTCATTTAAATGAAGATTTTCTTTGGTTTGTTTCCCCAATGTCAAGTCGTGTTTATATTCTCAAGTAGGATCTAAAATCAATCATTGCTACTTCCATCAAACCATCAGAAGTCTGTCATTACACGGAACTGGTCTACTTCTTCCACACCCATTTTCTGAAGGAAGGCTCTTGCCGCTCCAGCAATGTCTTTTGCCGCCGTAATTGCTCTACCAACAACGATGATGTCTGCTCCCGCTTTCAGGGCAGCATCTACGTTCTTGACCCTTATTCCTCCAGCAACCGCAATCAGCGCATTCCCACATAATTTTCTTATTTCTGGGATGTTACCCCACGCATACTCTTCATGCTCAACATCTATAGCCCTGTGTAGTTCTAAGATGTCAGGCTTAATCTTCAGTTTCGTGAGTATCTCTACCGGATCTAGAACATTTAGAGTATCCATCAAAGATAGAGCCCCGATTTTCTTGCACTCTTCAATGAACTTCTCCATCGTTTTTATTGGGGCAAGCCCTGAGAAACCAACGACATCTGCAGTAGCATCTCCAGCTATTCTTGCTTCAAGGTTTCCCGTATCAAGAGTCTTCAAATCAGCAATAACAACTGATTCTGGTCTTAACTGATGAATTTTTTGAACGACTTCAACGCCATATCTTTTGATCAATGGGGTTCCGGCCTCTATGATTATTGCATCGCTTCTTGGCAAAGTCCTAATGATCCCTTCCACTCTCCTCCAGTCTGGGATGTCAAGAGCAACTTCCAGATAAGGAGGTTTCTTCAGATTGTTGATCCTGAACCCTATCATACCATGTATCGCTTTATCCTTCTCCTCTAAAACTTTATCTATAGTTGGAAAGTTTTCCATAGCCCTCCTTAAAGCGAGCTTTGTTGCAGCGTAGTTATATCTGTATATCCTCTGGTATTCTTTTCCCCTTGGATGTATGAAAACCGAAACTATGACAACAAATTCTTCTGCCTGTTCTTTAGGAATTATTCCTTCTTCCACAGCATCTGCGACTGCTTTGGCAACAGCGCTTTGAGCAGGCCCAAAGATCTTCTCTGCATCTTCAAGACTTCTTATTGTAACCTTTGGCACTATTAGAGTCGAAGGTTTGGCTGGAATATTAGGTCTTATCACACCAAGAATAGGTGTATGTCCCATCCTTGGTTGAGCAATCGAGTTCGCAAAGTCAATGCCTACAGAACCGTTCTTCTTGCCTACAATAAGATCGATATGTGCGATTTCCGGTTCCTCGCCAATAAGAGCTTCCCCTACAAAGAAATCAGTCATAGTGATCTATCTTGTGCCCATAACCCATTGCTTTTGAGAATTCCACGAGTTCACTCTTTTCATGCCATACCCTTATATGAATAAAACCCCCCCTTTCGTCCAGACCCATTATTTCTCTAGCAAATGTCGGAAAGTCAGGAGGCAAAGTTTTATCATTTCTTAAGAGGTAATCGAGATAATCCTTAAGAAAAGCAATCCTTCCCTCTTTGCCTTTTTCTTTCATTTTTACCTTGAGTTTTTTGTGAAAAACACCTTCCTCTTCCTCTTCTCTTTCACTCAAATTGACCACATAAATCTTGTAAATTTCTTTACTATTAAAATTTTTTTATTTTATGTTAGACAAATTTAGTAGGACTTAACTGCTGTATCATGATATTTTCATGAACAATTTAAATACGAGCGCAAGGAATAATTCCTATGGTTAAGTTTACTTTAACTAGTAAGGTCTTTTCTGAAGCACAGTTCATACCAGTAAAGTATACTTGCCAAGGTCAAGATGTTTCTCCTCCTTTGGAATGGCAAGGGGTTTTAGAAGGTACTAAGGAATTCGCTATAGAATGCTTTGATCCAGATGCGCCTGGAGGCGGGTTTGTTCACTGGGTTTTGTACAACATACCTGGGAATATTAGTGCTATAGAGGAGGGGAAGATTCCTAAGGGAAGCAGAGAAGGAATGAATGACTTTGGGAGGAACAAGTACGGTGGCCCCTGTCCTCCTCGTGGGCGTCCTCATCGCTACGTTTTTACGATTTACGCTCTGGATAAAGCTCTAGGCGAGATCTATACTCTTGACGATCTTAAGAGGGAAATAAAAGGTCATGTTTTGGCTGAAGCTAGGTTGACTGGACTCTATCAGAGAAAGTAAGAACAACTCAACTGTGAGAAACTGATTATCTTAAATAAGCACGATGCTTTATCCAAGCCAATGGTAAAGTCAAGGTACAGATACGGTTTTACTGCATGGCTAGAACATAATGGAAAGTATTTGTTAGGGGAGAAGGAGGCCAAGATACTTGAGGGCATAAGCACTAAAGGCTCTTTCATGGGAACTGCAAAGTTTCTAGGAATATCGTATGCTCATGCTTGGAATACTGTAGACAGAATTAGCAAGATAATGAGAAAACCGATCATAGAAGCAAGGAGAGGAGGGGAGTCTGGCGGGAGTGCAAGGCTTACCGAAGCAGGCTCGTCGATACTGAGAGAATACAAGAGGATTGAGAAGCAAATAGCTGATTCTATTTCTTACAAAGAAAAAAGGCCCTTGATCAAGTCAAAAGTCTTTAGATACGATATTGAAGCCCCAGACCTATCAGTGATTGGCAGCCATTGCATTGGTATTGAAATCATCATCGATCTATTGATGAGTGAGCTAAAGTTTACGCCAGAGCTGGCCTTCGTAGGTTCGTCCGGAGGATTGGCTGCTGTAATGCTTGGAGAGGCAGATATCGCAGGTGTTCATCTTCTTGACGAGGAGACAGGACAGTATAACTTGCCTTTCCTCAAAAGATACTTTATAGATGACAAGGTAGTTGTAGTAAGAGGGTATCTGCGTGAGCAAGGCTTTCTTGTTATAAAGAGCAATCCAAAGAGCATCACAGGATTTGAGGATTTGCTTAGAAAGGATGTCAAGCTTGTGAATAGAAGTCTAGGCTCAGGGACAAGAGCTACTCTCGATAGGGAGATGAAGAAGGTAGCTGAAAAGAGAAAAGCAGGATTCAAAGAGCTATCACTGGAGATAAGGGGTTACAATTTAGAGGTGAAGTCTCACGATGATGTTGCAAAGTTTGTAAGCACTGGCAAAGCCGATGTGGGGCTCGGTATTAGGGCTGTAGCTGAAAAATATGAATTGGACTTCATCCCCTTGATCGAAGAAAATTTTGACTTTGTAATAGATAGGGAGCGTTTGAGGAAAACCCTTGTCAATTCGTTCGTAAAGACTTTAGGCTCTGAAAGATTCAAGACAGAGTTGGAGAAGCGTGCACCAGGGATCAGAGTAACGAGAGAGACTGGCAAAATAATCTACGAACCTTGAGAATCGAATGGATAGGCTTATGATCGAATTCTCCCTAAGGATCAAAGATAGGGTAGTAAATGGCGTATTCAAAACTAGGTTGAATAGGTTTTCAGCCTTAGTAGAGATTGAGGGCAAGGAGGAAAGGTGTTTTCTCCAAAACCCCGGTAGACTGAGAGAGCTCTTAGTTCGTGATGCCGAGGTATTCCTCAAGGTGGCGAAGAGCAATAACAGGCAGACAAGTTACGACCTCATAGCCATAAATCATAATGGCATACTTGTATCCATTGATTCAAAGATGCCAAATAAGCTCTTGCTGGAAGCCATTAAAGAACACAAAATGGAGGAGTTTTCAATGTACAATTATGTAAAGCCAGAGTTCAGCTTTGGTCATAGCAAATTCGACTTCCTTCTAACGAACAGCAACGATAGGTGCCTGCTCGAGGTAAAGTCCTGCACCCTAGTGAATGGCAATAAAGCGCTGTTTCCCGATGCCCCGACAGAGAGGGGAAGGAGGCACATTCTAGAGTTGATAAAAGCAAGGAAGGAAGGGTACGAATCCTGTGTTCTATTCCTTATACAGAGGCCAGATGTCAATTCCTTCTCTCCAAACGACAGCATGGACCCTAAATTTGGAAAAGCGTTAAGAGAGGCGCTAAAGCAAGGTGTAAAGATTTACGCTTACCGCTCTAGCTTCGATGGAGAATCCATAACGTTGTTGGACAAAGTTAGAGTAATTTTATAAGACCTCTTTCTGTAGCGTTAAGAAGTGATCCACATGGATATGAAGTAGCAGTAGTTCACGAAGAAGACCGTCCCATAACCTCCCAAAGCAAGAATTAAGAATACCATTATCCGATACCTTATCAAGAAAAAATGACATTTTGGCAAAAGAGTAGCCAAAATCGTTTTGTTAGTTATGGGAGGATTTTTCAGAAGTAACGTACTCATGTAAGTGGTTTTGTATAACTTCTGAAGCTAAAAAGGACTATGATCAGAGCCAAAATTTGTACTAAGGCTCCAATGAGATAAGGCAACTGAGGACCGAAAATCTCAAGGATTAACCCCGAAATGGGGGCCCCGGTAGCCAAGCCAAGGATGTTCATCGTCTGATGAATGCCTACCGATGTCCCTCTGCTACCCTTTGATGTGGAAGTCGCTACCACAGCAGAGGTGACAAATATGGCACCCATTGCAACTCCTAGAGCTATAGAGCTGGCCAAGACGAAGCTCAAAGCCAGATTGGAGGCCAAGATGGTCTGGGAGATTGTCAGGCCGGTAAGTCCTATCAAAGTCGGAATTCTAGGACCTCTTCTGTCTGTCAGAATGCCAAAGAAGTAGAACAAGGCTATGGATATTATAGTAGAGAGACCAATGTACAATCCAACCATGCTTGCAGCCTCTCCCATCACAATCCCTAGAACGTCCATAAAAGTGAGCGAAAGGATGCCAGTTATTACCCCAAAGGCGTAATAAAGAGCATATATGGAGACGTAAGACGACAAGAGCCATCCAATGGATTTCTTTATCTCTGCAAAGACCCTCTTTGGGCGCGAACTTCTTGTAAGAGTTTCAGGCACAAAGAGGGACAGAACCAGCCCGATCACCATTATAATAGAGAGTACCTGAAATACCGCTTTAAAGCCTAGAACATAGGTCAACAGTCCAGAGGCTATGGAGCCCACGGCCATTGAGAAGCCTACACCTACCCAATATATGGCGAAACTCCTGCCTAGAGAGGATGTCTTGATGTCTCCGACAAGGGCAATGATAGCTGGGAATGTTAAGGAGCCACCGACTGCATGGAAGGCTCTGACTATAAGGAGTTGGGCAGGGTTCACGGTAAGGGAGTAAAGATAGACGATTATGCTGTCTGAGAGGAAAGCGAGAATCAAAGCCCTTCTCCTGCCAATGATATCAACAGAAAACCCCATAGCGAAGCTGGCCGGGATAGCTACAATCGAATATAGCCCAGCCGTTAAGCCTGCCAAAGCCTCATTTGCTCCAAGAGATCTGGCGTAAAGGGCTATTACTGGAACCATAAAAGAAGTATCAATGAGTCCGATAAAGCCCAATGTAGTAGCCAAGGGAAGAAAGGATCCTTTACGCAACCTCGATTCGAGTGCTCAAGGAAATCTGTCTCCTTTATATTTCTTAACCTTCTTCACGTTGCTAAAGTATCACAACAGGTCATCGTATAAGAAAGGATTCGGACTCATACGTAGAATCGCGAGGCTTCGCCCTCTATTATCTCACCAACCTTCATGAAGTAAAGCCTTGTGGCGTAAGGCATGAATGGAAGGTTCTTTTCTATGGCTTGTATCAGAAACTGGACTGCCCTCCTAGATGTTTTGAGTTGGAACTTCATCCATAAAACAGGATCTTGCTTTATGGATATGCTATCACGTAAATCTTCAGAGCAAAGAGACTTGGCATCTGACTCTACTATCCTGAACCAGTATGCTAAAACATCGGGATCGAGCCCGAGCTTCTTGTCCTCGATCATCTTCAACAGCTTATCTATCGCACCAATCCCAATGTCTTCCATATAGATACAAGAAGAGCAGGGCTTAACATTAAAAGGTTACCCCAAGTAGTGAGCAATTGATATGATGATAGTTGCCCATAGGGGAGCGTCTGCTTACGAGCCCGAGAATACGTTAAGAGCCATCGAGAAGGCGATAGAGCTTGGTGCGAATATGGTGGAGGTGGATGTTCGGCCGAGTAAAGACGGGCATATAGTAGTGATCCATGATGATAGTGTTGATAGAACGACCAATGGTGAGGGCTATGTTAAAAATATGACTCTGAAGGAGTTAAAAAAGTTGGATGCTGGGATAGGTGAGAGAGTCCCAACCCTTCAAGAAGTGATAGGTGCTGTAAGGCGGAGAGTGGTACTAGTAATCGAGATAAAGGTTCTAAACTTTGAAGAGGCAGTGGTAAGAACCGTTGAAAAAGAGGGCATGGAAAAAGAAGTTATGATAACTTCGTTTTACCACCCTGTGTTGGAAAGAGTGAAGAAGATCGATTCGATCATAAAGACGGGAGTGATCTTCAAGTGCCACCCAATAAGATCGGCAGAACTTGCTTTAAACGCACGTGCAGATGTGCTATTCCCGGAATACAAGTACACTTCGAAAGAGATGGTCGAGGAAGCCCGGAAGAGCAATTTGGAGATATATCCTTGGACGGTCGATGATCAAGCTTTGGCAGATCGATTTATCAAGATGGGAGTGAATGGCATAGTCACGAACAAGCCAGATATCCTAAAAAGTAGAAAACAATGATATCACTCAATAAGCACCTGTCATATAGGGGCCAAAGCCGATCTAAAATCCTCGCTCTTCATTATGCGCAGCAACCTTTTACCAACTCTGGTGGAAAGGAGACGTTCGTAGGCGAGATAGTTCACGCTCGTAGGAAAAGCTTCTACAAAGCCAAGGCCATACTTCTTGGCCATGCGCAGGGGTAAGAGGGCTACTATGTCCCTTCGATTTAGGATTTGATCCACAGCAGCATCGTAAGACCATACCTCGATTACTTTAAAGTCCTTTGCCATCTTCCTTATTCTATCTTCAGCATGCGCTCTTAGACCCGAACCTATCTTGGGAAGCACCAAAGTCGATCCTGAACTTAATGCGCCCTCTCCATAGAAAGCCCAGACCATGTCCATCTTGAAGCTACCGATTTTGGCGATTTTAGAAGGAAAATCGTACAAGTTCAAGGCTCTCTCATCCTCTGGTGTGCACGCTACCAAGAGGTCTGCCGTTTCGCTTCTTATCAATGCCAAGCCATGCTCTAACCCCCTGAACTCAGATCTCACCCTTACCCCTGATCTTCTAAGTTCGCTTAAGACAAGCTGTGATACGGGGCTTGGGTCGCCGACCATTACAAGATCGGCAACTTTTACCTGCGGAAAGAGCCTTACCTTGACTCTTTCGTCCTTCTCTATCAGCTCGATGTTTTCGGGAATTTCCACAATCCCATCTGCAGAGCAGAGAGATGCTATGGCGCCAGAGCCTCCAAGAATGGGTACCGCAACTAGACCCTTTTCGCTACGTTTTAGGAATACTGGGAGGTACTCCCTTCTCCCCCTCTCCGATATATGTCTGGTGGCCAAGCCTGACTTCAAGGTCTTCCTAGTCTCGAGCTTCTTACCTGAGATTGACCTTAGAAAGGGATCGACGATCAAGTAGTACATAGTCAAGGCTGAGACGGGAAAACCTGGTAACCCGAATATTGGCTTGTCACCTATGGCAGCCAGTATGGTAGGCTTTCCTGGCTTTGCTGCTATTCCGTGGACGATTAGACCGGGGCTTCCAAGCCCCTCAAATACCTTGTACGCTAGATCGCTGACTCCAGCCGAGGTGCCACCCGACATTACTATGGCATCGGCGCAATTTAACCCCTCCACGATTGCTCCACGAATTTCTTCAAAGTTGTCTATCTTCACGCCAAGATAGATAGGTATGCAACCAGAACTCTGAACCAGAGCCCCTATGGAGTATTGGTTGACATCGTAGATCTTTGATGGACTCAGTTCTAAGCCCGGTTCTAAAAGCTCATTCCCTGTAGAAAAGATGGCAACTCTAGGTCTCAGAAATACTTTGATCCGACCATAACCAAGCCCTGCCAGTGCCCCTATCTTTTCAGCTGTGAGCCCCTCACCTTTTTCCATAACTAATTGACCGTTGTACACATCAGAGCCCATGGTAGCTACGCCCGATCCCTTGCCTAAGGAGGAGTGAATGATAGCGTAGTCTCCATCTATAGAGGTATCCTCGACCCGAACTACGGCGTCTGCACCCCTTGGGAGAATTGCACCTGTATCAATCTCTATACACTCCTTCTCCTTTATCTCCAACGAAGAGCCCTCTCCAGCATATACCCTACCTACTACTTTGAACTTCACAGGATTTACTTCTGATGCAAAGGATGTGGCGATGGCCCTAACGGCGTAGCCATCAACAATAGCCCTGGAGAAAGGTGGAAGATCGATCTTCGCTACAATGTCCTCGCCCAGTATCCTCCCATAGGTCTCGGTAATCTTCACTTCTTCTATTCCCAGAGGAAGGGGCTTAACATGCCCCTTTAGAGCATTGAGAGCCTCATCAACAGTAACTAGTCTCTTAAAGATCGATCTGCTCAATTCCTATCTACCCTTGAATGGGACTGTAAAGAAGTACTTCTACCTCTGAACCGCCATCGAACCCCTCCGATCCTATTGGCACCATTAGAAAGCCGTTGGCTTCTGTGAGGGAAGAGACGGCGCTCGAACCCAACACTCTGATTGGCTCGGCGACGAGCCCTTCATCCTTTCTCCTCACCTTCACCCTAACGTAACTGACTACACCCAGGCTGGAAGAGACTCTGGACTTTAGCACAGCTTTCACAATAGGCCTTGGAGGTTCCATTGCACCGACCATCATGTATAGCAGGGGTCTTACGAGGGCCATGAAGCCAACTATGCATGCGACAGGAAAGCCCGAGAGCATGAAGACAGGTTTGCCATTCAGCACAGCCACGCCTGTAGGTCTTCCAGGTTGAATACCTATGCCTCTTATCACCAGATCAACCTTTCCAGCCCTTCGAACAGATTCTGGCACAAGGTCCGATTCGCCTACCGATGTCCCCCCAGTCATGATGAGGGCATGATGATCCTCGATGGATGATCTTACAGCATGCGTAAGAGCTTCGAGATCGTCTTGAACAACACTGAGGCGGCGAGCTTCTATCCAGTGCTCCTTACAGAGGGCAGATAAAGCATAGGCGTTGGTATTGACTGTCTTGTAAACATCGCCAACCTCATAAGGCTCTATCAATTCACTCCCCGTAGGGATTATCGCTATGCGTAACTTCTCAAGGACCTTGACTCTGGTCTGCTTTAAATGGGCAAGCATGGCCATGTCAAATGGATCTATTATCTTGCCCTTCCTTATCACTTTTTGACCCTTCTTTACATCCTCTCCTCTTTGAATGACGTTGTCTCCTATAGGGAAGCTCTTTGATACCTCAATCTCGTCATCGGAAGCTCTTACATATTCTACCGGAACTACGGTATCGAAGCCGTTGGGCAGAGCGGAACCAGTGACCACTTTGATTGCCTTTCCTTGAGTACTCTCTATAGTCGGGCCCACGCCTATCTTGATTTCTCCTATCACCCTCAACCTAACTGGATAGTATTGTGAGGCTGATAGCACATCTGTCCCTCTGACAGCGTAGCCCTCGAAAGCCGATTTGTTTACAGGAGGAAGATTGAAACTTGATATTATGTCTTCCGCCAGCACACTACCCAAGCTCTTATCGAAGTCTATCTCCTCAGTGGTCAATTCTGTCTTCAATTTCTTTGAGACGAGAGCTATGACTTCATCAACCTTTGCCAGCTTCTTCAGAAACTTATACCCCATGTGATCTAATCCCTTTGCCAGACTAGTAAACTTTTCACCTTACGAGGTACAAGATCAAAAGGATAAGGCTTACCAAAATCAATATAGGTGAGGTTACAAAGTAAAAATTCCCGCTTCTATATACATAAATGATGATGGGAGGCAACTTCTCGAGCCTTTCTATCGATGGTAGATAGTTGGCAATGATAGGCAATAACACCAAAACAAGACCGATCATGATCAGTAATATGCCCAGATATGTGAGAAATTGATAATCACTAGGCGAAGGGCTAGTCTGCAAAGCTCCTCACCATCCAAGATGCGCATCGGCACAGTTGTATTTAGATGCTTCTAAATTCGATTTCTTCATTCTCTTACCTTAAGAACGTATTATGGTCGGCCCTTATGGAAGATTCTCATGACCATCTGGGCAATGGCGTCTTCTTCCATTGCTTCAACAATAGCCCTAGCCTCATTCAAGCTTGATCCCACACCTATGACACCATGCCTTCTAAGTATCAGAGCGTTTCTCCCGACGATATTCTTGCCTACCATCTTACACAACTCCTCCGATCCAGGCCTTTCGAAGGGGAGTATCTTGACTCTTCTCAGCATCGCAGATGCTTCTGCGGTGATGGGTTTGAAGGTCTTGCCCACCATGGTAATGCCTATTGTGATGGGGTTATGGGTATGCACTACTGCGTTCACATCCTTTCTTGCCTTCAAGATTTCCATGTGAAGGCGCCATTCTCTGGATGGTTTATGAGCACCCTTCATGATTCTACCGTCGGTGCCCATCTTGACAAGGTTTCCTTCCTTCAGCCCGTATTTTGCCAAGCCTGTAGGAGTGATCCAAAAGAATCTCGATTCTGGGGCCCTTGCGCTGATATTGTCACTTAAGCTCGACACAAGCCCCCTCAAGTATAGAGCTCGCATACATTCGACTATGTCCTTCTTCAGTCTTTTTTCGTTTAGATCCTCGATTTTGCTTCACCCAACCCATAATAGACACACATCTCTCTATAAGGGTGATTATGGATTACCTAGAAAACAAGGCAAGATAAAGGTTGGGACGAACATGAGTAATTTATAAAACTTTAAATAACCATTATTCATCTCGTCAATTAGAGGCAATAATGGAAGTCTGCCGCAAATGTGGCCTGCCAGAAGACCTTTGCGTTTGTGAAGAATTAGAAAAAGAACAGATGAGGGTTGTTGTCCGCCTCGAAATGAGAAGGTTTAGGAAACCCACTACCATGATCGAGGGGCTGAACCCAAAGCGAACTGATCTGAACAAGATAGCCCAGAAGTTGAAGAGTAAACTGGCGTGTGGTGGGACGGCAAAGGATGGATACATACTCTTGCAAGGGGATCACAGAGACATTGTTAAAGAAGAGCTAGTTCAACTAGGCTTCAACGAATCATCGATAGAAGTCCAGTGAAGCATGAGGGAATTTCTTGTCAGAAGATGATCTTGATGGCAAGTCGAGAATGAGACTACGCCATACATCGATAAAGCGAAAAAAGCTTTGCCCAAGATGCCTGAGCGATCTTGAAGTGGCCTCACCTTTCGGGGGGTGGCTTATACCACAAGAGTATAGATGCAAAACTTGTGGTTATTATGGTCCAGTAGCCCTAGAGTTTAATGAGCGAGAGAAGGCCTAACTGTAGAAGCCAGCTTACAATATGTTTATATAGTGAAGCCAACGCTTCACGGTCCTAAGTGGTAGAAGTGGGGGATTCAGTTCATAGAAGAAAGATGTGCCTTGAGGCGCTTCTTTCCTAGAGATAATACTACGTACGTCAGCCAAAAAAGTTCCCCGAACATTCGCCCATTGTTGGAGAGATGATGTAATTGTCCAAAGTCAGGTTCGCTCTTCCTAAAGGCTCCCTCGAAAATGCAACTTTTGAAATCCTTAACAGATCAGGGTATAAACTGTCAGGCCAGGAGCGCACATATAGACCCTCCATAAACGATCCAGGGATAGAACCTAGGATATTAAGACCGCAGGAGATACCAGTCTACATAGCGGAGGGCCTTCAAGATATAGGCATAACTGGATTGGATTGGATAAAAGAGACCAATTCTGACGTCGAAATTCTTCTAGATCTAGAGTATGGCGCCATCAAGCTCGTACTTGCTATTCCTAAGCCTTGGACGAAAATAAACTCGCTTTCAGAACTCATCGAAAGCTTTTGGAGAGAGAAGAGGGAGTTAAGATTTTCGACAGAGTACCTCAACACCACAGTTTCATATCTGAAATCCAAATCGACATATAGAGAATGCTATGGCGACCTAGACCCGCTGGTCATAACTCCATGGTGGAGGATGGGCAGTAATCCGAGCGTAAGCATCTTCCTCTCCTTTGGAGCAACAGAGGCAAAACCACCAGAGACCGCTGATGCCATCATAGATGTGACAGAGACAGGCACGACCCTCGAGAAGAACAACCTAAAGATAATTGAGGTCATAAGCAAATCTACAGCCCACCTTATAGCAAACAAAGATGCCTTAAAGGATCCTGAAAAGAGAGAGAAGATCTACGACATACTTACCTTGCTGAAAGGGGCCGTCGATGGGAGAAAGAAGTTGCACATATTTGTCAATGTAAGCAAGGAGAATCTGCAAAAGTTGCTAAAGCAACTGCCAGCGCTCAAGAGACCAACGATATCTCCTCTCTCCGCAAAGGACTGGTACTCCGTTAATACTGTGATAGAGAAAGACGCTTTCATTGAGCTTCTGCCAAAGTTAAGGAGGCTAGCCCAAGGACTTGTCGTCTATGAGCCAAGGCAGGTCCTATCCCTCGATGAGGTTTTGAACATGGAGAAAAAGGTGTGATGTGTCATAATAAAGCTGTGGAAGATTTCAGACCTGCCTAGCCAGTTCCTTGAAGATAGAGTACGCTTTTCCCCTAAGTGGGTTGAAGGGTTAGAGGATTACGTAAAGGGGATAGTAGATGAGATCAGAAAGAGTGGCGATAAGGCCCTGATCAATTTCATCAAAAGGTATGACGGGGTCGAGACTGATATAGAAAATTTCTTGGCCGATAAGGGCGAGATGGATAGAGCCTATGATTGTGTTAAAGAGGAAGAAATCTCAGCCTTGAATTTCTCGAAGAAGAGAATAGAGGATTTTCAAGGTTCCATCCTTAAAAGGTTGAAATTTAGTTGGTATGATAGAGAAAGAGGCGTCAGGGTAAGAAACCTTGCATTACCCATAGAGAGCGTAGGGTGCTACGTTCCAGGAGGCTATTCACCATACCCAAGTAGTCTCCTAATGACAGTAGTTCCTGCAAAGGTTGCAGGTGTGCCTCGAGTGGCGGTATGTTCCCCACCCATGGGTGACGGTAAGCTCAATCCTATCCTCCTCGTGGCCGCAGACATCTGTGGAGTAAATGAGATATACAAAATGGGAGGGGCTCACGCCATAGCGGCCCTAGCTTACGGGACAGAGAGCGTAAAGCCTGTAAAGAAGATAGTTGGACCTGGGAATAGATATGTTACCACCGCAAAGATGCTGGTATCAAGAGACGTAGCGATAGATATGCCGGCGGGTCCTAGCGAGGTGCTGGTACTTGCGGATGATTCAGCAGACCCGTATTTTATCGCCTTAGACCTAATAGCACAGGCAGAGCATTCACCAGAGAGCGTCTGCGGGCTGGTTACAACATCAAAGGAACTAGCAGATAAGGTCGTATCAGGATTGAAGAAAATGGTTCCAAACATCGGGAGGGCAGACGTAGTCATAAAAGCCCTAACACAAAACGGCTTTGTAGTGATTTGCAACAATAATGACGAAGCAGTAGACTTCATAAACGATTTTGCCCCAGAGCATCTGGAGATCATAATGGAAAGATTTGATAGAGTGATAAGGAGGATAAGATCGTCTGGAATGATCTTCTTGGGTCCTTACAGTCCTGTTCCATCTGGCGACTATTGTATAGGAACCAACCACGTGTTGCCCACAGGAGGATCCGCAAAAGTCTACTCCAACCTTTCAGTGATGGACTTTACAAAGAGAGTAAGTATGGTAAAATGTTCCAAAGAAGGTCTACGTAGGATGATGAACCCCATAAGCACGCTAGCCCGTAGCGAGGGTCTGACAAACCATGCTTTGGCCGTGGAAGAAAGATTCAAGACCAGCTCTTCAAGATCTCGGCCTAAATAGGTAGATCTTCGTGAACAAAAAATCGGAAGATTGGCTTAAAAGCAGACTGGGAGAGATAAAATCCTTTACAAAATACGTAAAGCCAAAGTCGGTCGTGGATGTCGCGTTAAAGGCAGGGGTGGAGCCTCAGAAGGTGGTGAAGCTCAATCAGAATGAGAACTTGTTCCTGCCCAAGGAGTTCCTCCTCTCCCTTATTGATGAAGTTATAGGTGAGATCGACCCGAGGGTCTATCCCAAGGAAGAAGAAACGGAACTCAAGGATGCTTTGGGAAGGTATGCAGGTCTGCCTTCGGACTACGTATTGTTAGGTAGTGGGAGTGATCAACTCATAGATCTTATCGTCCGAACCTTCTTGAGAAAGGAAGATATCTCCATCTCCATCTCGCCCACGTACTCTATGTATGGATGGTCGGCTAATCATTTGGGAGTCAAGTACCTTGAAATTCCTCTGAAGGGGGATTTTTCTTTGGACGTTGAAGAGATCTTGAAGTCTTCAAAAGGGAGAACGGGCATATGCTTTGTATGCTCCCCAAACAACCCGACGGGCAACCAATTCATAGAGGAGGATGTGACAAAGCTAATTGAGAGTTTTCCTGGGCTGGTTCTGTTGGACGAAGCTTACGTCGAGTTCGCAGAAAAGTCATTGACAGAATTTGTCAAGGATTACGAGAATCTTATCGTGACTAGGACCTTCTCGAAGGCCTTTGGTCTAGCCGGATTGAGGGCAGGATATGCCATAGCCAATCCCGAGGTTTCAAATGTTACATCCGAGTATGCCCAGTTTCCTTATGTTTTGAACTGTATTGCTTTGAAGTTGGCTTTAAAAGTTCTAGATAACATTGGAAAATTTAGAGAGAGCATCAAGGGGATAATACTGGAGAGGGAGAAGCTCATAAGAAGGCTCAACGGTATAAAGGGCGTAAAAGCTTTCAAATCGGATGCAAACTTCGTCCTCTTCACGGTGACAAATTCCTACGGGAGGGTGTTTGATGAAATCCTCGAAAAAGGTATATTGTTAAGGAAGATAGGGAGGGTCTTGGATTTAAGAGGGTGTTTGAGAACGACAGTGGGGTTGCCCTACATGAACGATCTTCTCATAGAAGTTCTATCATCGATTGGTGGATGATATGCTCGAAGAAGAGTACGTTACAATTAAGTTGGAGCTTGGTACAGCCTTCTTAAGAAGAGATAGCCTTGAAAGGCTGTCAAGGGTCGATGCGATGATATTTGACTGTGATGGTGTACTTATAGATGCAAGGAAATCCTACTTGGCAGCCATAAAAGAGACTGTAAACTACATCTTCTCCCTGATGACAGGGTTGAGGATCGAAGAGCGGTTCTTAGATGAGTTGATCTACATTCTCAAAAAAGGGGGCGGTTTTAACAATGACTGGGCCGTATCCTATGCAATATCCTTGCTTGCCCTAACCGTTATGCCGGAAGAAGCAAAAGAGGAGTTTATGAAGATCGCAGATTCTGAGCCCTTTAAGGCGGCCAACAGGCCTTTGGATAGGGTGCGCCTATTTGGGGGGATATCGAAAAGAATTGGAGAAAAAGATCTTAAGATCTCAGAAGAAGCCTCAAAGGGTCTGACCGAATTAGTGGAAAGGGCAAGCTCGTCTGGCTTTGGTTTCTTCGAGAAGAATCTCTTCTCCAATGATTCCATCTTGAGTGATCTAAAGTTTCTGTGCTCTGGCAAGAAATTCTTATCTTATCCTGGGATGGTTGGTGAAAGCCCTCTTATAACGATCTTTGAGGAAAAATTCTTAGGGTGTAAGCTCTTTGGGGAAGTATACAAGATAGGGTGTGTATTTCATGAAGGTAGTGGGTTGATAGAAAGAGAGGAGATCATGATAAAAAGAGAGATTCTACAAAGAATCTCATCTTTGATTGGTAGAGCGAACTATGGCATAGCTTCAGGGAGACCTTTCTTTGCCTCAAGGTACACCTTAAGGAGTTTGTTGAACGAGTTCAAACCAGAAGCAAGAGTTTTCTTGGAGGATATAGACAGAGCAGAGAGGGATGCGAAACAGAAAGGGGAGATGGTCGACTTGAGCAAGCCGAATCCATACTCACTATTGAAGTGCGCAAAGGGTCTTATGCCCTTCGATTATGTATTGTACCTCGGAGATTCTATGGAAGATGCCATTATGGTTGATCTGGCCAACAAAGTAGAGAGACGCTACTTATTCGGAGGCATTTATGACTGCGCCATAATGAAAGATCGGCAGATACAAGACTTTCTTGAAAAAGGAGCAGATTTGATCTTACCATCGGTAAGGGGCTTACCTCTCGTGCTAGAGTGCATAAAGGAGGGGAGAACCCTTGCGTAAAGCCCAGTTTGAGAGGAAGACGAGTGAGACAGAGGTAAGGGTAGAGGTGAACCTTGACGGGAGAGGTAAGAGCGATGCAAGGACAGGTTTGAAATTCCTTGATCACATGATAAAGACCCTATCCACTCACAGTATGATCGATATCAGCGTTATAGCAAAAGGGGACTTAAAGCACCACTTGGTGGAAGATGTAGCCATAGGATTGGGAGAGGCATTGAAAAAGGCCCTTTCAGACCGCAAAGGATTGTATCGCTTTGGATCGAGCTTGGTGCCCATGGACTGCTCCCTTGCCATCGCCGCCATAGACCTTGTGAAAAGACCCTATAGCGTACTCGATCTAAAGATAGAAGGCAAAGCGATAGAAGATATAAAGTCTGAGGACGCCTATCATTTCCTGAAGTCTTTGGCCTCATCCTTAGAGGCAAACCTCCATGTGCAGGTCCAGTACGGATTGAACGATCACCACAAGATAGAAGCAGCCTTTAAGGCTTTGGCGCTATCGCTAAGACAGGCAACATCCATAGATCCAAGGAGAAAGGGCATCCCCAGTGCCAAGGGTGCCATAAAGTGAACATAACAATCTTGAATTATGGCGTAGGAAACCTTTACAGCATGAAGTGCGCTCTAGAGAAGATAGGGGCAAATCCTAGAATAGCAAAGGTAAACCAACTGCAGAAGAGTACGGATGGCTTAATCCTGCCAGGGGTTGGAAACTTTACAGAGGCGTTGGAAAATATTGGCTCATTGAAGAAGAAAGTCTTGGACCTAGTTGATTCGGGCACGTTGGTCTTGGGCGTATGCCTAGGAATGCAGATCTTCTTCAAAAAGAGCGAAGAGGGAAGAGGTGAAGGTTTGAATTTGATGTCAGGCAGAGTGAAGAAGTTACCAGAGCACGTCAAGATACCCCACATGGGCTGGAATAATCTCAAGATAGTTAGATACAATGAAATCATAGAAGGCCTAACCGAAGAATCTTATGTCTATTTTGTGCATTCATACTATCCATCGCCTTCAAATAAAGACGTCATAGTCACCAAGACAGAGTATGGGGCGAATTTCCCATCAATATTGGCTCACAAGAATCTATATGGTACTCAGTTTCATCCTGAAAAATCGGGAGAGACGGGCCAGATCATCTTGGAGAACTTCGTAAAGTTGTCAAGAAGGTAGATCGATCTGGAAGTAATACCGGCCGTGGACCTGAAGGATGGTCAAGTCGTAAGGCTGACAAGAGGAGACCCAAGACTATCAAAGTCCTATTCATCCTTAGGTAGCCCCTTGAATGTCGCCAAAATATGGATTGGAGAGGGAGCCAAGACTATACACATAATCGATCTGGACGCGGCGCTGGGCTCCGGTAACAACCTAGCAACAATAGAAGACATGGCCAAGACTCTTGATGTAAATCTTCAAGTTGGTGGGGGGATAAGAAGCCCCGATTTAGCAAGAAGACTGTTCGATTTGGGGGTGATGAGGGTAATAGTTGGCACTATGGCTTTCAAGGATAGAGGGGCATTGATCGAACTCTTACGAGAGTATGGTGAAGATAGAATCGTTTTATCTCTAGACTATTATGGTAGAGAAATCATGGTCAAGGGGTGGAGAGTCTCATCGAAGATCGATATCCAAGATGGCATTAAGGATTTCCTCAATCTTGGAGTAAGAGCCTTCTTGGTTACATCAATAAAGAGGGATGGCACTCTTACTAGCCCTGATTTCAAGATACTGGAAGAGATTTGCAAGATAAAAGATACAAAGATAATAGCTGCAGGGGGTGTGAGTAGGCTCGAACATCTATCTATGCTAAGAGACATAGGGGCCAATAAAGTAGTTATAGGGAAGGCGCTATATGAAAATAAGTTCACTTTGAGAGATGCTATAAATATAGCAAAGGAGGAATGAAGTTGGTATTGTCCAAAAGAATCATACCGTGCTTGGATGTAGATCATGGGAGAGTAGTCAAGGGCATAAACTTTGTGAACTTGAGAGATGCAGGGGATCCTGTAGAGCTTGCTCAAAGATACAATGAGGCAAGGGCCGATGAACTGGTTTTCTTGGACATTACAGCCTCTCCAGAAAAGAGAAAGATACTGGAGAAGGTCGTGATGGACGTTGCAAAGAATCTCAACATACCATTCACTGTAGGAGGAGGAATAAGAGGGGAGGGGGATGCGAGAATGATCTTGTGTAGTGGTGCAGACAAGGTATCGATAAACACAGTTGCCATCGAGAAGCCCCAAATAATCTCAAGACTTGCAAAGGTCTTTGGCAGTCAGTGTGTAGTTGTGGCCATAGATGCAAAGCGTCGGTACAATAAGAAGGGTCAGATCATGATAAAGACAGACGAGGGGGATTGCTGGTTCGAAGCCTACACCTATGGTGGGAGGAAGCCTACAGGGATAGATGTAGTAGCATGGGCTCAAAGAGCTGCAGAGCTAGGCGCTGGAGAGATTTTGCTCACTTCTATGGATAGAGACGGCACTGAGAAGGGATACGATCTAGAGCTGACCAGAGCCATATCCGAGAGGGTAAATGTTCCTGTGATAGCTAGCGGAGGGGCAGGCAAGCCTGAGCACTTCTATGAGGCTTTCACCACGGCTAAGGCCGACGCAGCCTTGGCAGCTTCAGTCTTTCACTACGATAGGTTCCCCATACCTGTCGTCAAGAGATACCTTATTGGGAGAGGGATAGACATAAGACTATGAACAAGGTCAAGATAAAGCAACTAGTATTTGATAAGAACAATGGGCTCATACCAACCATAGCCCAAGATTACGGAACCAAGAGGGTTCTCATGTTGGCCTATATGAACGAAGAGTCGTTGGTGAAGACCATCGAGACAGGCTATGCCCATTACTGGAGCAGATCGAGGAATAAGTTATGGATGAAGGGGGAGACCTCTGGAAATGTTCAGAAGGTAAGAGAGATAATGATAGACTGCGACAAAGATGCAATACTACTGCTCGTCGACCAGAAAGGTCCGGCCTGCCACACCGGTAGCGAGACATGCTTTTTTAACAAATTGGAGATGGGTTTGAAGCCCAAACCGGACAAAGGCAAATAATAGAAGTTTTGAATATGCTTTTATTCTTGTAGTCCAACATATAATACATCATGAGCATAGATGCAAGATTGTCACTCAATACGTACAAGGTCTACAAGGAGAACCACATCTCAGTCAATAGAGAGAAGTGCGCAACATGTATTGACAAGCCCTGCATCTCCTGCTGCCCTACAGGCACATACAGTTGGGAGAAAGATGATTTGATAGTCTCGTTCGAAGGTTGCGTCGAATGTGGAACGTGTGAGATAGTGTGCCCTTACAAGAAGATTCTTCTTTCCTACCCTCCAGCCGGTCATGGCATAGTCTATCGCTACGGATAGAGTCATTTATCTATGCTCAAAAATGCAAAGGGTTGCCCTTTTTTGTACACTAATCCACAAAATAGTCAAGCTTTTTTCCATGTTCTTGTTAGGTAACGACCGATCGTGGAGCGGAAGAAGGTGTCTTCCCAAGGTCTGAAGATCATAGTCTGCATAAAACAGGTACCCGCTGTACCAGACGTAAGGATAGACCCTGTGACAAACACACTCATACGCGAAGGCGTGCCAAGCATACTGAACCCCTGGGATGTGATTGGAGTTGAGGAAGGCATCAGACTCCGTGAGAGGTATGGTGGAGAGGTAACCGTCATAACGATGGGTCCCCTGCAAGCCAAGGAAGCTGTGATTGGAGCCCTAGCCATGGGGGCCGATAGGGGCATCATACTTAGCGACCTGACTTTCGCTGGTGCGGATACAATAGCAACAGCGCACACCCTATTGGCGCAGATCAAGAAGATGTGGTATGATATCATAATCTGTGGAAAACTTTCTATAGATTCTGAGACTGGCCACTTAGGACCTCATCTAGCGGAGTTATTGGATATCCCACAGATCTGTTATGTGAAGAAGGTTGATGTGGACATGATTGAGAGAAAGGTTATTGCCCAAAAAGAGGCAGACGATGGGATAGAAGTAGTAGAGGCACCTTTACCTGTTTTGATAACCACCACTAATAGCCTGAACGAGCCACGCCTTCCGACTCTTAGGGAGGCAGTTAACGCAAGAAGGAAAAAGATAGAAGTAGTGACTGCTTCAGAGCTTGGTGGAGACCTGAGTAAGTACGGGTTGAAGGGTTCTCCTACTTTTGTGGACAAGCTCTTTCGACCTCCTGCCCGTAGGCCCGAAATGTTGCTTCAAGGCGACCCGAAGGAGGCTGTAGAGATTCTTGTTCAAGCTCTATTGAACAGAAATATAGTGAATGTAAGGAGCCGAGAATAAAGTGGTAAGTAAGACGGAGATCGGAGGGGCTGAAGAATCGGCAAGCTATAAGGGAGTATGGGTCTTTGCAGAGCAGAAGGACGGAAATCTTAGGGGTGTGGGTCTCGAGCTACTGGGCGTTGGGAGAAGACTAGCTGATAGGCTCGGAGAAGAACTTGTGGCGGTGTTGCTGGGGTGTGGGATAGAAGAACTAGCAAAGGATTTAGTGGCTTACGGGGCTGACAAGATAATATTAGCAGAACACGAGCTTCTAGGGCGATACACAACAGAAACTTACATGAATGTCTTGGCAGAGCTTGTCTACAAGTACAAACCGTCTGTACTTTTGATGGGAGGCACCTTGAACGGGCGTGAACTCGCTCCCCGCCTTGCAGCCCGTCTTAGTACAGGAATAACAGCAGATTGTACAGATTTTGATATAGACAAGGATGGGCATCTACTTCAGATAAAGCCCTTCAGCAAGCTCATGGCGAAAATAAAATGCAGAACTAAGCCCCAGATGGCCACAGCCAAGCCCAATGCATTCAAGAGACTAAAGCCGGACTGGAGCAGGAAGGCCACAGTTATTCGTGAAGAAGTGAAAGTAAGTCCCAATGAGACAAGGACAAGGGTCATCGAAGTCGTTAAGACGACCAACAGCATTTATGGTAATGTAGAAGAAGCTGATGCAATTGTGGCTGGTGGGCGAGGCTTGGGCTCCAAAGAAAATTTCAAATTAATCCACGATTTGGCAGACCTTCTGGGAGCAACTGTAGCAGGTACTCGTTCAGTGGTAGATAGGGGGTGGCTTCCTGCCAGCCAACAGGTTGGACAGAGTGGGAAGATGGTCACTCCGAGGCTATATATAGCTGTAGGTATATCGGGTGCCACATACCACACAGTAGGGATGCAGAAATCGGAGGTAATAGTGGCCATAAATAAGGACGTTAAAGCACCAATCTTCCAGATAGCCACCTATGGCATTGTGGGAGACCTGTTCGAAATATTGCCCATTTTTATGGATAGGTTGAAGAAAGAGTATCAAGAGGGAGTGGACATCGAACAACCATCAGAGCAGAAGCCTTCTAATCCCTACTAGATCGAGCAGAAGGCGCCATAGACCGATTCTTTCCTTCACCTTTCTTACTATCTTCTTGCGTTTGTATCTTCCCAATTCTCCATTCATCGTCAGTAGCTCTCTAATCGCATAGTTTATCATATCAGGATAGATGCTAAAAAGACGAGGATTGTTTGCAAACATCTCTGGCAAGTTTCTTAAATGGTATAGCTCTCGCACAACATAACTTGATCTAAGGAGTTTTTCATAATTTGATAGGGTCTTGAGGGAGTAATCCCCCCTCTCCTTAGCCTCTATCACAGTCCTACCGGCATAAATGCCAGATGCCATGGCCATATTTACCCCCTCTTGGTACACGCTACTGGTCAGAAAGGCAGCATCGCCAACCAGCAGCAACCCGTCCATGCATAGCTTCGGAATGCCATAGTAGCCCGCTTCGGGGACCAGATGGGCGCTATACTCCTTTGGTTCTCCTCCTTCTATCATGGGTGCCATAATGGGGTGTGACTTGAACTCGTCCAAAAGATCGTAAGGCCTCATTTTCATCCGAATCAGATGCTCCAATAGTACTACGATACCTATGCTCAGACTGTTCTGATTCGTGTATACGAAGCCGCCGCCCATCATTCCATGGGTCACGCCGATTATCTGAATGGCTGCTCCCTCATATCTACCCAAGTTGAACCTAGATTCGATGACCACAGGATCTAACTCAAGAGTCTCTTTTATCCCCAAGGCAACTTCTTTAGGATTTAGAGGGCGGCGCAGGCCGGCCTTTACAGCCAATTTGGAGTTCGCCCCATCCGCTACTATTACAACATCGCCATAAAGCTCATTCTCAGAACCACTGCCAGCTCTTATGCCTATCACCTTTCCCTTGTCCCTGATCAGATCAGTAACATTTGTGGAAGTTACAAGCAAGGCTCCAGCTTCTTCTGCAATACCTGCATACCAGCGGTCGAACTTTGCCCTAAGAACCGTGAAGGCATTGTAAGGAGGCTTGGCAAAGGCCAAGTCTTTAAAGTTCATTGTCAGTCCTGAGCTCTTCGATAGAATCATCAGTCTATGATCTACTATTCTTCTTTCGATGGGTGCCTTTGCCAAAAAATCAGGAATAATCGATTCAAGAGGCCATCTGTACATAGCACCACCGTACATGTTCTTTGCCCCAGGGTAGTCTCCCCTCTCTAGTAAGGCCACGCTGAGTCCTGCCTTTGCCATAACATATGCAGCTGTAGTTCCAGCAGGACCTGCCCCAACCACTATAGCATCGAACTTCTCTGACCTCATACCTCTGACCAAAATTCCTAATCTGGCTTTTTAATATTCCGTGTAGTTACTTGCCCATTAGATGCTTCTAGAAATCTCTAAAAGGTGAGAGATTGGGAGAGATCCCATCCCCGGGTTTCACGAAGTGTTTGTGATGAAATTTAGCCTGATCCTTTTGGCAGATCAAAAGAGCGGAAAGAGTCTGTGCCCGATTCCGGTGGGAGATGAAGACGAATTTATACTACCTTGTGGTATAGGGGTCTTTACTGGGTCAAAGATGTAAAAATATAGGGTATGCCCTATCGGATCGTCCTTAACAATCTTTGATGGAGCCCAACCCCTTATCTCATAATCATGGGATACCACGCGGGTGCCACTCCTGAGCTCCTTCTCAAGTTTTGGTCTTAGCTTTTCGTTGGCCGAAGTTGTAAGGTAAAGCGTGACTATATCGGCATTGGATATGTCTACATTGAAGAAGTCTTCGTTGATTACCTTTATCTTATCATCTAAGTTTAACCTTTTTATCTCGGTAATGGCCCTCTTGAAAAGATCCTCGCGAATCTCTATTCCTATGCTACGCAAGTTGAATTCTTTTGCCGCTGTGATGACTATCCGACCATCCCCCGAGCCCAAGTCATAAAGAATTTCGTCAGGCTTCGGCGCGGCCAGTTGTAGCATCTTCTTTACCACATTGATGGGTGTTTCGACGAAGGGTGACACATTCATGGATAGATGGTTCAGACATCGTTTATAAAAAGATTAATTTCAAGACAAAATAAGGGAAAATCTTTGCGTTACCATTGTACCCATGTTAAGAGGCTAGGCGTGCGTTGGTCTAAAAGGCTACCAAGGAGCCTTTATGCTTTAACCTCCTCTCGATCAGGCGGAATGTAAAAAGACCGAAGAAGAGCATGCCTATGGATATTGCACCAGTAAGGATGAGCTCGAAAAAGGGTTCAAAGAGAGTGGGCGTGCCTATGGCAGAATGTCTTATCATATCTATAGGGTAAGTGAGGGGGAATATGGATGCTATTGTCTTTAAGGGTTCTTGAAGAGTAGCGGCGGGCACGAATACGCTCGCAAATATCATCACAAGAAAGTAGGTCAAACTTCCTATGCCCTCCGGGGTTTTCAGAAGAAGGGTCAAAGAAGCGAATGTTATGCCGAATCCAAGCATTACAACTATCATCAGAATGTAAGAGAGCACCAATAGGGGAGGATCATTTATGAGAAGGGGTATGCCCAGGGCAAGGTTCATCAGAGGCAGTAAGATAGCTATTAGCAAGGCTCCTGTAGCGAAGCTTTGAAGGCCAGTCCCAACTATAAAAGCGAGCCTTGAAGCAGGCGTCAGAAACATTTGCTCCAGAGTACCAGTCCTATTCTCTCCCTGTAATGAAAAACCTAGGTTCCAGACGGCATACCCAAAATTCACCATGAACACAAACCCCCAAACCAGAGAATTCATTGCAGAAGATTTTCCCTCGCCCGATAGACTTGGCAAAAATATCAGCACCCCAATTGAGAACATGATGAAATACAGGGTAGAGTCTATGAGCTCCGATACTATCCACTCAGGGTATCTGACCATCATCTTCCAGTTTTTCCACGATGCCGCAAAAAGGTCGGAGGCTAGGCCTTTTGGCAACTTAATATTTGGCAAAGTCTCCCTTCCTTCTGGCCTGCTTATCGGCTTTATTGAATACAAAGATGCCCACAAGAGGATAAACAATCATCATAAATGCTAAGACCAATAGACGCCATGATTCACTTAGAAAGAACTGAGGCAACAGAGAGAAAGTTCTGACGAGGACCGTTGCGTGGGTCAATGGAATCGAATTTGATATGAATTGCAACCAAATCGGCAGGATGGTAATAGGATAGAGAGAGCCAGAGAGTATGGCCAAGGTGGTGTTGAGAAGGTTCACTATAGAATAACTCCTTTTACTCTTAAAGGACAAAGCTCCAAACAATAGACCCATTCCATAGAGTGGGAGAAGACCTATTATGAACAGTAGGAAGATTTGAAAGAGAGAAACTAAAGAGAAGATTCCCCCTATTAAAAGACTCGAAGCAACACCTGTGATAAGCACAGGTGAGATGAACAATATGTCAGCAACCGTGAAGCCTATTGCCAAGGAGACAAAGGGCACAGGAGCCATGGCGTTCTGCTCAAGCGTTCCTCTCCATCTCTCATTGTTTAGTAAGAGACCCACATCCCACATGATTACGGCGGCCATCATCCAGAAGAGACCGCCCATGACAAGATAAACGAATGCGTTCTCCGTTCCTGTGAAGGCACTAAAGTTGCTATAGGCTTCAGAGCCACCAGCGTACCCCCCAATGGTTTGCATCAGTATCGACATTATGTAGGGAGCGGCGAACATCGTCAGAATCCATGTAGAATACCTCAAGGATATTTTGAGCTCTTTATAGGCTGTGGCCATTATGCCATCAAAAAAGTGTGTGAACGATTTAGCCAACAAGACGCCTCCCTGTGAATTTAAGAAATACATCCTCCAGACTGGGCTCGTCCACAGTCACGCTCAATATTTCCCCATTATGTCTCGTGACCATGTTGACAATTTCAGAGAGGGTGCCATCCTCATTCCCGACTATCGCCTGCAGTAGAATGGACTGCCCATCATCTGTCTCACTCACAGTCCACTCCGCGTCGTTTGGGAGATTCTCGGCGCGGATCTCTTTCAGAGAGAGGTTACGAATTATCATTTTTATGCTCTTCCTCTCCGAGAGCTTGGCCTTCAGCTCGCTCGGTGATCCTGTAGCAACTATCCTGCCTTGATCCACTATCGCAACTCTATGGCATAGCTCATCTGCCTCTAACATATTTTGAGTCGCCAAGAGGATAGTCTTGCCCTTTTCCTCGTTAAGGTTCTTAATTACGTTGCGTATGTGCCTTGAAAATTGAGGGTCCAAGCTCATGGTAGGCTCGTCCAAAAATACTATAGGCGCATCATTGACCAAAGTCTTTGCGAAATTCAGCCTTACTCTCTGTCCCGATGAATAGTTTTCAACTAGCTCATCGGCCTTTTCTTCTAGACCCATCAAAGCCAAGAGCTCGCCTATCCTTTTCCTTGCCAAGTGATTGGGTACATGATAAAGCCTTGAAAAGTAGAGGAGGTTCTCTCTGCCTGTAAGTTTCCAGTAAAGAGTTCTCTCACCCGTTAACATTACTCCCAGACTTTCTCGGACTTTTATTGGCTCTTTCAGGATGTCATAACCATTCACCTTTGCAGTACCATAATCAGGGATTATCAACGTGCTAAGGATCTTTATGAGAGTGGTCTTGCCAGCACCGTTGGGACCGAGTATGCCCATTATTTCGCCCTCCTTGACGCTCAAGCTTAGCCCATCTAGAGCTCTTGTCCAGACCTTTTCTCCTGTAAAGGGCAGCCTACCTATTCTCTTCTTACTCAAAAAGACCTTCGTTAGATTGGTAGCGACAATGGCATCCAACGTGATTAGCCTGTCTGGACATAGATATAATGCTTATCCGACAATATTCGCCTTTAGACAGATAACTCTATCAGTAAATATACCCTATGAGTCTACCGCCAAGACCAAGGTTCATAGCTTCACTATGCGACATAATGCCCTTTGGTGTAGATACTATCAATATCCCGCTACCTATGGCAGGCAGAAACCTGTGCTCCCAATCGATATACTTATCCTTTTTGACGGCGAATCTTGGCGAGACGACACCACACTTGTTGACTCTCCCTAGAAGCTGGATTCTAAATTTTCCCAATAGTCCGTCGTCTATATACTCAAACTCTCCTATGTATTTGTACCTCTGTATGGTCCTTAGGACTTCGCTGGCAAGATTGGAGGCAGGTATGACTAGGCACTCCTTCTTCCTCCTGATCTCATTGTTTTGAATCGTCGAGAACATGTTGGCTAAAATATTCTTGGCGGGCATACCATCAATCACTTACTCAAACTTTCTGAAGCCAACCTTCTCAGCCACTTCCCTAAAGCACTGTCTGCACAGCATTATATTATACTTCTGTATGACCGGGCCGTACTGACCGCACCTCTTGCAGTATCTAGATCCTTTGCCAAACTTTCTCTGTTTGCCGTGTCTGATCTTGACCATCAGTAGACTTCAACCCCTAACTCTTTCTTAAAGAAGTCTTCTGCTTCATCCTTGGTCACCACATGGTTCCTACCAACTTTCGACCTAACTCTTCTTCGCCTCGACACTCTATAGCCAGGGCGTTCCAAAGCTGCAGATACATTCAAACCAAAGATTCCAATATCTGGATCATATCTCATGTTCGGTATCTCTATATGCTCTTTAATACCAAAGGAACAATTCCCCCTTCCGTCAAAGGACGAAGCAGGGATTCTCATCCCTTTGGCAACCAGAAGACGCTTTAGAGTTTCTAAAGCCTTGTCGCCACGAAGGGTCACCATTGCAGCTATGGATTCTCCTTTGTGAATGCCAAAGTCACGCACAGTTCTCTTAGCCATCTTAGGGCAAGATTTTTGATTTGAGAGGTCGTCCAAGGTCCTTTTTGCCCGCTCGAGCACATCGCCCGATTTTCCAACTCCTATGTTAAGCACCACTTTGCCTATCCTTATATCACACATCACGTTTTTGATAGATTTTGATGTTTGAGTAATTGACAAACCTAGACTCCCCTACTTATTTTTATCATGGGCTTTTCCTCTCCAACTGCAAAAACAATATTTGAAGGGAGCTCTGTCGGTAAGCCCTCGATCGACATAGAAACCATTTTTGGGCGAGAGAAAGTCCCCAGCTTTATCTGCTCTACTTTGCCTATTCGACCTACCTTCGCTCCTTTTGTGACAATAACAGTGGTTCCTTTTTGCAACTTCACAGACTTTATGACTTTCTGGGAAGGTATCTCCATCAAGCAAGTGTCATCCAGATTTAGCTCCACTCCATCCCCAACAATAGACCTGCCATCATGAAAGCCGTACTGAGTACGCCCTCCATCAATAGTCTTCTTCACCATGACCTTACAGAGCTTTAAGGACTTTTCTGATCCATCTATGGCAATAGGATAAAGAGGGTTGCCCAGAATGGGAACCAGCCTGAAGATTTTGCCAATAGACGGTATCTCGACTACGTCCATCAATCCGACAGGGAAGTCTGGCTTTCTTCGGGGAACTCCATCGACTATTATCTTCTCTTCGTGGATTACGGTCTTGGCCTCTCTATAGGTCTTGACCAAGCCAAGTATGTCCCGAATTAGTAGAGCGACAGGATAGCTTTCTTCCTTAGGATGTGGCCCTGGAACTGTAGTCGTAACGAAGCCAAATCTTTTTCTAGGAATCTTCCAGAAGGCTGGCGCCTTCGATCTCTTGGTCATTTTATTCCCAACCATCTCTCATCAAGCCTCCTCATGGGCTTCTAGTTTGTCCTTTCTCCATTTATCATCCAGGTTTAGGTTCATTATTACTACCTTAGATGAATGAACTTCTACGGGCACCGTCCCGCCTGCTATCTTCTCACGAGTAATGCCCTCTACCGTTATCCTTCCAGTCTTTGCGTTCACTCCTTTCACTTTGCCCTCTATCCCCTTGTATTCTCCTCTCATCACCTTGACGGTATCGCCCTTTCTCAAACGCATAGATCTTATGCCATACTTATCACGCAGATCATCCGACAGATGTGAGGAGATCCTGTTCGATCTAATATGGGCAGGGGATTTGAAAAGCTTCTTTCTCACCTTAGATGGTTTCGATGACATAAGAATGCACCTATTAGACTATAATGCTCGCCAAGTTTGCCACTCTTGGCCAACGCTCTGCTGCTTCTGCTGCTACCGGCCCTCTTATGTCCGTACCCTTCAACTCGCCCTCAGGAGTGACTATCACAGCGGCATTATCCTCGAATGTAACCCTAACTCCACTGATTCTTCTGATGGGATACTTTTGCCTGACGACGACCGCACCGAAGGTCTGTTTTTTCAGCTCAGGAGACCCTCTCTTGACCACTATGACCACATAGTCTCCAACTGACGCCGCCGGAATGCGCCTCAACCTCCCTCTATACCCTCCTACCTGTACTACCCTCAGAGTCTTTGCACCGGTATTATCGGCACAGACTACTACAGAATTCACCGGTATAGCTCTAGTTACGTATAGCTTAAATTCTTCTACACCCTTTGCTGAGACGGCTCTGGATTTTTTCGACACCTTACTTACCCAACCTTTCAACTACTACAAAGGATAACGTCTTGGCCAAGGGTCTGCATTCTGCTATCTTCGCAGAGTCGCCATCATTTACTTCAAGGCATGGTGGGAGATGGGCATGAATCCTACTTCTACGCTTTTCATACTTCATGTACTTTTTGATATAATGCAGATACTCCCTTTCGACAGTTGCCATATCTTTGGCCTTTATGCTAACAGCCTTGCCCTCCAAGACTCTCCCCCTTATGCTTAATGAACCGTGAAAAGGGCAGAACCTATCATTACAAGATTTTGTAGGCGGTTTGACATCTATTCCTATGTTCTTCATGATTTCACCTAAACTTTTCTGCCCTATCCTCAGACCTACCGGCGAGTAGGGAGCCGTGAATCCTTACTTTTGTGCCATCTGGCAATTTGAAGATAAAAGCAGAGTAGGCCTTTGGTATTATCTTTACCCCATCTTTGACGAAAAGCTTTAACGTATTCTTACTTTCATCAACAACCTTACCAGAAACATTCTTTAATGTAGGATCGTTGCTCTTTGCAACTAGAGCTTCCAGACCTATCAGCTCATGGAACTGAATTGTAGCGGAAGTTATCTTCATTTCCAGCAACCTTGTTTTAAGGTTCGATATAAGTGGTATTTTAAATGCTTTCCCTATTGATGTCCATAAAGCACACTCCTAGACCATCAGTCTCAAGATACAAGGTAAGTTTCCTCTGAATTTCTCGGTGACATGAGAAATATACTCCCAAAAGCGGTCTAAGGCTTGGTTGTCCTTCTCCCTTCTTTTAATTACAAAGATCGGCACTTCATCGTGAGAGGCGCCCAAATGAATGGTTTTTATCAATCCCGCTCTTTCAGCCTTTATTGCAACGATTCCAGGTACGACGCTCACCCCCAGACCTTGAGAAACTCCTGTAACGATGGCTGTAGACTTTCCTAGACGAAGTTTGACGTCCAGTTTTCTGGGGTCTATTCCATAGGAACCAAATAGATCTTCGACCATCAGGTTCAAGTCGGAACTTTTCTCGCCCAGTATTAGTGGGTAGCGAATCAATTCCTTGATGTCTATACTCTCTTTTGAGGATAATTCATGACTCGGCGCAGATATAACAAAAAGCCTATCTCTAGCGATCTCTAGGCTATCTAAACCTTGTATTCTTTTCCTTAAGAACTCTCTAGTTAGCTGTATCGATATTAGATCTACACGCTTATTCTCCAACATCTCCAAAGACAAAAACTCGTTAAGAATCTTCATCGAAAATTCGATGTATGGGTTCATAGTCTTGAAATTACTGATCAGACATGGCAAGATATGCTCTCCAGGCACTTCGTTCGCCGCGATCCTTACTTGTCCTCTCGTCTGAGTTTTGGGAGAAGCGACGATGCTAGGGCTGTTCAGAATTTCCAAGATCTTCCTAGCGACGTTTACCACCTGTCTGCCCTCATTGGTGAGGGTTACCCCTCTGAAGTCCCTTTCGAAGATTTTAACCATGAAGTAGTCTTCCAGCTTGTTCATCTGATTCATTACGGTGACTGTTGTTGTCCTAAGGTTCTGGGCGGCCTTGGTAAAACTCTTCGTATCGACCACTTCGAGCAGGGTTCGAAAATTAGAGATCTTAGGCTCCTTCATTCCTTAAGAAATACTTAAGACAATGTTTAAAAAGATTTAGCACTTCTTTTGGGAAGAAAATTTCATGACAGAGAAAGTAAAGCTGGCATTCATAGGCGGATTTCTTGGTGCGGGTAAGACCAGCTTGATGATAGAACTTGGGAAAAGATTAGCCTCGAAATCAGGGAAGAGGGTGGCTCTTATTACCAACGACCAAGGCGAAGTCCTCGTCGATACCAAAACAATTAGAGATTTTGGATTCTCTTGCGCAGAGGTTTTGCAAGGATGCTTCTGCTGTAAGTTTCCAGACTTTGTAGATTCTCTTCACAAGATTCTTGTTAAGATCAAACCTGATGTGATACTCGCGGAACCTGTTGGAAGTTGCACAGACCTCCTTGCGACGGTCTATGCACCTTTGAGGCAGTACTATGGAGATGAAATTAGCCTATCACCCTTTCTTGTACTTGTAGATGCGTCCACCATCCTAGATTATAATCGAAAGTTCAATCTTATACTTCCAAGGGCACCCTTAGGATTTCTTATCTCGTGGCAGATTAAGGAGGCAGACATAGTTGGAGTCAATAAGTTAGATTTGGTGGAAGAGCCACAACTCGCAGAAACAAAGAGCCTCTTGGGCGATATCAACCAAGGGGCGGAATTGGTCCCCCTTTCAGCAAGAACTGGTTACAATTTAGATGAGTTGGTGAAGATATTAATGGAAAGGGAGCATCATACCCGCTCCTCTATCGATGTTGATTATGACTTGTACGGCGTTGCGGAAACCGAACTCGGTTGGTTCAATGGCTCTTGGAAGGTAACATCTGAAAAGACCATCAGGCCAGAAGAGTTTGTCAATGATTTGATGGAAGAGATCGGCAAAAGAATAGAGGGCAAGGGTGGTCAAGTAGTACACCTAAAACTCAACTTCTCGACTGTAGAGGGATCGGCCAAGGCCAGTCTGGTGAATCTTGGGCAAGGCGTAGGCTTCACAAATGTGTTGCCCCCTCCTTCAAAATCTATCGATATTATAATGAACGTCAGGGCTAGACTCGATCCTGATGGTATTACGGACTGTGTTCTTGAGTCGCTAAAACTAGTAATCCCGAGATATAAAGCCGAATACTCTGACTGGTTTGCAAAGAGCTTCAGACCTGCTTTTCCGAGACCATACCACCGTCTGCCTCGGCCATGAAGGGTGCTATGAGATGAATGCAGCTACCATTCTGGCAGTGGCCATATGCATCTTCTTTTTGGGTTATCGATTCTACTCGAAGTTCATAGCGAATAAGATTCTACGTATTGATCCAAGTCGAACCACCCCTGCGGTTCAGGTGAACGATGGCAAAGATTACATACCTACCAAAAGAAGTGTAGTCTTCTTTTATCACTACGCTACCATCGCTGGGGCTGGTGTCCTCATCGGTCCAACACTGGCAGTTGAGTATGGATGGTTGCCTTGCATTATATGGATTCTCGCAGCTACTTGCCTTGCGGGCGGAGTTCACGATCTGGTGATCATGTTCGCCTCTGTGAGGCACGGTGGCAAATCGGTAGGGGAGATTGCACGAAAAGAGCTTGGCAGGATAGGAGGAAGCGCAGTGATGATAGGCATACTCTTCCTTGCAGCAACGTGCATTGCTGGGCTCGGTTTAGGTGTCGTCACTGCGTTGGAGAATAATCCATGGGGAGCTTTCAGCGCTATCGTGACAATTCCCATCGCTTTGTTTGTAGGTATATATATGCGCCACATTAGACCAGGAAAGGTTGCTGAGGCATCTCTTCTAGGCGTGGGACTCATTCTAGCGTTCTTCCTTATCGGCTCTCTGATACCTGAGTCTAGCCTTGTAACCTACTTCACGCTCACCAAAGAGCAACTCACTATCCTTATAGGATTATACGCCTTTATCGCAGCGATTCTACCAACAGACCTGCTCCTTGTTCCACGGGACTATCTGAGCGCCTACATAAAAGCAGGTGTTATCGCTTTACTTGTAGTTGGGGTCTTCTTGGTTCATCCTGATTTTAACATGCCTCCCGTCACCCAATACATCCAAGGTGGGGGGCCCGTAGTACCCGGTGCGCTTTGGCCCTTTCTATTCATAATCATAACTTGTGGCGCCATATCTGGCTGGCACAGTCTCTGCTGCTCGGGTGTGACCCCAAAATTGGTCAGAAATGAGCGTGATATAAGACCAATTGCGTACGGAGGTTGGCTTCTGGAGAGCTTATGTGCGGTCGTAGCCCTATCACTAGCAGCGATCATGATACCTGGAGACTATTTTGCCATCAACGCATCGCCAACGGCTTACGCCCAAACAGGTCTCACACCCGTACTTCTGCCCGAAATATCTTGGAGTGTGGGACTAGATCTGCAGGCAAGGACTGGTGGCATTGTATCTTTTGCTGTAGGTATGACCCAAGTTTTCTCGAAGATATTAGGAGGCAAGGAGGCCATGGCACTCTGGTATCAGTTCTCAATACTGTTCCTAGCGATCTTCACGATGGCCATCATGGACCATGGCACCCGTATGTCAAGGTTCTTCTTCCAAGAAACCTTCAGCTGGGCCCATAAATCATCCAATCCAACCAATCGTCTGCCAGGTGCGGTTCTTGCAGCCGGTATTAGTGCCCTATTCTGGATGTACTTGCTCTACACTGGAGAGATAGGGGTCATTTGGCCCATCTTCGGGATATGTAACATACTACTCGCCTCCATAGGTCTGGTCATAGGCACATCCTTCATAATGAAGCGAACTAAACCGATCTACGGGCTCGTAACCTTTTGGCCAGTGTTCATCTTCGCAACGGCGGCCACATATGGAGCCTTTTTGAAAATCATAAACGAGTTGATTCCTGCAGGGACCTTGACAGGAGCTGTACAGGCCAGCATATTGATCATCGTGACAGTTTTGGTGCTTTTGGTTCTGATTGAATTCCTAAAGCAGACCGTAGAGTTACACAAAAAGAAGAATGTAGTTTCTCAGAAGGGACCATTGTAAAAGATTTTTTATGATTGCCTCAGATTACACAAAAGGTTTATCACAAAGTATCAGAGATGCTTCCTAGGTGAAAGATTGAAGGTTACACTCTCTGTGATCAAGGCAGATGTTGGAAGCTTGGTAGGCCATCATGTGGTTCATCCAGACCAGATAAAAGCTACATCAGAAAAGCTAAGAGGAGCAAGAGAATCGGGTCTGCTCATAGACTATCATGTCACAAACGTAGGAGACGACCTCCAGCTGATAATGACCCATAGCAAGGGCGTGGATAATGAGGAAATTCATAAGTTGGCCTGGGATACCTTTAGCGAGGTGACAGAAAGAGTCTCAAAGAAATTGAAGCTCTACGCCGCTGGCCAGGACCTCCTTGTAACCGCTTTCTCTGGGAATGTCAAAGGCATGGGACCAGGGGTTGCTGAGGCCGAGTTCGAGGAACGTGTCAGCGAGCCTGTAGTAATCTTTATGGCGGACAAGACAGAGCCTGGAGCTTGGAACCTTCCCCTCTACAAGATCTACGCAGATCCTTTCAATACAGCAGGCTTGGTCATAGACGAACAACTTCACAAAGGTTTTACTTTTAGGGTGATGGACATATACGAGCACAAGGTGGTGGACCTTCACGCTCCTGATGAAGTTTACGACCTACTGGCCCTGATAGGGACTACAGGAAGGTACGTAATCCATTCGATATTTAGGCGCACCGACAACCTTTTAGCAGCAGTTGCAAGCACTTCAAGACTGTCCCTTATCGCTGGGAGATACGTTGGCAAGGACGATCCTGTAATGTTCGCAAGGGGGCAGCATGGCTTGCCTGCAGTTGGAGAGATTCTCGAGCCTTTTGCCTTCCCTCACCTTGTCGCGGGATGGATGAGGGGCTCACATAATGGGCCTCTGATGCCCGTCCCGATAAGAAATGCCAAGTGCACTAGATTCGATGGTCCTCCGAGAGTTGCAGCTGTTGGATTTCAGCTCAACGAAGGTAAGCTCGTAGGCCCAGAAGACATGTTCGACGATCCAGCCTTCGATAGGGCAAGAGATATGGCCAACACGGCAGCGGACTATATGAGGCGGCACGGTCCGTTCATGCCAGCCAGGCTAGGCCCAGAAGAGATGGAGTACACAACCCTTGCAGCTGTGCTGAAGAAGCTAGAAGGAAGGCTCAAACCTGTAGAATAGATCGATTCCATCGTGGCCGAACGTACATAAGCTGTCCGGCATCGTTAGAGGAAAGTGAATTTAATGGGCGATATTGGCTTGAGCATGAGAGAGAAGATCATGATAATAAACTTCAAGAACTACCCTGAGGTTTCGGGCGATGGAGCCATAAGATTGGCAAGGGTTGCAGAGAAAGTAGCAAAGGAGCTTGATGTTGAGATCGTTCTTGCCCCACCAACCCCCGACCTTTCTAGAGTTGCTAGGTCTGTCACCATACCTGTCTTTGCTCAGCACACAGATCTGGCCAAACCTGGCAGTACAACAGGTTTCATAGTACCTGAAGTGGTAAAGGCATGTGGAGGAGTTGGCACAATACTGAACCATAGCGAGAGGAGGGTACCCATCAAGGTGATAGAGGAACTGATACCTAGACTCAAGGGCCTGGGGCTATATTCTGTGGTCTGTGCCAAGACTCCCAGGGAGGTGAAGGATAGAGCTGTCCTTCTGCCAGATTATGTGGCGGTCGAGCCTCCAGAGCTCATAGGGACAGGCAGAGCGGTATCTAAGGTCAAACCTGATGTGATATCAAGATCCGTTGATGAGGTAAGAGGAGTTAGAGATTCTGTCAAGCTGATCTGTGGGGCAGGGATTACATCGGGCGAGGATGTTGCCATAGCGCTAGAGCTGGGGGCCTTTGGTATCTTGGTAGCCAGTGGTGTCATAAAATCAGAGTCATGGGATTCGAAAATAAGAGAGTTAGCTAGGCCTCTAGTTTCCAAGTAATCAAAACTACTTCATTGAGTATCCATCCAATGTTGCCGATGCTATAAAGTTCAATACGTGAAGATTTTGAGAAAATAGTTTAAATATTATTGAATGGTTTAAATAATCAAATGCTAAACCCTGTGGGGATGAATGATGTCGGCCAAACCCAAGACATCTAGCGACTTTCTATTTTATGGTGTAAAAGAGGCAGAGCAGTACGAATCCGTACTAGGTGTCAAGCCCAAAACCTTCGAGGACCTCTTTAATGATGTGATAGATGCAGACAAGTGCACCTTCTGTGGTGGCTGTTTTGCATCATGCCCCTTCTCCGTAATAGGATTCGAGAACGAACTCCCAAAACTTGTAGGACCATGCTATGAATGTCAAATCTGTTGGTATACATGCCCGAGAACAGTCTATGATTATGACGAGATGGATAAAGCCGTCTTCGGCAGGGTTCGAAACGAGGACGAACGCCTGGGAGTATATACTGCGGTCTATGCAGCGAAATCGAAGATCAAAGAAGTTTCGGGCGTCGCTCAGGATGGTGGGATAGCCACAACCTTATTGATGTATTTATTGGACAAAGGGCTCGTCGATAGTGTGGTAGCATCCAAGAGAAATGTAGATGTATGGAGGCCTTGGCGCAGAGATTATGAGACAAAGGGGGACATATGGAGACCTTGGCCCAACGTGGTATTCGATTCTAGCCAACTGGTAGGAGCGTCTGGGACGAAGTATTCGACAAGCCCTGTAACCATAGGGCTGAGATATGCGGTAGAGGACTGCGCCAGTAGTAGGGTAGGGGTTGTTGGAGTCCCTTGTGAAGTCCAGACCGTCAGGAAGATGCAATATGTTGACAAAGCCTGCTCAAAGCTAGGAAGTCATGTAAAGTTTGTCGTGGGGCTCTTCTGCATGGAGAGTTTTTGGTATAAGGACCTGGTGAAGTTTGTAGCGTCGAAGGGCATCGATATGAACAACGTCAAGAAGTTTGCCATAACGAAGGGCAAATTCATTGCTTATGCAGAAGACAAGGAGGTTATCAGTGTGCCCTTGGATGAAATCAAGGCTCATGTTAGAGGAGGATGCCACATATGCAAGGACTTCACGGCAGAGCATGCGGATATATCTGTAGGATCGGTAGGTTCTCCTGATGGCTGGTCGACTGTCATGGTCCGAACAAAGGTTGGCGAGGAGCTCTTCAAGGGTGCTTGTGAGGCCGATTATATAGAATTTAAGCCCATAGAAGAGGTCAAGCCGGGGTTAAAGTCTGTTCTGAAGCTCTCCGATGGCAAGAAAGAGCACGCAAAGACAAAATAGAATACGTGGATTCTTCCTTTTACTTCTCTGACCCGTTTGAAAAACTCGTATTATTCTAGTAACCATATAAATCCAAAATGTTTATAAATGGACAATATGGATGGATTATCCATCCAAACAAAGACGACAGCGACTCTGCGCTCCCAGTAGATGGGGTGGGTAAGCCTCTCCTCTCCCACCCCATTGTTAGAGATAAGTTTCTGAAATAGAGATCATATAGGTCCTAGTATGAGTGGTGCGGGTATAAGGGGAGCTCATAATACCGATAAAATTCGCTTTAACCCCAAAATAGGAAGCTAAATGAATAAATATCTCGTTTGATAGTAAGATGACATTTCGGTTGTGCTAAAAATAAGGAAGTGAAACCATGAAGATAGGAATCGTAATCTATTCGAATGAATCGGAAACCGTATGGAACGCTTTTCGGTTCGGGAACTTTGCCTTGAAAGAAGGCGATGAAGTAAAGGTGTTCTTATTGGCAAGAGGCGTGGAGTGTGAGTCTCTTGATACTGATAAATTCAAGGTCACAGAGCAGATGAAGGCATTTGTTAATAACCGTGGCAGAATATTTGCCTGTGGTACGTGCCTTAAAATTCGTCAATCCAAAGGTTCGGAAATGTGTCCATTGTCAACGATGAGAGATTTATATGATATCATCAAGGAGAGTGATAAAATTGTTACATTCTAATGCACAGCCGAAATACACTCACTTCATTCGCTGGAGTATATTTCTCCAAGTACGCTCTTACAATATTCTCCGAAGGCTTAACGAGCCTTATTCCCTTGCTCTGCTTGAAGCACCATATCAGGTATCTTCTATTGTCTTGCATAGTATCGCCACATGATATCGCAGAAGTCATCTATGCCTTTCAGCAGAATGTGATTGGAAACAACCTCTCTTACCAACGGATCATTGCTTTTCAACCCTTCTAGGAATCGCTTTTTGTTTGAAGACTTCACGCTTATCACTCTTCCGATGAGGCTACCAGCTTCCACAAGAGCGTTCCTATCAAGTTTCCTATCAGTCAGAATAAAAAGGTCAACGTCACTTTCTTCGGTTGCTTCTCCTTTGGCAAAGCTTCCAAACAGTATGATCGCGCCTTCTATCTTGTCTCTGATTTCGTTTACAGTCTTCTTGATAAGAAAATTTCTTGTGAGGTAGTTGATGGATGAGAAGGTCTCTGCCAATATCATGTAATACTTCGTGATTGAATTGCTCAGATTCGGGCAGTATTCCTTGTTCCTTCCTTTAAAGACGCTCGAGAGAACGTCCATCTTTTCTAATCTTTTGAGCTGCAATTGTATGGCTTTGACATCTACTTTGGTCTCTCTCGCTATCTCCCTTAAATGCAAAGATCTCCTATAGTCGTTATTGTAAAGTCCAAGTATCTTCAGGGTGGTCTGGTTGATGTTGTATTCTTCCAACATATGTTGTATTTATACAACAAAGAACTTAAAAGCTTTCGTTTTGAGAAGTAAGTTACGCGTAAGATATGCACGAAATTAAATGAAGACAGCAAATTCAGAAATGAACGAAGTACTATCTAAGATGGGGGACCAGATAGGCTCTAATCCATACAAAGCAGTCATGGTTCGAACCTTCTGTGGCCAGGGACAGATCATTTCCCCTCTAGTTCGATTCATCATTAATTATCATCCCCTCCCCCTTGAAGGCTACTTCCAGGATTAGATACAACGGTGCTGATTCATCCTACTGTCTGAGTAATGGCATACTCAATATGACACCTTTCTGGAAAGATTCAGGTATAAGGGTAAATCTATTTATACTTCAAGTATGAAAGTTATACTGGTGGGAGAAATGGAGCAAAAAGAGCCTGAAATCGCTGTCGTTGGGACAAAAGGCCAGATCGTCATACCTCAACAACTAAGAAGAGAGTTGAAGATAGCGCCAAAGACAAAGCTGGCAGTCTACAGGAAGGGTGACAAACTCGTCGTCACAAAACTCAAGGTTCCTCCATTGGGAGAGGAGTTAAGATCTTTATTTAAGGAGATTGACGAAAAGTACGAGGGAAAGAAGAGACCAACCGAAAAAGAAATCCTAGAAGAGATTCAAGCATACAGGCGGGAAAAGAGAGCCGAACAAGGCGCGTCGAATGGTTCGCGTAGTTGTTGACACAAACGTTCTAGTGTCTGCTTTTATAGGCCGAGGGAAGCCTAGAAGATTGCTCCTTAAGTTGTTGGAAGCACACTCAATGGTCTTGTCTCGGCAGATGTTGGCAGAGTTGGCCGACGTTCTCTCAAGAGAGAAGTTCAGCGATGTTAGAAATTCTCAAGTTGATAGGTTCCTATCAAGTCTGGTAAGTAAATCTAAGGTAGTTACGGTAAGGTCAAGTTTTAAGGTAATAGAGGAAGACCCAGATGACGACATCGTTCTTAACACGGCGCACGGTGGAAAGGCTGACTACATAGTGACAGGAGACAGGCACCTGTTAGCTTTGAAGTCTTTCAAAGGAATTGAAATAGTGAAGGCCACCCAGATGCTCGAGATTATCAGATAGATGGGTGTGAAGATTCCGTTCGTTTCAGATATCCACTACAGGGCTGGAGGATGAATTTATAGGTATGTAAGAGTATAATAAATGATGGAGGTGGATAAATGGCCTCGCAAGAGAAACCTGAAGTTGCTTTCATCTTATCCCTGATAGGTGGAATACTGATGCTCGTAGCTGGATTAGTATCATCCATGTGGTTCATGTATGGAGGTTTTGGCGGTATGATGGGCGGATTCGGAGGCATGATGGGAGGCTGGCATGATATGATGGGAAGCTTTGGAGTCCCCATCGGTTTTATGATCGGTCTTTCGCTTACAGGATTAGTGGCCAGTATACTTGTCATCGTTGGCGCAATAATGCTCAACGCTCGTCCAGCAGAGCATACGACTTGGGGCGCAATAATTCTAGCCTTCTCTATAATCAGCCTGCTGGGTATGGGCGGTTTCTTTATAGGCGCAATACTAGGGATAGTTGGCGGTGCTCTGGCACTCGCCTGGCGACCTGTATCTAAAGCATAGGATGGTGAAGTTAAAATCCCTGACGGTATTCTAGAAAGACAACAAGAATAGTTAGGCAACCAGTGACGAAGCTTAGGTCGCCCCAAAAGAAGTTCAAGAGGGTTCCTATCAGGGACTTCTTTGGAGAAGTGGTATGCTACAAAAAGGTTAGAATCGGCAGGAAAAAGAAAGCAAAGAAGAAGCGCAGACGTAAGTCGTATTGGATTCTTTAATTATGATCTTTACTATTTTTAACCCAAATGTAGTACTTCTTGCCCCTCCTCTCAAGGGCCTCGGGAACCTCGGTCATACCTGCCTTCTCGAAGAAGGGCGCATACTTCGCCATGACCGCTATGGCTTCAACGTACTTCTTGCCGGCCAAGGCTAGGGTCTCCCTGACCAGCTTCGTTCCCAACCCGATAGATCGGTATCTCGAGTGTATGATTACCCGGCTGATGCAGGCGAAGTTACGGTTCACCTCTTCAAGTGGGAAGGAGCGCCCAAGGTAGATACTGCGGCCGAAGTACTTCCTCCGACTTGGTGTGTACACGATGACCCCTATTGTTCTATCCCCAAGGACCATTTGGAAGACTTTCAGAGACGGCGGCAGCCCCGACCTGTAGTGAAAGCGACCAAGAGGCCCATAGTCTGTCCTAGACGCTTGTACGATTCTAATACCTCGCACAATTGAGCATTCTTTTGGAGCGTCCTCGTTAAGGTACGTGACCTTGACATCTTCTCCAAACGATTTTTCAATAAAGACTGATGGGCCGAGGTCTTCAAAGAGATCTGTATGAGTTGTGGCCACCAAGACCGTCTTGCCCTTCTTTCTGGCAACCTTCTGAAGGCAGAACGCTACAACCTTGGCCATCTCTCTGTCGAGGGTTGCACAGAACTTATCCATGACCCAGACATCGGCCCCGCTGGCCAGCATCTTCGAGATCTTGTATCGATACTTCTGGCCGTCACTGAGCTCCCTATATCTCCTGAGGAATAAGAAGGCTTCATTCAAGCCTGCCATGGAAAGATTGCGCAAAGCCTCTTCTGTGGAGGGTCCTGCTCCGTGAACGAGAACCTCATGGGGATCAATCTTCAGGTCCTTGTCAGTGATTGCCTCGCCGAAGACGTCCTTGTACACCTTGATCTGCTTCACAAGCTCTCTTGATAGAACAGATTTGCCCGACCCGCTCTCCCCTGTAATATAGACCAGATCCCTTGGATTGATGTCGACTGCAAAGTTCTTGAAGACTGGGAATCTTCTAGTGTCAAGACCTATCCCGAAGGCTTCAGCAACAGCCATAGTCCGATCTGTAATGATGCTCTTCGTCTGAAAGCTCTTATTGACTCTGAAGATCTTCCTTGGCTCTCTTTCGAGTAGAACTTTGAGCTTCATGAAAATCTTTCCTCAAGAGACTGATAGAGGCACGAACCTTCCTGAGCCTTGCCTGACTGCCCAGCAGGCAAGAGACAAAGCCCTTCCTAGATCATCATGGGTCCCTGATCTGTGAGAGAAGGTATAACCTCCCGTCCTAGTTCTTTGAAATTCAATACAGTTTAAGGACGCTATCAGCTCAGTCAGATCATGGGATATTGAAATCTCCTTCCTCTCCATCAACGTTCTAAGATTGAGTAGAACTTTTTGAATATCCGAAGATTTGACAGACAGAGTCAGCGCCTTCAGCTCCTTCAGATGCTCAACTACTGAGATGCCAGCTCCAATCTCCTCCACGCACACTATTCTATGTGAATATGCTCTATGATGGTCATGAACTTGAAGGGTCGCGCCAGTATAGTCATCTTGCATCCAAGCCTTGCAGTATTGAACGATGATCTTGTTCTCTTGCCTTTCAACAGTTGTAATGGCGTTAAGGTCCTCTCTGCCCCCGAAATCAAAGCCCATATAGTTCTCTCCTTTTGGTGATACTCTTGGCTCATAATCGCTCAGACACGATTGTATGAGACCCATGGGGAAGAATGAATCCTCGTCTTCTACAAATTCTGCGTCATATTCTAGCCTAAACCTTCTATCCCCTACCAGCACGCGCTGCTCTTCCAAAAACTCCTTCTTGATCAGAGGGTTTGCTGAAGACGGAAGATGGTAGCTGCTCCATTCTGGCGAGGTGAAGGCACGGTAGAAGATGTGGTCCTTGGACCAGGGGGTGGACAGCATCCATATCGCACCATCGGTCGTTGATATCTGTGGGAGAACAGCGTTAGATATTACTTCTTCATATATGAATGAAGCCTCATCAAGAATTATCAGATGGGCTGTATGGCCTCTTAACGTTGCTCCATACCTTCCAGCAGGGAGAGCGATGATCCAGGAACCATTACTAAAACGCAGTCTTGTCCTAGAGCGATATGTTACACTTCTCCGGATCGGAGAGCCTTCTATGAAATCAAGGATCTTGTCTTGCATGAGCATACTCTGTCTTAATGTTGCTGAGACGATTAGCGTGGTAGTTCTGGGATGTGTCAGAGTGAAATGAATGGCTTTGGCAGCTATAGTGGTGGATTTGCCCACCTGCCTCCCTGCACATACTACTATCCTCTTTGATGAATCTCTAAGCAGTTTTTCTTGATATGGAAAGGGCTTCCACTTCAACACAAGCTCGCAGAAGAGCAGAGGATCATCGAATATTATCTCAGCGATCTGATCGTTGATACGGCGTTGTGAAAACACCGACCCCCCCTTCCATATTTAAACTCAAATCATTCGATGAATATTCTTACGATCTTCTTGCCTTCTCTGCGCTTAGCTATCTCCTCAAAAATCTTGGCCAAATCTTGCTCATCTTTAACTTCAATGCCTCTTAGCTTGAAGGCTTGCATAAGAGGGCCTGCTATTTTACTCAAGTTATCAAGGTACTTGAGTTTTTTATCTTCTTCGTCTTCATACAGATCGATCCTGCCATCACACCACTTCAATCTAGCACCAAGTATAGCTATTGCTCCATCGATAGTTATGCTTGCCTTCTTTGCAGATCTGCCAAAGAATCCTTTCTGGTGTGGCCTAGCTCCTCCTATTCCCTTTGAATTTGTACTTTCAGGGGGGTTATCTTGATTCACAGGTCAACCCTTCTTTTCCTTTCTTGAAAAATACCAGGCAACTGCAGACCCAGCCAGAGGACCAAGAACACTGGCAGCTTGGTAGTCCCCCTTCCAGAGCAGAGCTATTAATCCTCCAACAAGAGTAAGAGCCAAGAAGGCACGATAATCCCTTTCGCCAACTGCTATCTTTCCATCTCTAACAACGATCTTATGCTCTCTTTCTTCGCTCATATTCTCTCACGCTCCTACAATAGTTCGTTATCTTGACTTGCTTTAGAGGGACTCTGGACTTCGAAATTTTTACAAGTAAAGGTAAAGGTATCAGAGTCACATCCTTATGATAATCAGAAGACTCAACGATTATGGTAAGATAGCTCAATTTCTCGCTTTCAATTATCCCTTCAAATACGCCTATCGTAGTCATAGGATAGTCTGGGCTTGTGACAGGTTCGCCAGCTGGCATGTTCTTTATCGTATTTGCATCCAGCCAGTCTACTCTGATACACTCTCCTTTCTTCAAAGTTTTCAAAATGTGGTCCTTCATAGAGGCCTGTCCTCCGAGATTTCCGTGAGCTTGATGGCCTGGCCCTTGCCTTTCTGGGCAACGTATGCTTCTACATGCTCCTTGGCCTGCTCATAGCGAGATCGGATCTCTCCAGGAGAAGCTTCTCTGAATCTGAACAAGGAAGCTGCCAGATCTGCTGAAGAATGCTTGATGATGCTAGGAACTGTAGTTAGAGGGACTGTGAAGCCCTTTTCTTCAAGCAAAGCATCTATGGAGGAATCAGCCTGCTCTATGAAGCTTGTAATTGCAGTATCCTCGCTTGTATCTGTGACTGGTATGTTGAGCTTTGCCTTTACGTCATTAGCAGTACAATAGGCCAATTCTATCGCCTCTTCATCCTTCTTTCACGCTCTTTCAGAGTTTGAGCAAGAATCTCATTATCAAAAAGAAAGGCTTCGAAAGAATCGGGCTGCAATCCCAGAAACTCACTCGGCCTCTTATGAAGTGCTAGACTCAGCGAGCCTATCGCCCTCCCTATTCTGCTCC
>JACAEJ010000067.1 GCA_013388925.1 Nitrososphaerales archaeon
ACCACTCGTGATGTTATGGTAGCGCGTCAAGGGCTTGTCGAGGAACCTCTCATAATTCCCTAGATCCATATCACACTCAGAACCATCATCACAGACGAAAACCTCTCCATGGGCTATAGGATTCAGCGTGCCAGCATCGACATTCAAGTATGGGTCTATCTTCGCTGCTGAGACTCTTAATCCTGTCATCATAAGAAGCTTTGCGATGGAGGCAGCTGCTATGCCCTTGCCCAAGCCCGACATTACGCCTCCAGTAACAAAGACCCACTTTGGCATATTTTATTAGGTTGGCATTTCTGAAATAAAGGTTTCTATAGAAACTCGAATGAGAGCGCGATACAACAAACATTAGCTTGTCAAAATCGTTACACGTAAGCTTTTTGTTTTGGAAAATAAATCTTTTTAGTAGAGAGAATAAGATCTCTCTACTAAAAAGCCTCTAATCTGGCATCTCCTTTTCGAGATATTTCAGGTCCAGACACTTTGCGATAGCTTCTAACTCTTCTAGGTAGAGAGCAACGCTATCTGCAGGATAATGCCGTCTATCTTCGCCTCGAATTATTCTATAGATCAGGTGGATCCTCTCTCTATCCCATCCTGCTCCTACCTTTTCGATTCTAACCCTTAGGCTATCTCCTATCTTGGTTGGGATCGTGAACTCCTTCTTATGCACTGGTATACCCATCCCATAGCACCTCTTTTATTTAGCCTCCCTCAGCCCAGCTGGGACCCATTTGTCGACGCCCTCTTTATGCCATGGTGGCGGAGTTCCATATTCTATTACGGCGTCCACGAACGCTTTCACATGTTTGGTGGGGGTCTCCAACCAGATATCACATCCCATCATAGGCATATCGCTGCCGTCTTCTATGACTGTCTTGACCCTATCTCTTATCTTTTCGATGGGTCCCTCATGCAGAACCTTGAAGGCGCTCAGGTTTCCACCTACCGGGTACCATGGCCCATATATCTTATTGGCGATTCTCCTTAGTTCGAGCATAGGAGTGCCCTCCTCGACCGTGAACGCATCAGCACCACATGCAACAAGGTTGCTTACATTCTCTACAGTTGGGGACCAACACTCACCACAAGTATGAAGAATTACACGCCCGTGCGTCTTCATTGTTCTTATTGAATTCTTGAGAACAGGCATAACGAATTCTTTGAAAGTCTTAGGGTGAATATTGGCAAGTGAGGAGGCCTCCTCTCTAATGGCGAGTATATCAGCACCGGCGTCTAGGTATGCACAGGCAACTTCATCGAAGAGTGGCCCGAGCGTTTCCATGAATCTATGAGCTTCTTCTGGATTACTCCTCATGTATTTGTACCATAAGGAGGTGTCAACTATATAGCCGCCTATAGCTTGGAATGGGTAGTCTATATTGGCAAGTATCGGAACTTCCCCATAGTACCTTTCTTTTAGCATCTTAATCGCTTTGCAGACGACAGGAACCCTGCCCCTATTTCTCATCTCCTCAACTTTCCTTGGGATATCGAGATCACTCACCTTCTTAACCCAGTACTCCTTTACTGAAGGCCACTTTATCTTGCCCTCAAAGAATTCCAACTTAATGCCAAGTGCCTCTGCTTCAAGGGTCAGTTCGAATGGGACTTCAACGCACTCGAAGCCACATAACTCATGAAGAGCTGCACCCAACTTGGCCATCTTCTCTGGATCTCTGTGGGCTTCGGGCCAGTATGCATCAAAGATCTCCATGCCATCTATCGTATAAGTAGTGATACAATTGTATGCTGGGAGTCTATCGATCTTTTCCTTATGCCAATCAAGGATGGTTATTAGCCTCTCATAAGGTGACATCGTGTCTTCGGGTCTAGTTTTGTATACCATAGTTAATCACATCTGCTCATCCGAGTTCTGTTTTTAAAAACCTTTCGGCCACATAGACAGAATTGTAAGATTATGTTTTCATGAAACTTTCTATAACCATGTAATAAAACATTTTATTTATCACCGAATAGTGATCAGATATGCAGATGATCCCTCGAGTTTTGAGCATAGCCGGATCAGACCCTGATGGAGGGGCCGGGATACAGGCCGATCTGAAGACCTTCTCGGCTTTGAGTGTCTATGGCATGACGGTAATAACATCTGTAACTGTGCAAAATACAATGGAACTCAAAGAAATCCACGATGTACCAGTAGATGTGATAAAAGCCCAAATAGAAGCTTTGATCAGAGACATAGACATAGACGCAGTAAAGACAGGCATGCTCCATACAAGGGAGATAGTAGAAGCGGTATCAGAAGAGATAGGAAGGCAGAATTTTCCATTGGTAATAGACCCGGTTATGGCTACAAAGAGTGGAACTCCCCTTCTTGAAAAAGACGCAAAAAGCGCCATGATTAAGAATCTCTTTCCATTGGCAACGATGGTGACGCCTAATTCTGTCGAAGCAGAGATGATATCGGGGGTAAAGATAGAGAATATCAAAGATGCCAAAGACGCTGCAAAGAAGATTGCTGAGCTCGGAGCCAAGGCTGTACTGATAAAGGGGGGGCATGCCTTCTCTGATAAAGAGGCATTGGATCTTCTCTACCTTAATGGTAAATTCAAAGTCTTTGAAGCAAAGAGGATCAAGACGAAGACGACACATGGGGCGGGTTGTAGCTTTGCTGCGGCAATAGTGGCGGAATTGGCAAAAGGAAGGAGCATAACAGATGCTGTAGAAAAAGCAAAGGATTTCATTACCAGAGCCATAAGATTTGGATTTAACATAGGTCATGGCTTTGGACCTGTAAACCCCATGGCCCATCTTTACAACGAGGCCGAAAGATACCATGTTATAGAGAATGTGAAGGAAGCGGTAGCAATATTGGAGACTCACAAAGAATTCTCGGGACTAATTCCTGAAACTCAGGCCAACATTGCCATGGCTCTGCCCTTCGCTGATAGCATCATGGATGTGGCTGCCATACCAGGTCGTCTAGTCAAGATAAGGAAAAGCGTCAAAGCTTCGTCTTGCCCCGAATTCGGTGCATCGTCACATGTGGCCAAAACCGTATTAACAGTTATCAGGCATGACGGTTCGATAAGGGCTGGTCTGAACATAAAGTACTCAAAAAGAATCATAGAGGCCTGCAAAGAGATAGGATGGATAATCTCATTTTATGATAGAAGAAAGGAGCCCTCTGAAGTCAAAAAGATAGAAGGGATGAGCATAAGTTGGGGGGCCGAGCAGGCCGTCAAAAGAATTGGCAAGGTGCCAGATGTAATATACCATAAAGGAGATTGGGGTAAGGAGCCTATGATTACTCTGGTCGGTAAGAATGCTGTAGAAGTTGCAAAGATGGCCATTGAAGTATCCAATATAATAAATATCGTACCCTAAGTTCTAGGGTACAATTTCTATCGACGCTCTTAGCGATTCTTTCTACTCTGGGTAGATCCACTTATTCTTCTCGTCGATGCGGCCAAGTCTATAAAGCAAGTCTTTTGTCAAGGGGTATTTGTTGAAGTCTTGGTGGGGTATATAGTTGGACTTAGCATACTCGTCTTGGAACTCTTTGGCGACTGCCAACTCATAGTATACAACTTTCCTAGAAATCTCCTCTGCATATTCTCTCATTTCTGTAGATATTAGAGCCATCCTAGCACCTGTTCCTGCTGCATTGCCTACGAATACGTACTTTTCCGTCGGCAGCTCAGGATACATGCCTATGGTCCTGGCATTCTCAGGATCTATGTAGTTCCCGAACGCACCGGCTAGCCAGAATTTGTCTAGGTCCTTTTCTGTTAAGCCTCTGTACTTCAACATGAGCTCAGCACCTGTATGCATAGCAGCCTTTGCCTTCTGCAACTCTCTTAGATCCCCTTGTGTGATAGGTATATCGATGCCGGTAGCTGACTCTTGCGACCAAGCTATCACATACTCCCACATCCCTTCTTTACTTTTCCTTAACCTGTTGGTCTCTTTTGTCATCTTTTCGACGAATTTGCCCTTGTTGTCTATCAACCCAGACTTGAGGAGTTCAGCAGGTATGTCTATGAGGGCAGATCCACATATCCCCACTGCAGGTGCGTCCTCTATTGTTCTATAATGAAGTTCTAGGCTCGATGGGTCGATGGTCACCTTCTCTATGGCGCCTGTTGAAGCCCTTATGCCGTACTTTATCTCCATCCCTTCAAAGGCTGGACCAGAGGCGCAAGAGTCACATGTTACTAGGTCTTTGTTTCCAACGGCGATCTCTGTGTTCGTTCCTATGTCCAGATCCATAGTGATCTCGTCTCTCTCCAGCATCTGAGTTGCCATTATGCAGGCCAATTGATCTGCGCCCACGAAGCCCCCAAATACTGGTAAGTAGTAGGCGTTTGAATGAGGATGGCCCTTTAGACCCAACCTTGTTGTGGGAACGTAGACTCCACGCCTTACTACTGGCGGATAGGGAGAGTAAGCAACATGCTTTGGCCAATACTTGAGGAAGAACATCTGCATGGCCACGTTGCCAACGTAAGTCATTTCGTATATCTCATCGGTCTTTACGCCAGCCTTTTCACAGCATTCATCTATGATCTCATTGATTCCGCCTACCACCGCTTTTTGGAGCTTGTCCTGGGCTTCCTCGCCACCGAACAAGGTAAAAGATATCCTCGATAGGACGTCTTCGCCCATTGGTATCTGGGGGTTCATTCTTGAACCCACCGCCACTACCTTGCCGTGGTTCAGGTCCATTAAGAAGCCAGCCAGTTTTGTGCTGCCTATGTCACAAGCGAAGCCGTAGCACCTATCAGAGGTATTGCCGGCCTCTACTGCCATCACTTTGTCGCCCCACACCACAGCGGTTACCTCCCAGTTGGCCTCTCTCAGCTTTATGGGGAGGTATTTCTTTACTATCTCATCATAGTCTATTCTCAATCTGTTTCTATCAAGTCCGTACTGATCACCCAATGCATCTAGGATCCTTTCTTCGTCAGCCCTCATATCATGTAAGGTTGGTACAGGTAGTTTCACGAAGTACTTCCTGACCATAGGTTTGGGCGTTACAGGTACCTCGAGCCCTTCTGTCTGGAGTCTTTGCTTTCCTACTCTGCTTATATCGGGAACATAGATCTTTAGTGGCGCATTCTTCACCTTTATCAGGCATGCCAATCTATAGTGTTGTTCGATCATGTCCTTTGTAAGGTGTTTTGTTTCACCAGGCTTGATAGGCCCCAGTGTCTCGTAACCCTCATCGATTCTGACCTTGCACTTGCCACAAGTCCCTTTTCCTCCACAGACTGTAGATATATCCACTCCTAATTTCTCGGCAGCGGCCATTGCTGTTGTCCCTGTCGGAAAGAAGTCCCGCCTTCCGTGCGGAAAGTAGGTAACTTCATATTTCTCTTCTGAAGACATAGCGATCAGAAGGCCTTTGATAGGTACCTTAAATAAAGGTTTCGACAATTCTACGTGATTCTTGAGACGTATTTATGATCACGATTAGACTCTCTTTCCTACCTTGACTCACTCACTTCTAAATCACATGGGTTCTTCCATTATCATTGGACTTAGGCTGCCCGTAGAGGAAGTTCTGGGCTGTGTCAAACCAACCCCACATTCGATAGAAGCCCCACATGGAGCTTAGAGATTACTCGTCCCCATATGTCTCTCGCTCCATTAAAATCTGCATCGATGTTCAAGCCATAGTGTGATATCGAGTTTGGCTTGTGTATTCTTCACTTATATCAAAACGGGTATTCCGAGCCATTAAGTAGCCTTACACTTAATATAGTCTGATCTCACGCTCAAGAAAGATTAAAAAAATCGTTCGTTTATAATTAAAAATAGGCGTCCTACTACTTCTGAAAGGAGATGAAAAATGGGTTAAAGGGCTATAGCCCTTCTCTCTTCTTCATCATTTCGACGGCTTTCATTACCGTGTCGATTAGTTGCTTCACTTTGTCGACTGCGTCTACTGCGTCTTTTCCGTAAGAATCTGCCTTTATCCTCTTCTGGAACTCTTCAGTGACCGTACCGCCACCTATGATAGTCTTTGTTCTGTCCTTCATACCCTCTCTCTCTAGACTCTCCTCGACAGCCTTCATGGACAAGAGTGTAGGTGACATCATAGTGGACAGTGCCACTACTTGGGCCTGTGATTTCTTGGCTTCATCAACAAAGTCCTTTGTTGGGACATCCCTGCCCATATCGTGCACATCATAGCCTGCTGCTGTTAGCATCGCCTTGACTATGTTCTTGCCTATGTCATGAATGTCTCCTTCGACTACTCCTATGACTATGGTCCCTGCAGCCCCCACATCTTTCTTTGGTATAAGTGGGAGTAGAACACCGAGCCCGGCATACATGGCATCAGCAGATAGAAGAACCTCTGGCAGAAAATACTCCTTGCACTCGTACTTGTCCCCTACTACCTTCATACCTGCCGCCAGTCCATCCACAATGCCTACGTAAGCCTTCTCCTTGCCCGCTCTGGTCATCCCCGCCCAATCTTCTGCTGCCTTCTTTACAGCCTCTTCATCTCCAATGACAACGTTGTCAGCCATTCTCTTTAGAATTTCTCCTCTATCGCTCATGCCTTCAGGTTTAGGAAAAGGCGTATATTAGGTTTGCTATAACTACGTTTTTTGAGAATTTTTTATAACATATCCTACTTATGAAAAAATAAAAGGGGTGACCCTAACTGCGAACTTGGTCACATGGATTCTTCCAGACCGATTACACGATCCACCCGAATTGCCACGAGATAGCCAGGATGAAGTTTATGGCAGAGCAGAGGGCTATGAGACTTCCTCCGGCCTTTGCACCCATGCCGAAGGCAGGGAGACCTCCTCCCAAACACGCTATACCGTACAGGAATACAGCAAGGAATAGGGTCAGGAAAGAGAAGACCGACATGAATTGGTACATATACCAGAGTCCGTAGATCACCAAGAACAAGCCCGCGAAGACAAGCACGATGCTCAACGTCTTTGCCTGAACTGTATAGAATCCTGCTATGCCTACCAGTGTAAAGGTCATCCCTGCTATACCCAGTATTGTAGCTCCCAGTACATATGTTGCTCCAGCTGCACCAAGGGCAAGCCCGTCGCGGTACATTATGAAGGCTATGATTAGTGTGACTAATCCTGGGATCAGTCCTGTCTTGAAAGCTGTTCCAGCATCACCTTTGCCCATCAGTGCATATGCGATTGGCAAGAATCCGAATGCGTAGGCTATTATGGCCCATGAGAATATCTCTAAGACCATGAATAATATATCCTCTCCAAAAACTATTTAACATTTATGGGTAATTCTGCCTACCTAGGCCTTCAGCTATTAAAATTCTATCTGTTTATTATCAGAAAGTATCAAAAAGTAACACCTGCACTATGTCCTTACTCGTAAATTCATCTCTAGCGGAGGCTACCGAGTGTACGCGGATGGAATTAGAGCGTAATCAATCAACTTCACCTTTTTGAGTAAATTCTACATCATCTTGATTTATATGCATCCCCTCTATCTGTAAAAACGGTGGCTGCATATTAAACACGAAAAGGGCGCCTACGAACAAGATGCGGATTCCCTCTTGGAATGGTGTACATATATCGCCCGCAAACATGGAATTCAACTTTCTAAGTTAATGACGATGCTTCTTCTTGTGAGAGAAGAGGGGCCTGTGGGTCGATATTCTATCTCAAGAGAGTTGGGCCTCTCAGATGGTGTAGCAAGAGGTGTTCTATCAAGGTTACAAAGGTTAGGAGTCTTTAATGTCTCAAAAAAAGGGTGCACCGTCACGGAGATGGGCGCAAACCTCCTATCAGACGCTTTTCATAGTCTTAAGATCAAGAGCGTCAAACTTGTGGATTTTGATTTCTTGGCCATAGATAGATTCTGTGCTGTAGCACACGTCTCACAGGAGCGACAGGGTTTTTCTGGAACCACTTTGCTTAGAGATAAAGCCGTAAGAGCAGGCGCCTCAGGGGCCATAATTCTTGTCTATGAAAAAGGAAGGCTTGTCGTCCCAAGTGTTTACAACGATCTTTCTGCGATAAACCCTTTTCTGGATGAGCGTTTAAGAAAAGAATTTCCACTGATGGATGATGACCTGCTCGTATCAGTTTTTGCACCATACGCTTGGAAGGCTAAAGAGGCAGCAATATCCACAATATTGTGATATATCAATCGAAACCAAGATATATCAATATAGGCTATGTGTGTGGCGCCTTTCGATGAAAATGAATTCATACGACATAGTAGCTCTTGGCTGCGACTTCTGGTTGGAGACACCGACGGAGCACATAAAAGCCTTCGTAGATGCGACTGTTGAACTAGGGACACCACCACAATGGAAAAGGTAAATAACCTACTTTTCCTATTTCCTCTCTTTCTCTCACAAATCTCTTCTAGATCGTCATCAATTCGTGATTTATTTAGCCGAGAAGGCCACCATCGTAACTGTTCTAAGGATATTTTTTGATACATTCATCACCCTGCGAACGACTTGGAAAAGATCGGGTATAGAATTCGCTGTGACTTCAGCAATGATGTCATAAGTGCCAAGAACTATGTCGACCTTTTGTACTTCTTTCATCCTGAATATTTCATCTTGGATTTCTATATGCTCAGACTGGGCGGCATCTATGAGGATGAATGCGGAAGGCTTCTGATCGATGGGCTTGGTCTTCTCGAAGATAGAGAGAAAGGTTGTACAAGAGCCGACCAAGGGAAGTGAATTGATCAGAGAGATATAGTTCTCCCAAAGATCCTGAGGACTCTTAACATCGGCTCTAACGACCACATCAAAGGGACCCAGAACCTCTATCGCGTTAAAGTTGAGATCGTCCCGAATCAGCTTCCCAACATCAAGGCTAGACCTTTTCGCCGAAACCATAATCCAAGCGCGCATCTATAAGTTCACTCAGTTAACTCGACAACATGTGTTATTTAAAGATAAGGAGACTTTACAAAAGTCTCGTGCTTGGTAAGCTTTTGTACAGAATCTGTTCCTTAGACCTATGAAGATAAGGGCATAGAAGTTCAGAGCGCCGGGAGTGGGATTCGAACCCACGAGGCCCAAACGGGCCACAGGCTGATTGTGAATCACTCCAGGCCTAGGCTTCCTCGAATCTGCCCCTTACCAGGCTAGGGAATCCCGGCACCATTCTATCATCCGTTTTATTGATATAAAAGCTAATCCTTCAACATCTATTTCTTGGATTCCTTTATCACAATACTTTTAACTTCCAATAATATACATGGAACTATGAGCTCAGGAAGAATGGCCGTAATCGCTGACTTCAGCATAATTCCAATAGGGTTGGGGAATACGAGTGTAGGGAGGCAGATAGCCTTGGCGATAAACGCCATAAAAGAAGTTAAAGGCATAAAATACGAAGTCACCCCTATGGGTACAGTCCTTGAAGCGGAAAGGTTAGATGCCATATTAGAGGCGGTAAGGGTGGCCCATGAAGCTCTATTCAAAACGGGGATAAAAAGGGTCGAATCAAACCTTAGAATAGATGATAGAAGGGACAAGCCAAGAACTATGGATGACAAGTTGAGGAGCATAAAGAAGTATATGGGAAAATAACAGAAATAGAGAATCGACAGGAGTGACAAGATACATCGAGTAGTAGCTGTAGTCCTATTGCACAGTATGATGATTTCTTGCAGATTTTTCACATATAAGAAGTACTTGGATTGATAACTCCATTAAAGTAGCCGTGAAGTTTAATTACACCATTTGACCATAATTGGACTTGATGAAAGAAGTAGGTAGAGTTGCGCACTACTACCCAAAGATAGGGGTGGCTATCATCGATCTAAAGGCACCTCTGAAGGTGGGGGATAAGATTCTGATAAAGGGAAGCACAACGAACTTTGAGCAGATCGCAGAATCAATGCAGATAGAGCATAAAGAAGTTCGATCCACAAAAGGTGGAGAATCTATCGGTCTAAAGGTAGCTCAGAGGGTCAGGGAGGACGACACCGTCTACATGGCCTCCGAGGCATAGGGTTTACCTTACAGTAACCGACTTTGCAAGGTTCCTTGGTCTATCGACGTCTGCCCCTCTACCTGTAGCTATGTGGTATGCAAGCATCTGAAGGGGGATGACCTCCACGATTGGGTAGAAAAGATCATCAACCTTGGGAAGTAGAATGAGATCATCATAGACCTCGTTGTTTGCGTTAGAGACGGCTATTATCTTCGCCCCCCTAGCTCTCATCTCCAGCGCGTTGCCAAGAGTCTCGTGATAGGTACTGTCATGAGGATTAAGAACCACGACGGGAGTTCTATGATCTATCAGGGCAAGGGTGCCGTGCTTCAATTCTCCAGCTGCCATGCCCTCGGCATGTATGTAGGAGAGCTCTTTGAGCTTTAGAGCACCTTCCAACGCTACTGGGTAGTGAGTGGATCTGCCTATAAAGTAGAAGTCGTTACTGTCTTTGTACTTTTCTGCTATCTTTGTTACTTCACCCTCGACTTTCAGAATATACTCGATAGCCGCATCAAGCTCTCTAAACCTACCTACACCTTCAGTGCCATCAACCATGGAGAAAGTCAGAAGGTAGATCAAGGCAAGCTGGGCCGTGAAGCTCTTGGTCGCTGCAACTCCTATCTCTGGTCCGCAGTTCAGGCGGAGTGTAAGATCACTCTCCCTATCAAGGGTCGAATTCATAACGTTAACAATGGAGAGAATCTTCGCTCCCTTCTTTTTTGCTTCCCCGATAGCTTGTAGAACATCTGCAGTCTCGCCACTCTGAGATATGGCCAGTATGACTGTATCTTCGTTTACCCAGTCCACAATCTGGTCGAATTCACTCGCAAGGACGGTTTCACAATAGACCTTGGAGACCTTGGAGAAGAGATATTTTGCCAAGAGTCCTGTGTGGAAGCTAGACCCAGCAGCAACAATGAACAACTTCTTCGCCTCTTTGATAAATTTACAGAATTCCCTCAACCTTATCGGCTCTTGATAAAGTGCGCTCTTTATCGTGCTAGATTGCTCATGGATCTCCTTAAGGGTGTAGTGAGCGAACTCCTTCTTTGATACATCAGAAGCCTCCCAAGCTACTTGGGTCAATCTTTTGTGCACCTTCTTGCCTTCAAAATTGAGTATCTCTAAAGAGCCTTTTTTGGTCATCACTGCTTCCAAGTTGTCCAAAAAGATCACCCTATCTGTATGATCGATGAAGGAGAGAACGTCGCTAGCTAGGAAGAATTCATCCTTTCCCACTCCTACTACGAGGGGGGAGTCTTTCCTTGCCCCTACGATTTTGTCAGGATGGTTGCGGAAAATCGCAAGGAAGGAGAAGGTGCCCTTGATCTTCTTGACGGTTGCCAAAAGAGCCTTCTTGACATCTTTATACT
>JACAEJ010000037.1 GCA_013388925.1 Nitrososphaerales archaeon
GGTCAGAGGCGTGGCCGAGATGCTAGGCATCGATGTCTTTGAGACTACGAATGAGGGGGTTGTTGTGATGGGCGTAGCAAAAGATGATGCTGAAAAAGTCCTCAAAGCCATCAGATCGACAAAGTATGGAAGTAAAGCGGCCATCATAGGAGAAGTGGTAAAAGGCGAAGGGATGGTGATACTTGAGACTGACGTGGGAGGGAGGAGAATCCTGGAAGAGCCTATCGGAAGCCCCTTGCCCAGAATATGCTAGAGTCGCCATAATTATGTTTAATTAACACTTAGTGCAAAATTATATTATGTGCCTAGGCGTACCTGGCAAGCTCGTAAAGATTACAGGAGTGAAGGGCATCGTAAGTTTTGGAGGGGCCAAAATGGAAGTAGACCTATCCTTGGTTGAAAAACCAAGAGTTGGGGAATATGTTATAGTTCACGCTGGCTTCGCTATAGAGAGGATAGACAGAGCGAATGCTAGGGAAACTATAAGACTTTTGAGAGAGGTCTTTTAGTATCCTTAATATCTTTGGCCAAGAGCTTGGCGGCACCCAATACAGCTTGACCTAGGGCTAATCCACCATCTCCGCAAGGCAAGATTCTGTGCCTCAAGAAGTTCAAATCTTCGTTTTCAACTTTCCTTCTAATGATTCTGGTCATGGCTTCGTTGTAGGCAACCCCCCCAGAAAAACCGATAGAATCGATGCCTCTTTTCTTGGCCACTTCTATAGCTATATCTGCCAAGCCTTCAGCCAGCCCCCTTTGGAAAGAAGCGGCTAAATGCCTTCTTGAATCTCCCTTTTGTAAAAGAGTCTTGACTTCAGCAAAAGCGTAGGATGTTGTCAGAACGTCTCTATCAACCAAACTCTGGGTCTTGAATGGCAAGGGGATCGAATCGTTTCCTTCAATAGCAATGGACTCCAACTTCATGGCCCCTTCCCCTTCATAAGTTCTCTTAAAGCACACTCCTAGGAGGCAGGATAAAGCGTCAAGGACTCTACCAGTGCTTGTCGTTAGAGGCGTGTTTATACCTTTGTCGAGTTGTTGGAAGACCATTTCTACCTCTTTGGCCCCGTACTTGAATCCATCAATACACCTATCCTTGAGAAAAATTGCCAGCTCGTCCCTTTCAACGACTTTATAGAGTATGCCTTGAAGCATGCGACCATACCAAATCGCGCTAAGATCTCCCCCTGGCATAAACTGAGGTTCCAGGCTAGCAACTCTCTCAAACTTATTGTACCCTCCCACCAAGATTTCGCCACCCCAAGCCGATTTGTCGGTGCCATAACCCACACCGTCACATGTTATCGCTACAATTTCATCTTCGAGATTGACTCTGTTTTCGGCCATGAGGGATGCTAGGTGAGCGTGGTGATGTTGAACTCCAAGAATAGGAGCATCAAACCTTTTGGCAATTCTTTCAGAGATCCTACGACTATGGAACATTGGATGAAGATCCACGACAATTGAATCCAAGCTTTCGATCTTCAGGACATTTATGAGGTGCTCTATCGCTTCATCCAAGAATTGAATGCTTTCTGGTGCTTCGACCTCGCCTATATGCTGGCTCAGAAACGCACTGTCCTTCTTAATTAAGCAAGAAGTAACCATGAACTCCCCACCTATCGCCAGTACGTTGCTATTGAATGGTAGTGGGATAGATAGGGGGGTGGGAGTATAACCCCTAGACCTTCTGATGGGCAGGGGCTTGTCATCAACAACCCTAATAACAGAATCGTCACATCTCATGTAGATCCTTCTATTGTGCATAAGAAAGTAATCGGCTACACCCTCCATTTTTCTAAACGCTTCGTAATCTTCTATGATCATAGGTTCGTCCGGGTTATTGGCAGAAGTCATCACGAGCGTTTGAGTCTTCGAATGATGGAAGAGGGCATGATGAATTCCAGAGTAGGGGAGCATCACGCCCACGTTGTGAAGGCCGGGCGAAATGTTTTCGGCCAAGGAGAATGGCCTCTTCTTCCTTAACAGGATTATGGGTGCTGCCAAAGACTCGAGCAATTGTTCTTCGATTTTAGAAACATAAGTAAAGGCCTTCACTTCCTTAAGGTTCGAAGACATCACGGCAAAGGGTTTCTGGGGCTTTCTCCTCCTTACCCTCAATTCGTTTACTGCTTCTTCGTTGTATGCGTCCACAGATAGATGGAAACCTCCAATGCCTTTGATCGCTACTATATGGCCTTCGTTAAGAAGCCTCGCAGCCTCTCTTATTGGCTCCCCGCTCACTAGGCTTCCATCTCTCCCTCTCAGTAGTTCATATCTCGGACCACAGTTAGGACAGCAAGTAGTTTGTGCGTTGAAACGCCTATCATTTGGATCGTCATACTCCTTCCTACACTCTTGGCAGAAGGGAAAGTCTATCATAGTCGTTCTCTCCCTGTCATAAGGTAGATCTTCAATTATTGTAAACCTTGGACCACAGTTGGTGCAGCTTGTAAAAGGATAAAGGTAGAAGCGGAGTTGGGGGTTGAAGATTTCAGTAATACAATCTTTACACATAGCCAGATCTGGTGTCGGATAAGACAGACCACCACATGATTCCTTCGAGCTCCTCTCAATCATGAAATCTTTGAATTCGTCTTTAAAAGGCTTGAAGTCTATACGCAGGTCTGTGTAGTTCGCCAGAGGAGGCTTTTCGTCTGTAAGAGCTCTAAGGAAAGCTTCGACATTTTTTTTACCTCCCTCCACCTCGATCCTAACCCCTGCATCCCCCAGGTTCAACACATAGCCCGTTAAGTTGTGTCTCTTAGCTAGTTTGTAGACAAAGGGTCTGTACCCTAACCCTTGAACAAGGCCCGATACATGAACTAAGACTCTTACTTTTTGGGGCATTTTTCTTCAAATAGTCCAAATCGTTATAAGAGCGCGCGGATATTATAATACAAAACTAAATGATAAGCTTGTCGCTAGACAATTTAACAAAGGGTTATAGAAATAAGGAGCTGGCATCTAAGTTAGCCAAACTTATCGAGAAAGAGGCTTCGAATGCTAGCTATAGATTCATGCATGTTTGCGGAACTCATGAGGATACTATCACCAAGCACGGCTTAAGGGCTCTTCTTCCTAACAGTATCGATGTGGTAGCAGGTCCGGGCTGCCCTGTCTGCGTTACGCACCCTAGGAGGATAGAGTTGGCACTGAAGCTTTTGGAGGGGAGGAAGAACGTGATTCTGACGACGTTTGGAGACATGTACAGAGTACCTTCGAGTTATGGGAGGAGCTTCAGCCATGCCAAAGCCAGGGGGTTTAATGTCAAGGTTGTATACAGCATCTCGGATGCCATAAGAATAGCAAGGAGCATTAGCAATAAGGAGGTGGTGCACTTTGCGGTGGGCTTTGAGACAACAGCCCCGTCTACAGCATCCTCACTTTTACAGAATCCTCCCAAGAACTTCTCAATAATATCTGCGCACCTTGCAGTTCCACCAGCCTTGGACTATCTATTAGCATCTGGTGAAGTTGCCGTCCAAGGTCTTATACTGCCAGGCCATGTCTCGGCCATCATAGGATGGAGGGCCTATGAATTTCTTGTGGATAGATACAAAATCCCCCAAGTGGTTGCTGGCTTTGAGCCCCTGGACGTACTAGTAGCGTTGAAGATGCTCTTAAGGCAGGTCAAAGAAGGCGATATCAAAGTCGAAAACGAGTATTACAGGGTGGCCAAGCCCGATGGCAATTTGAAGGCGAAAAAACTGATGGATGAAGTCTTTGCGTTAGAGGATGCAAAATGGAGGGGTCTGGGCAACATTCCCAAGTCGGGGCTTCGACTAAAACCCGAATTTGAGCAGTTCGATGCTACAATGAAATTCGACATAAAGGCACCAGAAATCGACAGAGATACCGAGCCTGGATGTAGATGTGGCGACGTGATAAAAGGATTGGTCAAGCCCGAGGAATGCCAGCTCTTTGGTCGAACCTGTACTCCCTACGATCCCAGAGGATCATGCATGGTCAGTGTAGAAGGAACCTGCGCCATTGCATATAAGTATAGACGGTCAAGACTTTAGGAACTAAGGCGCTTTATAATAACCTGCGTTACACTCCAAGATTTCAATTTTTTCACTAGTCTACGCCCTCCACCATTCAAAGGATAAGAAATTAACCTTCTCTTTTTCGGCTTCAGTCATAGCCAGTATGAACTGCTTCCTTACAGTGGTGGCAAGCCTTCCCGATAGAACAATACCAGTTGCCGTGATGTTTTCGTCGGGCTTTACCACCTGAACGAGATAAGGGGCATGGTCTATCCCAGGTCCATGCTCATAGACGGCAAAATCACACCCGAACTTTATTCCCGGTGTAACTACGTAGTTCGCTTCCCTTAGCTTCTTGTATACGAGGAACTTTTCTTTGAAGTCGGTATACTCTCGGTCACATATCTTCTCCATAACTCTTAACGAGATCCTCCTCTCCATTTTCCCCCTATAGATCGCTATTCCACCTATCTTGGCAAGGTAGTACCCCTCAATAAGATCTAGGATTAGGGGGGCATCGAAATCTGAGCCTTTTGGTTTTGATACTCCCATAGGCTTGCCATAAAAGCCCCCATTAAAGAGTCTCCTAGACTCTTCTATACTCCATACCACTATCCTGTTCTCTACAAGTTCTCCTAAGGGCTTTTTACTCATCCTCGGCATCATTCGATCACTTATAAGCCCAGGGCAAGAATAGTGACAGAGTCAGATGCTGCCAAGCATGCATCTGACATACTCTCTATCCTTTCGACTATATCCTTAAGGACCAAAAGGTCTTTGACAGAATTGACCTTGTTTAATACCTTCACCGTTATCTCCCTGTATTTATTATCAATCTGTCCCTCCAACTTCTCCACATTGCTGGCAAGCTCGATAGATTGAGCGGGATTGATAGTCAAGGATCGAATTACTTCGCTCAACCTTTGAACGATCTCGACTGCCATGTTGATTAACTCCTTGATTTCTCCTGACAGGTTACCAGGCTGCACTGCTTTGTTGCTTATCTGGGAAAACCTAAAAGCGACTCCGTCGATGAAATGCACCACGTTCTCGATATCATAGGCCGTTTTTAAAACGGCCTCGCGGCTCATGATCATGGCTCCTATCTCGGCCAATTCTCTTGTGAGGGACCTTCTAAGGGCTTCGACGCTTACTTCTGCATTTTTGATCTTCTTACTGGCTGTCTCCAGTGTGATCAGGTCGTTGTTCAACACAGAAGAATAGACAGAGGGGAGCTCTCTTGCTGCGTCGACTACCGACTTTACTTCATCTTGGAGGACCGCCAGAGTCTTTCGTCTTGCTAGTACTTCTCCTTCACCGCGGAACATAAACCCTTAAAAATTATAGAGGCTCCTCCTAAATTAACTTTCCTACATGAAAGTTCAAGAATTATTAAAAAATCAATTTTTGATACCTTCTACTGCTAGTATGAAGCATCGATAGTGGCCTTGTCACAAGTGATTACCCTCTGCTTTGACACACCCAGAGAGCACCTTAAAAAGGAAGAAGGCAATGATGTTACACTCGACAAAGAGCTAGTTAATCTCAATATGGCTATCAGGTCCACAAGATCATCATGGTAAATAAGGAGGACGTGGAAAGGCGGAGCCAAAGCATAAAATTCTGCGATAGATGTGGGAAGATAAAAAGAACTTGAGGTTTATGGTCATGCAAGGATGTAATCAAGGAGATACGATCAAGATGAGAGAATAAAAGCCACTTGGGCGTAGACTTTAGCACAACCCAAGATATCTATGATATCGACCCACTCATCATAAACGTGACATACCTCTTTATAACCAGGTCCATAAGAGACCACTGGTATGTTTAGAGCAGACCTGAGATAGTGGGCATCTGTCGTAGCAGTCATACATATGGCAGGAGTCTTCTCTTTGAAGACTGATCGACTCACCTTTCTCAAGGCTCTTATGAGATCACTCCCAAGGGGGGTGAAAGATGGCGGTGCATAGTTTATGTGCTCTATCTTTCCTCCCTCTACTAACCTTCTCATGATCTCTTCTGCCTCCTCCCTACTCCCACCAATCGGTATCCTTAGGTCAAGATCCACTTCACAAGAGTCTGCCACTATATTGGCTTTCGTCCCTCCCTTGATTACGCCAACGTTAAGTGTGTAATGGTCTATGGCGTAGTGGGGCTTTAGATCTTTTCTATCCTTATAATCCTCCATAACGACCCTTTTGCCCCATCTGACAAGCTTCGTGGCTTCGTAAGGTGCCTTGACCTTATGCAGTATTGGATTTGCCTTTGATAACGCTTTTATTGCATGCATTATAGCATTGTCTCCTAGCATGGGTCTGCTCCCATGGTGAGGGGTGCCATCAAATCTCAGCCTCAACCATAGAGCCCCCCTCTCTCCGGCTATGATGGCATGACCGATCTTGTGGTGATTTGAGCATTCACCTATGATCATCGCTTCTCCTTTGATTAATTTATTTTGTGTAATCCAACGTGATCCATATTGCCCTCCTGTCTCTTCATCACAGAAGAGTGCTATAGTGATCTTTTTGTTCAATTGCGTCTCAAATTTTGCAAGGGCTCCAACAGCCGTAAGGATGCTCGCCAACCCTCCCTTCATATCTGATGCGCCCCTGCCGAGGATGCGACCTCCCGTTACTTCGCCAGAAAAAGGGTCAAAGCTCCATCTCTTCAAATCTCCTATTGGGACTGTATCCATATGACCGCAAAGCACCAATCCATAGTCTCCACTCCCCATCTCGGCCATTAGATTGATATGTCCCTTTGTCGGTTCGATGCGTCTAGTACTCAACCCCGTGGCCTTGAGATAGTCTTCGATAACGTTGACTACATCCAACGTATCTCCAGGAGGGTTCTCGCTTCTGGCTCTTATGAGATTCGATGCTAGATTTAATAGCTCTAGCCTTAAAGATTCTACTCTGTTCGATAAGTATGTCAAGCTCGCCATTTTCAGTTACCTTGTTTACGAAAAGCTTAAAAAGGATTTTTTCCAAATAAAACAGGAGTTAAAAATGTCTAAGTATGTCAAACCAGAACTCGCGGTATATGAGGAGCCACCCAACGTCACTGTATGTCATGATGAGAAGGGTGAAGGCTACATCATTGATATTGAACTTCCAGGAGTTAAGAAGGAAAACATCGAACTATCGTTTGGGAAAAATGGATTCTGTGTCGCTGGAAAAAGAGAGGACGTTACATATACTGGATGTTATTACCTACTCCATGCAGTCAAGGTTGAGAGTGCAAAGGCTAAGTACAAAAGTGGGCTTTTGAGGGTTACAGTACCATTCAAGGAAATCTTAAGTGCAAGAAAGGTAGAGATAGAGTAACACCAATCCTTATTTTTTAGGATATAAAATCCTTCGAATGACCCAATAGGTGCAAGTTTCCAACATTGACCCGATCTAGATGTTTCTTCGCTGCTCTGTAGCAACTTAAGGCTTGATCCAATGGAGTAATAGGTAGGTCTTTCATCAAAAAGTCTGGGTGGAAGGCCAATAGGCTGTAGGGGATCTTTGGGTCCAGACCTGCTATGAATCTAGCTATTCCTTCGACTTCATCCGCATCCACATAGCCCGGAACCATTAGCGTAGTGGCTGTAAGAACTGGCGGGTCTTTTCTTAAGACATGAAATTCTCGAGCTACCATCTCAAAGTTCTTAAAAGCCCTCCTGTTCGACACCCCGCTCAATGCCAAGCTCATATTTTCGTCAAAGCACTTCAGATCAAACTTTATATTCCCTCCGCTCTTGAAGGCGAGCTCAGCAGCCTTTCTCACAAGTTTTGGATGACCACATCCGTTCCACTCGAAGCAGATACGAAGAACCCTTTCACATTCTGGCATCAGTTCAAGGATCCTCTCCGAGGCTTTGAGAGCGAAGGGAAGTTGGGGCTCTGGGGATCCTCCAAAGAAGCACCAGCACGTAATTTTGGGGTTGCGCAATGTCCTATCTACCAGATCGTCGATGCCATAAGAATGAGACGAAGTAACGTCTTTATGTGACCAATTCTGGCAGTATATACAATCAAAGTTGCAGCCATAGAAGAATATGGCAAGGTTGCAATAGCCTATCTCGGGACCGACGCAGGGCGAGAATGTAGGGTAGCCTGAACCGGTTCCAGCCGGGCAGAACCATGCAGAGCAACAGTTGGTAACATGAGGGTCAAGGTAGGAGTGATATAACCCCATAGCAGGGGCGACTAGACTGACGAGCCTTCCCTCTACATTCTTTCTCAGACCACAGTAGCCCGACCCACCCAACCCTATACTACACTCATTGGCACAAAGATTGCAGGCTATACCTGATCGAGATTTAGGTACACTTTCAGGAAGACCGAAGATTCTTCTAGCACTCGCATGGTTTTTCAAGGCGACCTCTACCGCATTATGAGGGTTTTCACGAATGCAAGATCGACAAACATCTATGGCTCGAGACAAAAACTGAGAAGGCCTTTTGCACACTTCACAAGTTCTTTCCTTTATGGAATTTAGGTAGGGGGGCATAGCCTTTCATCCATGCTCGGCTTGCTTCATATTAGAGAGTGCTTACCTAGCATATAGCCATTTCTTCAGACTACACAATAATCTCTCCTATGCCTAGTAGTCTTAGCTAGGCATAGAAAGGACTCACTACTTGTGAGAGTCAGTCAATACCAATCGGTCTACTGGTCCTATTTTTTGCCCACGACGATTTCGATCGTAGAAACGTTCCTTGCTTCTTCCCCTGCGCCCACCAGTTCTGTATCTATCTTTATGTCTTTGACTGTGAAGGCGTTGTTTCCTAACCTTTTACTGACGATTTCGGCTACATCGACCGCTCTAGAAATGGCCATTCCTCGAGCCTTTACAACTATCTCATCGCTCTGGGTGAGCTGGATCAGAGCTGACATGGCATAGCTCATGACAGGCTTTTTCCCAACGTAAATGTGGTTTGGAGGAGATGTTCTCTCAGGTCTTCTCTCTTGAAATCCCTTCTCTTCAGAGGGTGCTGCTTGGACCATGGCTCCAGGCTTTGATTCGGCTGGATTGTTCGGGGCATTATAATTTGAGTTCTTCTTGGACATATTTCGATTCGCTCGAAAAGGAAGGGAATTTATCACTATTTAAACTTAATTTTTTGACCTGCAGGTGCATCATAAAGGTCGAATCCGACCTTGAAGCTAGACAGCATGATATACCTTCTGCCTAGCATCTCTAAGTGTTGGTTTTCTCTTAACCAGCCCCTTTTCAATCAGTAGAGCAAGGGCCAGCCTGGTCGTTCTATCAGGGAGTAGCGTCTTCTTCACAAGGTCTCTCTGGGTCAAAGGACCTTCATACTCCAAAGTCTTAAGGATGAGCTTGGCGCTCGGGGGCATCTTTAGGAGCTCCTCTGCAAGTCTGACCTTTTTGACCATCTTCTCCATGGTTTTTGAACGCTCGAAAAGTCTCATGAATCTTGCAGGCTCAGGTAAACGGTAGGTCTCGAGGCCCTCTCTCACCCTTGTCCTGTATGTGCCATCGACTATGACTTCACATCCATGGCCACCGCCTATCTCGTCTATCTTTATCTGAGATCTATCCGAGACGATCAAGGGTCGCCTTGTGACATCGAGGGAATTTACAGACACTATGGCGAAGGCTTCAGCATTATGAAGTAGAATTGGTCCTCCAGCAGACATGGAATACGCTGTAGAGCCCGTAGGTGTGGAGATGATGACACCATCGCTATAATCCCTCCAGATGGTTTCTCTATCAACATTCAGCACATACTCTATGAGCGTAGCACTTTTCGATGAGAAGAGGGCAACTTCGTTCAAGGCAGGGGGTAGCTCCCTACCATCGGCCACCACTCTCAACCTTGTAGCCTCTTCTATCCTATACTCTCCCTTCATCACCCTTTTGAAGGCTTCCTGAAAGTCCTTGATGGCCACTTCTGTAAGAAAGCTGCCTTCATTGGAGTCGTTGACGCCCAGTACAGGGATACTGTATCCTCCGATTTTATGAAAAGCCTGTAAAACGTCTCTGTCTTCACCTATCACTACAAGAAGATCGGAACTCCCTAGATCTTGTCTGATGATCTCCCGTACAATCTTATAATCTACCCTGAACTCATCTAGAGCCTTCTTGACATCATTGATGATGCCCTCCAAAGCCTTCTTGTAGATTATTAACTTCATACACTCACCGGCAGCAATTTCTTAGAGATAAACTTTAACCCCATTTTTTGCCACTTTCAACACCTTTTTATCTTTTCAATAGTTCGGTATGGGAAGTATGAGTGTAAATTCAGTAGTTGAGTCATTAGACAAGGCAGGTCTGAGAGGCTTTCATTACACGATGCTTACGATAACCTCTCTAATCTACGGACTGACAGGAATGAATGTGATGCTGATTTCAGTAGCATTAAAACCAATCATGAACGAGTGGAATTTAACCTTGGTTACTGCAGGCATGCTGGCAAGCTCTGCATATGTTGGCATGTTCTTTGGCGCAATAATGTCGGGAACCATCTGTGATGTCATTGGGAGAAAGAAGACACTGGCACTCTTGATATCGATTTCATCGGTATTCATGGGGCTATCATCGATTGCATGGGATGTTGGGAGCATGGCAGTTCTTAGGTTCTTGGCTGGATTCGGTGCTGGAGGAACATTACCATTGCCGGCAGTATACATCGCTGAATATGCGCCAGCAAGATATAGAGGAACCTTCTTAGGGTTGGTTGAGTCATCATGGGTTTATGGTGTATTGATCGGATTACTTTATGGTTATCTAGTTGTACCAACATATGGTTGGAGACCTGGATTTTACATTACATTCTTAGTTATTCTTTTGGTCCCAATAATTGCCAGATTCTTGCCAGAATCGATAAGATACCTGCAAAGTAAAGGAAGAAGCAAGGAGGCTTTGGATATTCTCAAAAGACTCGGCTTTGCTCTTCCTGAGAGGGCTCCCGAATTTAAGGAGGAGAAGTTGGGACTAAGGAGTACTCTCTCCACTCTATTCTCAGCATATTACATTAAAAGAACTATACTGCTCTGGATACTTTGGGGTGCTCTGGTTTACACATATCATGGAATATTCATCTGGTTGCCAACGATTTATGCAAGCCCACCATTTGACCTAAAGATAGTCAAATCATTGTACTTTGTACTCATAGTTACCTTGTTCCAGATTCCTGGCTATTACAGTGCCACATTTTTACTCGATGTGATAGGTAGAAAGAAGGTGTTGGCAATTTACCTGATCTTGGCCGGTGTTGGTTGCTATCTATTGGGTATATCTATTCAGATCGATCAGATAATGATCTGGAGCTCAGTAATCTCGTTCTTCAACCTGGGTGCATGGGCGGGGCTCTATGCCTATACACCTGAACTCTACCCTACCCAATTTAGAGGGACTGGAACTGGTGTAGCAGCATCTATTGGTAGGATGATTGGGATATTTGCCCCAACTCTGACACCATACTTGCTAATCTCAGTGGGCTTATACCCCACATTCATAGTCTTTGCTCTGGTTCACATATTTGCAGGGTTTGCAGTAATTGGATTGGGGATTGAGACAAAGAAGAAGAAGTTGGAAGAAATATCTATAGCTCCCTAAACTCATATAAATTCAAATTGCCCCAACAATAGGAGTCCCCAAACCTTTTTCTGATGGGCCAAGCTAGAAAAGGTTTTAATTTGTTCATTTATAAATGAATCTCGGTAGCCCGGTCGTCTAGATTCTAGAAAGGATAGCGGTCAACCTCAAGGGCTAGGGATGCCAGGCTCTGGATCGAAGAAGGGGTTACCTGGTGACGGCAGTTCGAATCTGCCCCGGGCTACCAAAAATCTATTCTTTGAAATTCTAATCTCTTGTTGAAATTTTTGTGAGTCATATATGGTAGCAGATAAATACAGCATAATTCGCAAACTAAATGAGCGGGGGTTGCCAAGCCTGGTCAAAGAGAAGCTAATTGAGCTTCTTGGATGCGCAGGGCTTAGAATGGCCATCCTAAAACCCTGTCCCTTAGGGGTTCGTGGGTTCGAATCCCACCCCCCGCACTGGTATGTTGTAGAGGTCGAACTTTCGTCTCATCCCATATTCGAGCACATGTCCCTCAGATAAACAAATTCGTCAACGGATTAAAGAGCGATGCAACTAAACGAGAGTTGATTAACTATATGGATAAAGAAATACGGTCTCAATTAGTCGTCCAAAATCTGATCAAGGAAAAGTTTGGTGAAGTGTATAAGTTTCTTTCAGACCTTATATATGTTAATTACAATCCAATCAAC
>JACAEJ010000068.1 GCA_013388925.1 Nitrososphaerales archaeon
ACTTCATCCTTGTTCGCCGATGACAGAACTTCCATCGATGGGCTAGTGATTTGGCTTCTACCAGTGTACTCAAACTTATCGTCTCCTCTTGTTTCTGCCCCTGTTCTATTGGCAGTAATAGTAAACACCTTGTTCTCGAGGGATCTTATGAGCATAGCCTTCTGGCATAGGCCTGGGAGCACCAAATTTGAAGGATGGGCTATGACATCAGCACCTTCTAGAGCCAATATTCTTGCAGACTCGGGGAAGAACCAGTCAAAGCAGATCATAACTCCCAGCCTAAAGAGACCTAGGTTGAAGATTTTAAAGCCTTCACCCCCAGGCGAGAACCATAGCTTCTCCTTGTAGAACAGATGAACCTTTCTATACTTTCCTATAAATTGGCCTTTCGATACTACTACTGCAGAGTTGAAGACCTTATCACCATACCTCTCAGCCAGTCCTGCCACAATAGTATTCCCTGCTTCTATCGAATGCTCGATGAGCTTGATAGTCGTGTAGCCATCTGGAACCTCTTCGGCCAAGGAACGGGCTTCTTCTCTGCTTGTGAAGGCATAGCCCGTGTTGAAGAGCTCAGGAAAGACCATTATGTCACTCTCAACCCTTCTCGATATGTCTATGGCTTCTTCTATGTTCTCCTCCTTCTTGCCGAAGAGGGGGTTAGTCTGTGCGAAGCCTATCCTGATTCTACTCTTCATACATAAGACGCTCTTGGTTTCAACTTCTATGGAATCATGATTTGATATCGTGGATAGAAAGGCTAGAGATACACCTTTTTTGCCTTCCCCAACCCTGCAGGCTCTAGATTGAAGATTATGGTCTTTAATTGTGTCATCTCCTCTATGCTGTAACCTATTCCCTCTCTACCTATGCCAGATTCTTTAGAACCACCGAAAGGAAAATAGCCGACACCGTGCCTAGGAAGGTCATTAATGGTAACCTCCCCCGTCTCGAGCCTCTTCGCTACCTTCCACATCTTGTAAAAGTTGTTTGTAAAGATGCATGAATCCAATCCATACCTAGACTTCTTCCCTATCTCTATGGCTTCATCTTCACTCTTTATCTTCATGATGGTGACCACTGGTCCGAAGGTCTCCTCCCAGGCTATTCTGGCTACTAGTGGTACATCGTAGATTACGCTAGGTACGAAGTAGCAGTCCTTGTGGCTCCCTCCTGCGAGCAACCTTGCTCCCTTCTCCTTTGCGTCATCCACCAGCCCCTGAATTCTCTGGGCAGCTACAAGGTTTATCACCGGCCCCACCTTCACGGACGGGTCCCTAGGATCACCGTGCTTCCAGTTCCTTACCTCGTCCACCACCTTCCTTGCAAATTCATCAGCTACGCTTTCAACCACCATCACCGCGCTGATTGCATCACACCTCTGACCAGCATTCTTCAAAGAACCCTCGACGCACCTCTTGGCTGCAAGATCGAGATCAGCATCTTCAAGGACTATTGCCATGCCCTTGCCCCCCAGCTCGAGGTGCAGCTTTTTGAGACCTGCCGTCTTGGCTATCCGCCTCCCAACATTCGTGCTACCAGTGAAGTTGATCGCAGCAACCTTTTCGTTCGGTACGAGATAATCGCCCAATTCACCACTTCCTGTAACCATGTTCAAGGTTCCAGGAGGTATTCCAGCCTCCTCCAATATTCTGGCGAAGAGGAGTAATGTAATAGGGTCCTCGCTCGACTGCTTTGATACAACGGTGTTTCCTGCCAATAGGGCTGGGATGATCTTAGCCGACGCTATGTAAAGCGGATAATTAAAGGGGGATATGGCAACCACGACCCCTACGGGCTCACGAATCACGAGGGCTATTTTGCCCGTCGTATCGTCAGACCAGTCTCCTGGGATATACTCTCCAAATATCTTTCTGGCCTCCTCCATGGTAAGCATGAGCCTATCCACTGTGGCCCTGACCTCGCCTTCGGCATCCCTCTTGGGCTTCCCAGCCTCCAGCATCAAGGTCCTTACAAAATCGTCCTTGTACTTCATGATCAGGTGAGCAGCCTTCTCAAAGATCATTATGCGCTCTATCCCTGGGATGTTTCTTATCTTAGGTTTACTCCCATATGCAACTTCTATGGCCCTTTCAACTTCATCCCTCGTGGCATTCGATACCCTTGCTATAACGCTACCATCTATGGGGGTATCGACATCTATCATCTTCTTTGAAACTGAAAAAAACCACTCGCCATTTATGAGCATCTTGAAGAAGGGTATGCCATCAGGGTCTCGTGTGTAGATGGGATCAAAGAATTCGCCTAGTTTGAGTCCTATCCTTTCTTGCATGGACAATCACTCTTCATGAGTGGCATCCATTGTAATATAAAACTATCTTCAGACTTAGCTCTATCAAATCACATATAGATAAATATCCAATCGTTACAAGAATCGATTGTTGGAGAGATTACAAAGCCTCGCCTTCGATTACGAACCTGTGGAGAATCCAGACTGGGGCTTCGCAAGAACGAACCGTTTCGTTTTGCGCAATAGTATGGCAGAGTTCGGTCTCTCGGCGTATTCAGTGCCCATAGAACTATCCTTCCCATCCAAAGAGTTGCATCTAACAGCTGCTAACAGAGATTATCCGTATGAAGGCCTATTGGCTTTGACAGGAGGAGAGAACTGGAAGTTTCTTGATTGCTTTGCATTTGGGATTCTTAGAGAAGGAGTTGCACTGAAACTTCATCCTAAAAAGGTATCTGCATCTACATGGCTTCTTGATTATCTATACGATATAAAGAATGGGCAGGATTGTCTGGGTCTACTGCAGGCTTCATACTGGCTCAACGAAGATGATGGACACGTATGCCTCAATCTTGGCATCAAGACAGATTCTCCTGAAGGAAATCTCGAGTTAATTGTAGCGCCCTTTCTTGATATTCGTCATGTATACTCTGAAAGCAAACCAGAAAGACACTCCATAGAAATCACAGAAGATGGGGATGGGCGTCCAGCCATTTATGCCGAAAAGGATGGGAGATCAATCGTCATCTCCACTTCTTATAGAGAGGCTCAAATAAATAAGGACAACGCACTCCTAAACTGGTTTTACAAACTAGGGGAGGGCTTTAGAGTTCAAACATCCAAAGGCATAGTCTTCTCAGGTCGACATAGAACGCTCAGCATCCCAGGCTATTTTGGTATCAAAATCCAAAATGGAACTTGGATAGAATTTCATGCTCTGCCCATGATAAGGGGAGATTCTTTGAAGATGGCTCCCATGGAAGGCTTTAAGGAGATTCTAGAGTATGAGTCTAAAAAGTTATCATCCGTAAAGAGAAAGATTAAGAACAGATGGGCAGACGATCAGATCTACCGCTCAATCCTTTCAAGAATAGATGCCCTTACGAGATTTGGGATGAAGATAGATTTCTCTAGTGGAGGAAGGCTGGTGGTACCAGAGGCCGGGGGTTGGTGGTTCAGGACTCCTTGGATGCGAGATGTTTACACTGGTCTACTTCAAAACCTTAACCTGTTAAGATTCTTGGACAAGAGGCTAGAGATCGTAAGAGATTCCATCCTAATAGGGATTGAGTACTTTGATATGACTAGTGGAAGGATTCCGAACTACTTCCCCATGGTGAATTCTGACTACGAAAAGAGGAACAATGGCCTATTGCCTTTGGAAAGGTACTACTTTGCCTCAGATCCGACTTTGCTCTTCTTTATCATCTCTTGGAGATATTTGAAACTGACAGGAGAAGAGGGTTTGATTCACACGATATTAAGACTGTTTAAGAGAACTTTCCAGGTTTACCAAAAAGCTTCACTTGAAGCTGTAAATGGACCTCCGGTCATCATGGATTCAGGGCTTTTGGCATGTGTACCTTGGCATTCCTGGATAGACTCAAAGAGGACGATAGCGCACAAGGGGTTGAAATTTGATGAATTGCCCACCAGGCTACCAAAAGAGTGGCTGATGGAAGAGATCGAGAGCTCTAGAGATCGAGAGGAAGTCGAGAGAATCTTCAATACACCTAGGTTTTACCTCCCTGAAATAAATGCCCTTTGGATAGAAGCATTGGATGCTATCGCCAAGATGGCCAAGGTAGACAATAGCAACATGAATTCAAAATTATCGGAGTCGATTGAGGATGTATTGTTAAGAGCAAAGGCCAACTACCTAAAAGTCTTCTGGAACGATCAGGATGAATACTTCTATGATGCTCTGTTTTATGATCTATCTAAAAGAGATCGGACTCTTGGATCGCCTTCTTTGATGGCGGCATCGATCCTTAAAGGCAATATTTCGGGAGAGAGGGTCGAATCCTTATGGAAAGTAGCACAAAAGAAGTTGCTGGTGCATAGGAGGGTGAGATGGCTCGAAAGATACCGTGGCGAATCCTATCCTTTTGGAGTGATAGTGAAGGATAGGGAAGAGAGGGCATACTTTGGTGACGAACAGTATCATGGGGCCGTTGTTTGGCCAAGGGATACGCCATACCTTATCGAGCTTCTAGAAAGGATCGAGAAGTATGATGTTATAAAGGGCTTGTTGATAAGCAACCTAGACCATCAGATGGGAGAAGGTGTTATATTCTACAACTATGAGCTCTTCAGCCTTCCCCATGGGAATAATCCCTCACCAATAAACGAATCCAAAGAAGATCCTGTGCCCGTTAAGAATCCCATACAATTCTGGTCACAATGGATCGATCCTTACCTAAGGCACAAAATATGAGATTCCATCATCTTTGTTATTCGCTTTATTCCTAAATGATTTAATCAACTTCACATAAAGGCTTTAAAACAAGCATGTTAAGAAAGAGTGCATGCCGATTAGAGAGTTTCTCTATAAGGCTGAAGTGCTTACGGCGAGATATTTATGAGGATCGCCTTCTTCGTATGGGAGTATCCACCGGTGCTCGTAGGGGGGCTTGGCACATACGCTATGTATATTACTCGAAAGTTCGTTGAGATTGGCCATGATGTTGCAGTCTTCACCCTAAACCCAGGAGAACTACGCACAAGAGAGATCGTAAAGGGTGTTGAGGTGCATAGGCCACTCATCGCCGATGCAACGAACATCTTCCCCTTCCTCGTCACTGAGGACCTCAAGAGATGGGGAACCAACATCAAGTTCTTCAACGATGTCTTCATTTACAACATTTTATCAGCTACGAAGTTTATCAACGACCTAATAAGGAAGGATGAGCAGCACTATGACCTAATCTGCATACACGATTGGCTCAGTAGCATCGCAGGTCTGACGATCAAGAACGATCTGCGGATGCCCATGGTCTTTCATGTTCACTCTACAGAGTGGGGGAGGAGTGGAGACTCGGGGTCTGAGGTTGTGAGTCATCTAGAGTACGCTACTGCTCAGTCTTCAGACGCAATAATAACGGTCAGTAACGTGATGAGGGATGATTTGATACGCCATGGTTGGCAGGGAGCAAAGATCAACGTAGTCTGGAATGGAGTTGATCCAGACGTTTATGACCCAGAAAAGATCAGAAAGAACGAAGTTTTAGCGATAAGAGATGAATATGGAATAAAAGAGGATGAACAGATGATACTTCACGTAGGAAGACTCACTTGGGTCAAAGGAATAAGAAACCTTGTCCAGGCGATGCCCAGCGTTCTTAGAGACTACCCAAAGGCCAAACTGGTGATCCTGGGCAGGGGTGAAGAGCAAAGGAACCTTGTCGATTTGGCAGATCGTTTGAATATAAAGGACCGTGTTGTATTTAGGTTCGAATTCACCCCAGAGAAGGAGCGAATACTACATTACGCAGCTTCTGATGTTTGTGCCTTCCCTTCTCTCTACGAGCCTTTTGGGATCGTCAGCCTTGAAGCCATGGCTATGAAGAAGGCAGTGGTCGTTGGGGCCAAGGGTGTGGTGGGTTTTGCTGAACAGGTTATATCATCAGGTCCGGATCAGAACGGAATTCATGTTAATGGCCATGATCCTTCCGATATAGCCTGGGGTTTGAAGGTGGTTCTGAAGGATGAAGAACGAGCAAAGCTTTGGGGCGCGAACGGGCGTCAGAGAGTTCTGGACTATTTCACTTGGGACAAAGTAGCATCTCAGACCTTGGATGTCTACCAGAATGTACTATCGGCCAAGTAGACTTTCGTCTATCCTATTATATCGTCCTCTAAAAGCGGAATGGACGCCTTCAAGATTTCAACACTCCCCATGAACTGCTCTCTCTCACTTTCATCGATCTCCAACTCTACCACTCTCTCAACGCCCCTTCTTCCAATGATTGCTGGCACGCCG
>JACAEJ010000070.1 GCA_013388925.1 Nitrososphaerales archaeon
CTGCTCGAAAAAGTGAAACACCATGCTATACGAACCAAATGAAATCAAAACTCCAGAAAAACAACTGGAGAAAATCTTCAAACAGCTACCAAGCCCGATATGCCTTCTAGGAGGATGGGCCGCCTACCACATCGTGAACAAAAGCTTCGAAAAGGCTAACGGAAGGAAATACATTGGATCACGGGACATCGACATTGGTTTCCACATAGACAAAGAATGGACTCAGAAACAACTGGCAAAATCAAAGTTCGCAACTGCAATAAGAATCATCGAAAAAGCCTCAGTCGCAATAGGGATAAAAGCACAAGAAATCTCAAGAGTGCTTGCAGAACTAAAACGATTTTAATATGCTATTGGTATAGTCTCGGAGCAAGAAAAGGAGAAGGAGCCCAACCCCGTGGGCTCACAAGGCCTGTGGCGTCTTTCTATCCGATTAAATGAGCCCCGAAACCAATCAACCAGAGCAAAGCAGGGTAAGCAACCATGCGTTCCATTCCTCCTACCCCTAAACCCAGATAAATGCCAAAGACCATGAGGACAAGCGCTAAGATTGTTACTGCCCCCAATACAACAGAGACATAGGAAAGAGGAGGTTTCTCAAATTTGTACGACACAATGGCAGATATCCCGCCGAAAGCAAAGACCATTGTAGAAAAGATGATATGTATCACGCCAGCATCTTCTGTGAACACGCCAACTCCCACTGCACCGATACCAGCCAAGGCCAATAGAATGGAGAAAATTCTAGACTTGAATGCTAGCTGAATGAAGTAGGCACCAGCAATAAAAAGCACGCCCAGCAAAAATACTGACGGGTTGAAGATGAGAGCCGAGGGCCCCACGCCCAAGTCACTTATGTAATTCTGTGATGTACTGTAGCCAGCATAAAGCGCTTCTGCAATGATTATCCCAAGAACACACTCGACACCACCGACAAATAGAAGCAAGCCTGCAATCTTTCTATTATCGTAGGCCATAATTGGAAGTAGAGCCTGGCCTTTCTTTAAACTTATCCCCTCATCGTCCTAGCTAACACCGCCCTACGCTTCGTCTTTGCAGTCACACCGTCAACGGGAGCATAAGTTCTCTAATGTGAGTTAAAGAACTTATGCTAAGCAGTATAGTTGCAACGAAATTTCTGAACAGTCAGACTAACTCTTTGGGAATTTTATCAGGTCTGTAAGCAACTAACGGCTTGATCCCAGCTTCATTTAACCGATCAACAACATGAGGGTAAAGAAAAACGTATTCTTCCTCTACTTCTCTCGCCAAGCTTGCATCTATTTCATGAAGTTTCTCCTTTAACGCTTCAAAGTTCTTCTTGGGACTGAATGAAAGCATAGCCGCAGGATGACAGGACACACCAGAATCTAGAAGATTCTTTAATGCATTTAACTGCAGATCAAAGGCTTCAGGTATGGCTTTTGTAAGTAGTGAAAACTCTTCTCGGTTTGTTCCTTTGAGGGAAATCCTAACGTGTATACATTTGAACTTTGAAAGCTGCCTAGCATACTCAGAATCTATAAATACCCCATTTGATTCTAAAATGAATTTACAGTGAGATTGGTCGATCAGCTCAAGCAGCCTGAAAAGATGCTCTCTACCTATAGTTGGCTCGTTGCCACTTACTCTTAGCTGATCATAACCAAACTTCTCAGCACAACCAATAAGTTCATGGAATATATGTTCGGGAGAGTAAAACTTTCCAATTCTCTCAGGGTCATCTCTTGGTGCTTTACTCCAACAGAATACACACTTCAAACAGCAACCACAGCAGTCAGCAGTTGCTATACCACCATACCATTGCCCAGGTCTTGAAGTTCGATAGTATTTTCTAAGAATTCCTTCAGTCACTATTCCTTCAATTTCTTGAGCTAATTTTAGAGGATCAAACAACATGACTTTCAACAATTGATGCTATCTTAAACATATTATTCTTTGGGTTCTGTGCTACCTTATCAAAAGCTAAGCTCAAACGAAGAGAGATTAGTCCCTTCTTTCTGATTTTGTTAGATTTGTAGTTAGGCAAGGTCACTTTATCTCTTTCTGAAATCTGTTACATTGTCTAGGCCTTCGATTCTTTAAAATAGTACTAAGCCTCTCACATAGCTTTATAAGCTTTGACATCTTAATTGGATAATATGACATCAAAATTAGATAGATTGTTCGGTTCTAAGACCAGAGTCACCCTGCTATCAAAGTTTATGATGAATCCCGATGAGCAATTCTACATTCGCCAGCTATCCAAAGAACTGAACATACCATATGGGATGCTCTATAGGGAAGTGAAAAACTTGATCTCTTTGGGCTTGATTGTAGAGGAGAAGAAAGGCAAGATCACATTAGTATCAGCAAACAAGAATCTTCCTTACTTTCCCGAATTGAAAAACATGATGGTGAAAACTGCAGGCTTGGGGGACCAGATTAGAAATGCCCTTTCAAAGTTAAAGGGAATACGCTATGCTTTGATCTATGGCTCTTTTGCAAGCGGAGAAGAAACTGAAAGCAGCGATATCGATCTGCTTTTGGTAGGCAAACTAAACGAAGAGGAATTATTAAAAGCGGTGAGCAAGGTTGAGAAAGAAGTGGGAAGGGAAATTAACTACATACTTTGGAGTGATGAGGAATTCTCAAATAAAGCCAAGAACAAACATCACCTTTTATCAGATATCGTAAGAAAACAAGTCATCATGCTTGTGGGGGACGGAGATGAGTTTAGACGAGCTGTTAAGAAGTAGAATAGTAAGAAGAATAAGGCCTAACCGAAGGTTAGCTATTAGTTCATTGACGCGCGCACGAAGGGATATAGACACAGCTAGAACTTTAATCAAGAACAAGAAATTCGACTGGTCTCTGGCAGTATCATATAATGCAATGCTCTGGCAGGAAGAGCGCTTATGTTCAGTCAAGGCTATAGGCCGTCAAGCACAGAAGGGCACATGGCTATGGTGAAGTTTCTTCATGTTTCTCTCGGAACTGAGGTTAGTGATAGGATGATAATGGTGCTCAACGACATGAGAAAGAAGAGGCATAGGATAGTATATGAAGAGATGGATATAGTTTCAGAAGACGAAGCTGGGCAAGCACTCAAATGGGCTGAAGAGTTTGTAAAAAGAATAGAGGGAATAATCCGCAGAAAGATTGAATGAATTGTAGTCAAACAATATTGTACTTGAAAGGATAAATAGATTCGTTCCCAATTATTGAATCAGGTTTTTTGGCGACCTTTACATCTTCTTTGGCATCGATATTGGGTATGATGGTACACTGCAACACTAGTTTCATCGTATAGTTCGATTTATTTTCATCGTTCAATTATCACTGATCGTTTGAAATGGCCAGATACTTGGGGATAGGCAAGGAGAGCGTTTATGGCACTCCGGTAGTAGCCCAGTACCACATACCCATCATAAGCGAGTCATTGAAGCTCGAGCACGGCTATATCTACCCTGAAACTGTAGCGTACAGAGAAGTGGCGAAGGCTATTGCAGGTAAGAAACTCGTATCAGGAGGATGGGAGCAGTACGTCACATACGATAAGGGCATCGGATTGATCCTGAAGGCCTTGCTAGGATCTGAAATGAAGACAAATCCAACTACAGGAGTGGCCAAGCACGAGTTCAAGAAAGGGACTTCAATACCATCCTTAACGGTCCTGGTCGGACTTCATGATGTAACTGAGAAGGCATTCGATGGAGTAGGCA
>JACAEJ010000066.1 GCA_013388925.1 Nitrososphaerales archaeon
TCTAGATGATCCTTCTCCGTAAAGGCGTCCACACAATCCTCAGGGACTACTATCTTGTAACCTCTAAAGAAAGCATCTGCTGCCGTATGCCTATCACATACATTTGTGTGCAAACCAGTTATAACCACTTTGTCGACCTTCAAATCCCTGAGTAGAGGGTCTAGACCCGTCTCGTAGAAGGCGCTGTAGGTCCTCTTCCCAAGTACATAGTCACTCTTTTCTGGCCTCAACTCTTCTATTACTTGAGAGCCTTCTGAGCCTACTATGGAGTGCTCCCCCCATAAAGACAACTCTCTATCTACTGGAAGGTGCATATCACTCACATAGATTACTGGCCTCGAGCTCTTCCTTGCAGACTCTAGAGTTCTCTTTATGTGTGGTATTATCCTCTGAGCCCTGTCGCACTTTAGCTTCCCATATACAAAGTCCTTTGTCAGGTCTATTACCAAGATGGCTTCTGGCATAGTATAAGATGTGATGCTTCAACAAATAAATCTTTCAGATCAGCCTATGTTCATAGGCTCTCCTTTTTATTCAATATACTAACGAGTATGGTTGCTTGACCAACTCACTAAAGATTACCTCCAGTTCATAGCCGTGGATTTACCATCATAGAAAAATTAGGAGAGAGTCTCACCTAAACGGAGACTCTTCTCCCACTCTGGATCACCCAGATTTGGTTTAAGCTGCCTTTTTAGCTGCTTTCTTCTTAGCCTTCTTCTTGGCCATACACAAATTCAGCCAAATTATAATTATTATTCTGATATATAAGAATTTACAATTCTTAAACCTAGATACAAGGTCAAAGCTGGATGATTTTGGCCCAAAAGACAAAAAATTAGAAAAAGACCTGCCAAAAAGAGACTATGATCTAATGCCTAGAGTTTCTTTGACACAACGTTCATAAAGGGTAGTATTGAGACAAGTAAATCAATGACTGACAGTTCTTTTAGTAAAATAGAAAAGGTTGTAGCTTTTCAGGGTGAGATAGGGGCTTATAGTGAAGAGGCAGCCTTCTTATTCTTCGGCCCTTCTGTAGAAGCGAAACCACACAGATCCCTGCCCGAGGTCTTCAAGGCAGTAGAAGAAGGATGGGCAGATTTTGGGATAGTCCCTGTGGAGAATTCTCTTGAGGGTAGCGTGAACCAGACCTACGATCTGCTCTTAAGCTCCGAACTAAAAGTAAGTGGGGAGGTAGTCCTTAGAGTTACTCATTGTCTCATCGCTAACAGGAAGATGAGTCTGAAGTCGATAAAAACTGTCTATTCACACCCCCAAGCCTTAGCCCAGTGTAGAAACTTCTTGGATGGTCTGAAGTGTGAGTTGGTACCAACTTACGATACAGCTGGAAGCGTAAAGCTCATAAAAGAGGGGGGGTTGTTAGACTCTTGCGCCATAGCGAGCGAAAGGGCGGCCAAGATCTACAACATGGAGATACTGGCCAAGGGCATAGAGGATGACAAGAACAACTATACAAGGTTCTTTGTATTGTCAGAAAGGGATTCGATGTACACAGGTAAGGACAAGACATCGGTAATCTTCTCCACAAAGAATGTCCCAGGGGCTTTATACTCGGCCCTAAAAGAGTTTGCAACAAGAAGGATAAACCTGACAAAGATCGAGTCAAGACCTACCAAGGCTATGCCATGGGAGTACAACTTCTACCTAGACTTTGAGGGGCATAGAGATGAGGAGAGGTGCAAGAAGGCATTGGAGGGGTTGGAGAAGAAGGCATTATTTGTTAAGATATTGGGATCTTATCCAAGATGGCAATAAAAATCATTGGGACTTGATGTAAAAGCATAAAAGCTCATGGTAAATCTAACCCATAAGGTGGGCCGGTAGCTCAGTTTGGTTTCCATCTAAAATGGCCAAAAAGAGCGTTGAGCTGATAAAAAGTGTAGATACTCAAAGGTCGCCGGTTCAAATCCGGTCCGGCCCATATCTATTGGAGTTCGAAAGTTCAAAATTAATTGTAGTCTTGATGTTAAAGTTGATATGTTAAAAGCAATCTTCATGATGGTTAACTTTTACAAATGAACAAGGCTAAAGCAATCTAACTGGGCGCTTTCAAAACTCACCTGATAAGATTAATGCAGTCTCATAATTGTAAGAGTCTTAGGCTTTTAGAATCACATTAATGGTCAGAAGCTTGAACTAGTTTTTCGATTCCATTTCCTGCATAAACTCCATTGAGTTAAATTTTTAGACTTTTACCCCTTAGTGAGTTCTGTTAAATATAATAAAGTTTTATATTGACAAGATATGGCTCTCAAGATGTGAGTTGATTGAATAAAGTCACAGTCGGTGTAAAGGCTGGGGTAGTCTCAGGGGCTATCTATGGCATCATTATTGCTCCAATTACATACATCACATTGATCTTTCTAAAGGAGGACATTATGTCCTCGATTATTGCTAGTTTGCCACCAGATTCTTCGATTATAGTAGAACAGGCTTACAATATTGTGTTGCTTATTGGACCTATCTTTGCCTTTATCACAGGTATAATTCTAGGTCTGATATTTGGGATAATATATGGCTGGGCCTACGACAAGATTCCCGGTAGAACATCTATGATCAAGGGCATCGTTTTTGGCATAATTCTATGGTTGATCTTCTCTGTACTATTAGGCTCAGGGAATCTGCAATACAGTGTTACTTATTACCTATACGGTTTAGGGGAAGGTTTGATCACATCCCTGATCTTCGGTTTACTCTTAGGTTTCTTTTACAACAGATTCATCCCTAAGACTGCTGGCTGATTTAACCCCCATCAAAGTGTAGAGCTTTTTGGCTTCCGATCTTCAGATCCCTAATTGGGTTGCTATATTAATCGCTCTAATTCCAGCCTTTGCCGTATTCATCTACTTTGGCAGGGCAAAGGGATCTATGTGGCTTGCCTTCATACTAGGAGGAGCTGGGGCTTGGCGCCTTGCTCTTGAGGCTCCTACCGCTCCAGCTTCCTTTAGTGATTTATGGTCAAGATTTTACATCTAATCTAGTATACTTTGGTTATGCATCTCTCCTTGCAGGTCTTTTTGAAGAAGGCATTCGATATGATAGAATAGGTAACGCAAAAGTTTTCATCATTTACTTCTACTTATATCAAAGAAGTTCAATTATGGTTTCTTAGTGTAAAGAGCGTCATACCTTTTATTAACTTGCCAGCACCCTCTGTTTTGTTCGTTTCCGAATATGCAGCGCGAGCTGAGCTCAGGATTATTTTTATTGAACTTGTAACAAAAATGACATTGTAGCTTTCCGAAACTGAAACTTTTACGGGCATTCTCCCCACGAATCCCATCGCATAATTTCAGAGCTATTTCTCTTGGAATTATATTTTCCATGAATATAGCCATACCTTTATTTGGATAGCGAATATAAAGATTCATAATCCTGCTTCATATCTAATTATTCTATGAAGACACTAGTAATGGGTGCAGGGGCGATAGGTTCGGTATTTGGAGGATTTCTATCAAATTCACAAGACGTAACACTAATTGGTAGGGTTTCCTATATATCTGCTATTAGAAAGAAAGGGCTTAGAGTATCTGGGATTTGGGGCGAGCATTTATTCAAAAATCTTAAAGCTTTCACATCTGCTGATGAGTGTAGGGAAATCTCGCCTTACGATCTAATCCTAATGACTACAAAATCCTACGATACTGAATATGCTACCATGCAAATATTGCCATTGATAGGAAATAATAGCATTGTAGTATCTGTTCAAAATGGTATAGGAAATGAAGAGACAATTGCTAAGATAGTCGGAAAGGAGAGAACCATGGGAGGTATGGCCATCTTTGGTGCCATGATGATGGAACCTGGTCATGTCAAAGTTACAGTATACGCTAGTGAGTGCCTCTTTGGTACCATTTCAGGAGGCATAAAGAGAGCAAAAACCGTTGCAGAGATCATAGCCAAATCTGGAATCCCCTCTCTTCCCACAGATGATATAATCAGAGAAAAGTGGATGAAGGTATTTTATAATATCGCCCTGAACCCTCTTTCAGCCATATTAAAGGTCAGGTATGGTGTTTTGGGCAAGTATGATGAGACAAGATCCATAATGAGAGGCATGCTCCAAGAAGCTTTTGAGGTTGCTGAGGCTGAGAAGATAGGACTAAAGTTTACATGTGAGGATTACTTCGAGCGTCTGATAGAGAGGCAACTACCACCAACAGCTGACCACATAAGTTCCATGCTTCAGGATTTGGAGAGAGGCAAGAGGACAGAGGTCGATTTCATAAATGGAGCTATTGTGAGAATGGGAAAGCGTCATAATATTGAAACTCCTGTGAACGAGACCATAGTCAATATAATAAAGGCTCTTGGGAAAATGCATGGAGCGTCTGCCCCATAGCAAATTATCATTTGTCGAGTATTGTAACAACAAATGAGATAAGTTAAGAGTATCATGCCTAATCAGTAATCAATCATTCAATTCACCCCGTACCGATGTCTTTTTGCTGGTCTAATGTGTAGTTTATGTTCATATTTATGAATAATAGTTCACTTTATTGAGCAAAAACTATATATATGTATCTAGAAACGTTTATGGCCATGAAGGCCTCGTTCAGAAAGGATGAAAATATGCCTTATAGAATAGGGACGGATGGCAAGTTAGAGCCACTTATCATAAGCCCTGAGGAGGCTCTAAAGATCATCCAAGAGCAGAAAGTAAGGTTTGTCGACCTGCAGTTCACAGATGGTCCTGGGAGGTTGCAACACGTCACTATACCGGCCCATACTTTAAAGCTCAGCCACTTTAAGGAGGGCATACCAAAGCTCGATGGTTCTTCTATAAGGGGGTTCGTCGACATTCATGAGTCTGACATGAACTTAAAGCCTGATCCTTCAACGCTAGCCATAATCCCTTGGATTCAAGACCACATAAAGACGGCAAGGATGATCTCTGATGTATACTGGGGTTACGGCCTTGGAAGGCTATCAAGGGAGCCGAGAGCTGTTGCCCAGAGGGCTGAAGAAGTTCTAGAAAAGGAAGGATACGATACCTCTTACTGGGGTCCAGAGCTAGAGTTTTTTGTCTTCGATAAGGTAACATGGGATACTGTAACACCTTTTTATGGTCAGGGTTATAAGATCGAGTCGAAGGAGGCTCTATGGAACCCTTCAGGCACGAACTTTCCCATAAGGTTCAAAGAAGGTTACTTCCCAGCCCCACCACAGGATACATTGATGGACTTTAGGGCGGAGTGTGTCAGATTACTGGAAGATTCCTTTTACATGCCCTGTGATGCTCATCATCACGAAGTAGCTACTGCCGGTCAATGCGAGATAGATGTGCACTATGATACTCTTACTAGGATGGCTGATAATGTTATGACCTACAAGTTCGTCATAAAGAATCTTGCCCATCAAAAGGGGATGATAGCCACCTTCATGCCAAAACCCGTCTTTATGGACAACGCATCGGGCATGCATACACATGTCAGCCTATGGAACAAAGGCAGGAACCTCTTCTACGATTCCGATGATTCATATGCGGAGTTGAGCCAGTTAGGGCGCTACTTCGCTGGAGGGTTGATGAAGCATAGCAGATCTCTGGCAGCAATAGTGGCTCCTACGACCAACTCCTATAGGAGGCTGGTCCCTGGCTACGAAGCACCGGTCTTCATAGCATGGTCTCGTCGCAACAGGTCTGCAAATATAAGAGTACCTGTCTATGGGAAGGGCCCAAATAGCTCTGCGGCCAAGAGGATAGAGTTCAGAACCCCCGACCCCTCTTGCAACCCGTACTACTGCTTCTCTGCCATAGCTGCTGCAGGATTGGATGGAATAAAGAAGAAGATCGATATAGGAGACCCTGTGGACGAGGACATATACAAGCTGACCCCTGAAAGGCGCAGACAACTGGGTATAAGAGAGCTCCCAGGGAGCCTCAAAGAGGCCATGGAAGAATTGGGGAGTGATAGAGACTACCTAAAGCCCATATTCACCGATGAGGGCATAGACAAGATCATAGAGAATGGTATGAGGGAGCAGTTGGAGATTGCGATTAGGCCTCATCCTCACGAGTTTCATCTTTACTTCGACATATAAAAACGCACTATACAGCAATTTATCGGGAGACATCTCAGAGAGTTAACAAAAGAAAGCACCGATGCATACCATTAAACATACGCGACTATTAGGGGCAATCAGTCCTATACAAAGGCTCCTTTCTTAAAGGATTCTTCTTGATGATATGTAAAGCATAAATAGTTTTATCATAAAAAGAAGACATGCAAGGCAAAATAATTGCAAAATCCGACAAAAGAGCATTAAGCGTTTCAATGCTACTAATGTTCGCAGTCTTTCTCTTAATACTTCCAGTCGAACCAGCACTAAGCAACTCTGAAGTCACAATCTTTTCTGAAGATTTCGAAGGGGTATTCCCGACAGACAATGGTTGGACTATAGGAGACCTTACTGCTAACAATGGTGAGGATTATTGGGGTGCTACTGATTACAAAGCCCATGATGGAAGCAAGAGTGGTTGGTGTGCTCAAATTGGTACACAATTAGTTCCTAATACGATCTTTACAGAAGACTTTGAAGGTGGTTTCGGTAATGGAATCAATGGTTGGAGCGTCGGCGATGATGAGCCCTCAGGGACTACAGCATACTGGAACGATGTAAACAGTGCCTTTGGTGGCGAAGGGACCCATAGTGGAAGCTGGAAAGCTTATTGTGCAGGCACTGGCTATGGTGGAA
>JACAEJ010000071.1 GCA_013388925.1 Nitrososphaerales archaeon
CCATATCGGTACCCTCTGCACTTCCAGCTCCTGTTAATGATGCAACCAATCCAATCCTGATAGTTCTTTCAGGAGGTATGGTCATGTAATAATAGGCAACAACCGATACTGCTATGATGGCGATCACGGCAACAGCAATAATTAACTGAGCTCTTTTTTCCAGAACTATCTCCTCTCTATTCTCCAAGGGTTATATATGGACCTTCTTAAGTTTTTCTTGACGATTTTTAAAAACCAACAGTTCAAAAGATTTATATTTATGAGGCTCTTCTACTTTGCTTCATTTGACGCTGTCGTTGCTGCAATATGGACAGCACTCATACTAATTCCAGACTTGAGAATGTCGAGGATCATCTCTGGAGGGTCAGTTGGCACATGGTTCTTTGTGGGCTACATTACTTTCATAGTGGTGGGATGCGCAGGAATACTGAGTTGTGGAACTGTACATCACATACTTTCAACTACCAAGAACAAAACGCCTAGCAGTACGCTAACTTGGCTGGGCCTGATCATATGGGAAGTAGGGCTTGTAGGTGCGACTTGGCTTCTGGGCCTATCAGGATTCATTGGAGGTAGCGACCTTCTGAATGGGCTTCCGATACCTGACATTCACAACAGTATATTCGTGTACGCCTTGCCAATTGAGATCTTCGCTGGAATTGCCATACTCGGATTTCTAATATCGATAATCAACGTGTACGTGGCAAAGAAAGCAGCATAATACACAATTCTGAAGAGCATCCGTGAAGGACCAAAAGATAAAAAAACCTTTAATTAACGGGAAGGTTCGGAAAATGCTAGTCATAACCTCAGAATCTCACCCCAATCGCTTCTTGGCTTTGCTTTTCAATTCAGAGAAATCCGAGCTTCTTAATAATGCCAATTCATGTATCTAAAGCCCAAGGTATGCCTTTTTCACATGCTCATTGGCTAGAAGTTCATCCCATTCTCCAGCAAGGACCATCTTTCCCGCTTCTATTATATACCCTCTGCTGGCTATCTCCAAGGCTCTATGCACATTTTGCTCCACCAATAGTATCGTTACGCCTTTCTCGTTTATCTCCTGCATCGCTTTGAAGATCTTCTGCACAAGGATGGGGGCGAGCCCTAGAGAAGGTTCGTCCATTATCAAAAGCTTCGGCTTTGACATTAACCCCCTTGCTATTGCCAACATCTGTTGCTCACCTCCGCTGAGGGTTTGGGCTAATTGTTTACGCCTCTCCTTCAGTACGGGAAAGATCTGAAAGATTCTCTCTAGACTATCGTCTTTGGTCTTCTTGGCTTCCTTGCTCTGGGCTCCCAATAGGAGATTTTCATGAACAGTCATCCGTGGGAAGATCTCTCTCCCCTCTGGAACAAGGGCTATGCCCATATCTACAATTCTATAGGTTGGAAGCCCGTCTATCCTTTTCCCCAAGAATTCTATGCTACCTGAACTGGCATGAAGTAAGCCAAGAATCGTCTTCACTAAGGTCGTCTTCCCCGCTCCATTTGGACCAAGGACGGTAACTATTTCCCCTTTTTTGACACTAAGAGACACATTCCACAGAATCTGAACATTGCCGTAAGAGGCACCCACACTATCTATATCAAGCAACGATCAACGCCATGCCTTCGTCTCTTCATATCCATTTGCTTCTCCTAGGTAAGACCTTATGACTGCCTCATTATTGGCAACTTCTTTTGGCGTCCCTTCTGCTATTTTCTCACCATGATCCAATACTATGACCTTATCGCAAAGGCCCATGATGATTCTCATGACGTGCTCGACCATCAGGATGGTAGTTCCACTCTGCCTTATCTTTTCAATAAGCTTTATAGCCCTATCGCCTTCGACATGGCCCAAGCCCGTTGTCACTTCATCAAGAAGAAGCAACTTTGGACCAGTTGCAAGGGCTTTGGCGAGTTGAAGGCGCCTCAGCTCTGCCGTGTTCAAATTCTTGGCCAGTGCCTCCATCCTATTCTTGGAAAATTCTACGAACCTTAAGACCTCTGTAGCCTTCTCCTTGGCCTCTCCCACACTCGTCCTTCCCGGTTTCCCAAAGAGGACACCTACGGTAACGTTTTCTATGGCTGTCATATCGGGAAAGGCTTGGGCTATCTGAGAGGTTCCAGAAATCCCCCTTCTACAGACTTGGTGTGGATCTAACCTTGAAATCTCTTGCCCCTCGAACAGTATCGCCCCAGAATCTTGGTGGTAGAATCGGTTTATGATCTTCAGCATTGTGGACTTTCCGGCTCCGTTGGGCCCTACCAACCCCACTATCTCCTTTTGCTCTACTTGAAAGTCAATATTCCTGACTGCTATGAGCCCTCCGAAACTCTTTGTCACCTTTTCTACTTCGAGTAGCATAGATCTTGCCAAGAGACATCCAGTCCTTTTACTTGATTTCTTAATATACGTTTCCTCTCAAAACGGCATCTTCTATTTCTATAAATAATCGATAAGAATTATATAATTGGTGGTCTTCTGAATTGGAGGAGTGCGTCATAATGGAGAGCCGCACACTATTCTATAGTAGCATCGAGATGATCGATAAGAAAGAACTAAAAGAATTGCAACTGAAAAGATTAAGGGAGACAGTACAAATTCTTTATGACAAGAACCTATACTTTGGGAAGAAGCTTCGGCAGGCAAAGGTCAAGCCTTCAGATATCATAAAGTTGGACGATCTCTCCAAGATACCTTTTACAACCAAAGACGATCTGAGGGTCAACTACCCTACGAAGCTTGTCAACGTAGGGCTCGATCAGGTGGTAAGGTTCCACGTATCCTCTGGCACCACTGGCGACCCTACTGTAGTTGCATACACAGAATCCGATATAGATAGATGGAGCGAATTGAATGCAAGATGCCTTGCCATGATGGGTGTCAAGAGGGGAGACATCATTCAGATTGCTTATGGTTATGGCCTTTTCACAGGGGGATTGGGGATTCACTACGGTGCAGAGAGACTAGGTATATCGATAATCCCATCAAGCGCCGGGAACACAAAGAGGCAGATAAAGCTCATAAGGGATATGCATGCAACGGTGCTCGCCTGCACACCCTCTTATGCCCTTTATATCGCTGAAACAGCAATACAAGAAGGTCTTGAACCTAAAAAGGATCTGAACTTGCGAGTTGGAGTCTTTGGGGCTGAGCCTTGGTCAGAATCGGTCAGAAAGAGGCTGATCGATCAGATTTGCCCTGAACCTTACGACATATACGGCCTTAGCGAACTCTGTGGTCCTGGAGTGGCTGCCGAATGTCACTACAGGAATGGGTTGCACGTCTGGGCGGATAATTTTATTCCCGAGATCATCGATCCGAAGACCGGGGAGGTCTTGGAGCCTGGCGAGGAAGGCGAGCTCGTCTTCACCACCATAAACAAGGAGGCCATGCCCCTGCTTCGATACCGAACCAGAGACGTATCTCGCATGGACTTTGACACTTGCTCCTGTGGTAGAACCCATCCTAGGATCTTGCGCATCAGGGGCCGGAGTGACGACATGATGAAGATAAGAGGCGTCAATGTTTTTCCCAGCCAGATAGAATACGTATTGCAGAGGATGGACGAATTGGGCGACCAATACCAGATCGTTTTGACAAAGTTGGGCCCCTTAGACGATCTAAAGGTGAAGGTAGAAGTTAAACCAAGCGCGGTTTCGGACAAGCCTTGGGAGATGGTAGGGCTCAAGAAGAGGGTGGAGGACGAAATTCGTTCCGTGTTGAACCTAAACTTGGAGGTAGACTTGGTCGAGCCAGGGTCCCTGCCAAGGAGCGAAGGAAAGGCGAAGAGGGTACTGGACCTAAGGGGGCAGGCCTGATGGCAGTCACACAGATCAGCGTATTCGTTGAAAACAAGCCAGGGAGGTTCGCCGAGATCTCCACTAGACTGGAGCGGGCCAAGGTAAAGACATTGGCCTTTTGCATAGCTGATGCTGGGGACTTTGGAATCATCAGGCTCGTAGTCAACAGACCAGAACTTGCCACCAAGGCCCTAAAGGGTTTTGCTGAAAGTAGCATCCATGTTATAGCAACCTCGATAACAAAGAAATTTAGCGTATCGAAGATAGCGGTTCTCTTGAGGAGCAAGAAGATAAACATCGATTACGCCTACACATCCACCAAGCCCATAGGCGGAAACCCGACCTTGATTCTCCGAGTGGATGATATAGCAAGAACGGAGAAGGCACTGAAAGAGAAGGGCGCAAAGGTCTTGGTGCAAGAAGACCTAAGCTAATGCTGTATAAGGAATCTTCAAGATTCTAGAGGCGTTCTTCCATAGAATCTTCCTTTTTTCTTCCTCTGATATCTGTAGATTCTTTATCCCATCCAGCTCTTTTCTATAATCAAACCATGGGAAGTCACTTCCATACATCACTCGATCAAATCCTAACAATTCTATGATTCTCTTCAGAGTAGAGCCACTCAATTCGTTGTTGGTCGCAGAAGTATCGAAGTATACGTTCTTAAAGTCTAGAATCGCTCTTAACTGATCCCACATTCTATAGCCCCCAAGATGGGCCAGTATCACGTTAAGTTCTGGGAAGGAAGACAGAACCTCTACAAAGCTCCTGGGCGGGGCGTATATGGGATCGACATGCTTGCGTTCACCGCCTGCGTGAAAGAGAGCTGGCAGCTTCAGCTCTGCCATCTTCTCATAAATTCTAAAGAGCCGAGGCTCGTCTGGACGGAAGCGTTGGGCTGTGGACTGAAACTTCACTCCCTTTAACCCCATCTTAGCGATCCTTTCGAGCTCCTCAATAGGGTTCTCCATGTCTGGGTGGATCGTCCCAAAGCAGTATATTCTTGGCCTTTCCCTAATGGAGACTTCCGCACCCCAATCGTTGAGGAGGCGAACCTTGTCGGGAGAGTTTGCGTATATCTGAATGATGCCAACACTCACATTTGTGCCCTCCATAACTTCAAGAAGGCTCTCCACTGTGCAAGGGTAGAAGCCGTCTACTCCATACCTTGCTCTAAGAGCCTCTGTGACCCTTTTGGCTACATCATCAGGAAATGCGTGAACATGAACATCTATTATTGGAGGCTCCATTACAGCATAAGTCGTAACTCTTATCGTGATAAAAATCTTGTTATAAAAAATAATCCATTCTTGAAAATTTGTCAACAAACGTTGACAACGAGAAGAATAGTAGCAGTTGAAGGTGCTGAAGGGACCTCACCTCTAATAATTTTACATACAGACTCGGCCCGAAAGGTAGCCTTTTTTAAGTGGCCCTACGCATCCTCCGAATTGGTGGATCTTATAGATTTCTTTGGAGTATTAAGGAATAGGCATTCGATAAGGGCATTCGAGAGAAGAGATGTGGAGGAGGAGAAGATAAATATCATACTAGAGGCTGCCAGCCTGGCTCCATCGGCTGGCAATCTGCAATCTTACGAGATAGTCATCATAAGAGATCAAGATCATAAATCCGCTCTGGCTGAGGCAGCCCTTAGTCAAGAGTTCATAGCTCACGCCCCCCTCAACCTTGTATTCTTCACCAACCCAAAGAGATCAACGAGAAGGTATGGAAGGAGAGGAGTCGAACTATACTCTCTACAAGACGCAACTATAGCGGCAGCCTACGCACAACTTGCGGCCACAGCCCTAGGTCTGGGTAGTATATGGACTGGTGCCTTTTACGAAGAGCCCATAATGAAACTCGTCGGTGCAGAAGACGATCTAATACCTGTTGCCATAATATCCATAGGCTACCCTGATGAGGAGCCCAGCGTAACATCACGCAGGAAGATCGAAGACCTTGTCCATGATGAGCATGCCTCTAAACCCTACAGATACAAGCCATCTAGGTTGGGGCTATCTAGGCCATTATGGTAGCATTAGAGATTCTATTTCCCAAACTCGAAGCAGGGGTATGGGTAGCCGTTGTTAATCCTCTCTATGGCTTCTTCCACCAGTATGTCCGATACATCGATGGATCTTGAGTGCCAATCTATGTCTGTTATAAAGGATTCTTTCCCATCTTTTCCCGCTATGATGGCCCATACTGGCCTGCCATAGAAGGGCTTGACTATTATTGCATCCAGTCTCATGCACCTCATGGAGCTCCTTCCCTCCCTCATGAAGTATGAACAGTTTTGGCAGAACTTGGATAACCATATTACTTCCCTTACCCTCTGCCTACCCTTCATCTGTTCCAGAAGGCGAGTTGCTTCGGCCTTTATCATCTCCATCAATTCATTACGTCCTTCCTTCGTATCCAAGTAGTATTCTAGGTTCTTACTTGCCTCCTCTCGCCAGTCCTTGATCTCCTTTGCCCTCTTTTCCATCAGTGCTACTAGGGAAATCCTGGTATTTTTCTGTTCCGTATCACTCCAAACCAAATTACTTTACCTTTATATTATCGGGACCCAAACCAAGAAGGCGAACAAGAATGAATCTAAAGGACGAAAAGGTTATCGGGTACATTCTTTTGGCAGTCGGGGTTACCATGATATTCCTGTCCGTCTACTTTATGTTCAGCGTCTTCACGGGCTCTACCGCACCGCCAATGCTGTTCAACCTACCTGACATCTTCATAACCATCCCAGGGATCGGAAATGTGCTGTTGATTCCGGGCGGGGAAATCAGCAAAATGGTAGCGATGTCTTTCTGGTACCTGCTGATGTTCTTTATAATGGTGGCGGGAGGGAAAGTAGCCTCCTTAGGGGTAAGCTTGGTCAGAGAGATCAAGGTAGAGTTGAAGAAGGAAAAAGATTGACGTATTCGAAATTAGGCAATTATGTATCGATACTGTCTTATTCGTTATGGGCCATGGTCTTTCTCATCACCAGTCTGACCGATAAGTTGTGGAGCGAAGGCTTTAGTATTCATGAGAGAAATTGCTACAACGAGGGCGAAGGCTAAGGAGGCTAGACCATAGACTATCAGTGAGGCTATGGTGAAAGTTGTAATACCCAGTTGCATCAGGTTGCTGGCCGCATAAAACTGATAAGCGCATATTACAAAGCTGTATAGTCCCGAGGCCATTACCATTGCTCTGGCGTACTTTATCAAGAACCTTGTCAGCAAAAGGGCTCCAGTTATGATGTTCACCAGCCCAGGCTCTAAGAGTAGTATTGTTCCTTCACGTAATATGGCTAGAGACGACCATGCAACTCCTGTCGTCAAGAAGAAGAGCCCGAGGCCCATCAAAAATCTGTCAGGACTGATCTCCAAATCAGCACATCCTTAACCTTTTTTAATTAATATGCTTTATCATCGTTGGATAATCTAGCATGGGGGAAGTCATGGGCAGCAACTATGGGGAAAAGCTAAAAGAACTCATGGAGCCCAGCCCTAGCATCCCCCCTTCACTCTTGGTCAGTTCTGTATATGATGGCGAAGCAAAGGTCGCAGTCTTGAAATTCTACGACCCAAAGGATCAAAGAATTCGTCTATGGTACGATAATACTGGGCACAAGCCCTACTGCTATTCAAAGTTGTCAATGGATCGGCTCAAGGACCTCAAGAGCAGACCCGACGTAATAGAATTGGTACAAGAAAGGAAGAAAGACTTGCTGAGGGATGATGCCACCGATCTAATAAAGATTGTAGTAAAGGACCCCCTTGCGATAGGAGGCACATCGTCGGAGAAGAGCATAAGAAACGTGATAGAGGCGTGGGAGGCCGACATAAAGTACTATGAGAACTACCTCTATGACAGAGGCCTTGTAGTGGGGTCCTTCTACGAAGTGAAGGGTTCGAAGATAATCCCTGTGAAGCACGAAATCCCAAGTGTCGTTAGAGAAAGCCTTAAGGAAGTCATGAAAAAGTCCAATCCCGAAGTAAAGTCTCACATACTGGAATGGGCCGACCTTTTGAGCCAACCCCTTCCTGATATATGCCGCGCCTCCCTGGATATTGAGGTCCTGCCTCCAGCCGAGAATCGAATACCCGACCCTTTAAAGGCAGAGTCTCCCATCCTGGCAGTTTCCATGGTTGGTAGTGATGGAGACCACGATGTATTCCTGCTCGAAAGGAAGGATGTAGATCTCGGTGACAAGAAGATGGAGGACCATGTAAAGCTCTCCTTCTTCAAGGACGAAAAGGAGCTCATTAAGTCCCACTTCAAAAGGGTTCTGGACTATCCCTTCCTTATAACCTTCAATGGAGATGACTTCGATCTCAATTACCTCTACCACAGAGCCACGAATCTTGGCCTCTCCAAGGACCAGATACCAATCTCATTGGGAAAGGACGTTGCCTACATTAGGCACGGGGTTCACATCGATCTCTACAAGACATTCATAAACAGGTCCCTTCAAGTATACGCCTTCGGAGGAAAGTATGTCGATCACACCCTAAACGGGGTGAGCGAGGCCCTGATAGGGGAGTCGAAGATAGAGTTTGAAGGCTCTTTAGGCTCTTTACCAGTCTATGAACTGGCAAGGTACTGCCATAACGATGCTTTGATCACCTACAGGCTCACGAGCTTCAATGATAACCTTCTCATGAAGCTCTTGGTTGTAATAGCAAGGGTTGCAAAGATGCCCATGGACGATGTATCAAGGCTAGGAGTCTCAAACTGGATAAGGAGCATGATGTACTTTGAGCACAGAAGAATCAATGCGCTAATACCCAAAAAGGAGGAGTTGGAGGAGAAGGGAGGAGCAGTGTCCGAGCCAGTAACGAAGGGAAAGAAGTACAAGGGAGCGCTGGTAGTAGAGCCCAAGGCCGGCGTTCATTTTGGTGTATCAGTACTTGACTTCGCCTCACTATACCCTAGCATAATTAAGGTCTACAACCTATCCTATGAAACCGTGCGCTGCATGCTTCCGGGGTGTAGGAACAACAAGATACCAGAGACTGAACACTGGGTCTGCAAGAGGCAAAAAGGGATATCCTCTCTTATAATAGGATCACTAAGAGACTTAAGGGTCAACTACTACAAGCCTCTATCGAAGGATCCCTCTCTTAGCCCTACCGACAAGAACCTTTACTATATTGTGGCCCAGGCTCTTAAAGTAATACTGAACGCATCCTACGGCGTGATGGGCTCTGAAATCTACCCTCTCTACTGCCTACCAGTGGCTGAGGCAACCGCCGCCATAGGCAGGCACATCATAACGAAGACCATAGAGAAGTGCAAGGATCTTGGCATCAATGTGGTCTATGGGGACACTGATTCACTATTTCTTGAGAGCCCCAGTAGGAAGCAGATCACAAGCATTTCGGAATGGGCCGAGGACGAGCTCGAGATAGAACTCGATCTAGAGAAGAACTATAGGTATGTAGCCTTTAGCCAGAGGAAGAAAAACTACCTTGGCGTTCTACCCGATGGCAGTGTCGATATAAAAGGCCTCACAGGGAAGAAGAGCCACGTCCCAGCATTCATAAGGAATGCCTTCTATGAATTTGTCAATACCTTGAGCAAGGTAGAATCATCAAAGGATTTTGAGAAGGCTAGAGAAGATATAAAGAAGCAACTTCGTGAAAAATATCTTCAACTAAAGGATAGAAAGATACCTCTTGATGAACTTGCTTTCAATGTTATGATAGGTAAACCCCCAAGCAAGTACACAGAGACTACTCCTCAACACGTAAAAGCTGCACAATTGTTGATAAATAGAGGCAAAGAAGTCAAGGCTGGTGAGATCATATCTTTTGTGAAGACAACAACTCCTCCCGGTGTAAAGCCTTTAAGCTTGGCTAAGATAGAGGAGATAGATGTAGATAAGTACCTAGATTATCTAAGAGGAACTTTTGAGCAATTATTGGATGCTCTGGGCTTCAGCTTCGACGAAATAATGGGAGCGATGAAGCTCGAGGACTTCTTCTGGTCCGACCAGTCTCAGTGAGAAAAAGCCCTTTCACACAACGATCTATCTTTAGGGATGGGTCTTGTCGTGAACATGACCATTCCATACTCATCAACTGCTTGGATTATCTTTCCATCATTGATGGAACCTAGTGGGGCTACTATCACCTCTATCCCACAGATTCCTGCCAAGTCGATAGAATCTCTATCCGGGAAGAAGGCATCTGAAGCCATGGCCTTTCCTTTTGTACCGGCAGGATCTTTGCTCAAGGTATTGGCATAGTACACTGCAAGCCTGGCAGCATGTATCCTGCTTCTTTGACCAGAGCCTATCCCGAGGGTCTTGTTTTCGTCTCCTATAACTACAGCGTTGGAATTTATGAAGGGCAAAGCCGCCCAGTTGAAGATGGCCGCTCTGTAATCCTTCTCTTCGGGCTTCCTCTTCGATACTGCCTCGAGATTGTCCTTCGAGTCTATCCTGCTCTGAAATCTCTGCTGAACCAAAACTCCCCCTTGAACACTCCTATACTCGAAGCCGTCATCCATCAAAGGTTTGTCTAAACTCTCTATCTGTAGTATCCTCAAATCCTTCTTCTTATTCAAGATCTCCAAAGCCTTGGACTCGTAATCTGGTGCGACCAAGACTTCCACAAACTTTTGAGACACTTCTTCTGCCACTTCTTCATTGACTTCATCGCTGAACCCTACCACCCCTCCAAAGGCCGATATAGGGTCGCAGTCCCGGGCAGTTCTGTAAGCCCCGAGCATAGTCCTTGCCTTTGCTATGCCTGATGGGTTCGCGTGCTTTATTATTGTTGATACTGCTTCTTTCGGATAGAGCTTCTTGAACCTTCTTATGACCTTTATAGCAGCGTCTGCATCGAGGAGGTTTATGTAGCTCAACTTCTTTTCAGGATTCTCTTTTACTATATTGGCGGTTGCGAGAGAAGGGCCTTTGACATCTATCTGCTTGTAGAAGGCCGCACTCTGCCCTGGGTTTTCACCATATCTTAAAACTCTATCCTTTACCAACCTCCCGCAAAGCAATTCTTCTGGGAATTCAAAGGGAGCATCTCCCTGACCTCTGTACATCTTCCTTACTGCCTTCAAATCCTCACTCATGCCATCACCGATTCCTTACTGCCAGTTCCCACCTGTCGTTCATCCAGACTGCCGATGCTGTGCAAACAATGAATTTATGATCCATCCAATCGAACATGGAATCTGCAAAGTCCCCTGCACTGCTCCCTTCCAGATCAATTTCCTTTAAAATATCATCTATGCTATCGAACTTAGGAGCCTTTGGCTCCAATTCGTCTCCAGTATAGGTTGATAGATAGACCAATCTGTTTTTAGGAATGGTTATAATCTTCACGTCAAAGTCTTCAGAAGTTATCATTCCGACGCAATACCTCCAAGGGCTATCTTTTGAAGGTTTCCATATGGCACCTGCAATTCTAGGCGTGTGGTAACTATCTGGCTCTGGTCCAAGTTCTTTCAATATCTCCCGCATATTCTTGACTGAAGATTCTTCTGATGAAAAGAGATCGAAGATAGAATTTACCTGATTGCCGTTACCTATGACTATCAAAGGCGGATAATCATTGTAGGTAATACAGTCGTAGAATATCAGTGAAGCCTGATCTCCTTGCCCTTCTTGAACTCCTATCAAAGGCTCTATCGCTACTCTTTTATGGTGTAGAATTGCTCTTCTCATCCTGCTCGATCTAGATCTGCCAGATACTGCATATGCACAGCAGGGCCTCCCTTCTTTTGTTCTACCAATGGCCACTACTCTTCCAAGGTAGACCATATGATCATCACTAGAATTAGGACTAATAAGCCTTGGTCCAATATCCCCATTTTTCCATACATGAATTATTAATTTTCATCCTTCATTACATTTTTGATTTCATGTAGAAATTTTTTTACGCAATATGGTTATAAGTAATATATGTTCCCATTAGGTAGAAAATAGGCGATGGAAGGGTCAAACTTTGAACTAAAAAATCCAGTAGAGCCCATTAAGGTCTGGAAGGGAATGACAGTTAACGAATTAATGCTTCAGATGAAGGGCTCTGGCTCCCTCTCATCTGGAGCCCTTGCCAAAGCTGTGGATATATATGAGCGGATGATCATGGATAATGCTTACATCTTTCTCACACTGTCTGGTGCTCTAGTCCCCGCTGGATTGAAGAAGGTCATAATAACCCTGATAGAAAAAGGTTGGGTAAATGCTATAGTTAGCACTGGTGCCAATTTGGTTCATGATGTCTTGGAGGCTTTTGGTGGAAAGCACCATAAATTCTATTCGTATGTTAGTGATGGGACTCTCTACAAGATAGGGGTAGATAGGATATACGACGTCTTTGTCACTGAAAAGGACTTTAATGAGAAATTCGATGAACCCATCCTTAACATCTATAAAGAGATAGCCGAGGCCAGAAAGGGCGAGATTCTATCCATTAACGATCTGCTCAAGGAGGTTGCCAGGCGCCTGCCGGATAATGGCTCTATTTTAAGGACTGCCTATCTCAACAAAGTAGAAGTGTTTGCCCCTGCCATTCAGGATTCTGTCTATGGTCTTCAAGCTGCTGTCCACAACAGAAGTATGCAAGAGCCTTTGCGTGTTGATGCCTTCATGGACCTTCAAAAGATTTGGTCCATAAGAGAGACGAATCATAATGTAGGAGCAGTGATTCTTGGTGGGGGTGTGCCCAAAAACTATGTGTTCCAATCCTTTTACTTTGAAGAAAGAAAGCTAAACTATGTCGTACAAATCACTCTTGATCGGCCAGAGACCGGCGGTCTCTCTGGGGCAACCTTGGACGAAGCTGTATCATGGGGGAAGATAGACAAAGATGCAAGAAAGGCGGTGGTAGTGAGTGAGATCACGTTGGCGTTCCCTATGCTTGTGGCCGCACTTCTAGAAAGGTTCAGTTAGAATAAGAAACGAGCCTAATTTTGGACCTATAACACACCTGCTGGCCTTGTGTTCTCATTCCTTTGCTGAATTATCCCATTTCTTGAGTACTTACTGCAGCCCCAAAAAGGACTAATGATTCGTAAGTTCTTGCCCTAATAGCTCAAGCTTTGCACAATCTTAAGTTGCGATCTGAATGTAGAGTCTGATTTCTGCAAATTGGCCAAACGATTTAAGCCATGATCAGCAGTAAAGATAATAACTTTCTTAGCTTATAAAAATAAGGTTTGCATCATAGCTTGATCTTCAAAGATAAAGAGAAACTCTCCCCAAGATATATACCAGAAAACCTGCCTCACCGTGAGGATCAGATTAAGACTCTGAAGAGTTTTCTTTGGAACTCGCTACAGAATCCTTCGAAGGCTTTGCTTCAAGTTCTGCAGATAATGGGCGACGTAGGCAGTGGAAAGACCGTAACGACTCTACGCTTTGGAGATGAGTTTCAGAAGGAAGCCATAAGGAGGAAGATCAACCTCAAGCATGTATATATCAACCCCAAGGTCCATGGATCGAGTCGAATAATTCTGTACAGATATTTGGTTCAGGAGGCTGCTCCTGAAATCTTCTCAGCAAACTTGAGTGCTGAAGAGCTCCTAATAGAACTGATTAGGCATCTGCAGAGAACCAACAGATATCTGCTCATATCCTTCGACGAAATAGACTACTTCGTGAAGCATTCGAAGGAATCCGTAATATATGACCTCACAAGGCTGAACGAAATCTCGCCAGGCAGACCAACCTGTGTTCTTGGCATAATCTTCACGGCAAGAAGTACAAAATTCCATGAGAAACTCGATAGGGCTGAACTCAGTACCCTTGGTGCATTTCCAATAAGGTTCGATTCATACAGCTCAAAGGAAGTATTCGACATATTGGAAGCAAGGGTTGGCGGAGCATTTCAGCCAAGAGCTATCACAAATGACGTATTGGAGTATATTGCCGATATAACATCTTCATCTCCTGTGAATGGGGATGTTCGATATGCTCTAGATTTGCTACTCTATTCAGGAACCTTGGCCTCCAATGAAGGAGCAGAAGCAGTCAATCAGGAGCATGTGAGGAAGGTCGTAAATGCGACTCATCCCTCAATTACAGATGAAGATATACTTAACCTCTCTGAAAAAGGGAGGGTAGTCCTTCTCGCAATTGCAAGAGCACTGAAAAGAGCCAAGAGTTCTTATGTCTCTCTAAGAGAAATAAGAAGTACGTGTGGCATAGTCTGTGAAGAGTACAGACTCAAAAAGATCGATGAGATCGAAGAACAAGTCCAAGACCTGGCTGATAGAGACATAATTGACATAAAGTCTCTAACATCTATAGGGATCAGCGGAGTTTCAACGGAAGCTTTGGAGAGGTTTCTTGATAAATTAGTGGATAGGATAAGAATTGGCATCGATAAGAGTTGAAGATGATAGAGAGATTCGTGAAAAGGTAGAAAGAGGATTGGGTAGCAAAGGCAAGCTGAGAATACTGCGAGAACTTGCCAAGGGACCTGAAACCTTGCTGACAAAGTATGCCCTTGAAAGAAAGACTGGTCTTAAACCTGTGGATGTAAGGGCTGATCTAAAGGGCTTGATCGAAATAGGTTGGGTCGTAGAGCATCGATACAGGGTCAGGAAGTACCAGCTGAACAACGGGGACAGAATTCTCAAAGAGACAATAGAATACATGAGAGAGATAGGGTATCTATTCTAGCTCAATAAGGCTTAAACTCCCATGAATCTCTTTCCCTCAGAATCCTCTTTAACAGTTCGATAGAGTCCTCTCTGGGCACCTTTAGGAACAATTTGCCCATGTGCTTGCAGAACTTCTCCTCTGGAATACATCTTGCCCAGTCTGCACAATCATGAAGAATCACCCTATTCTTGACATCTATGAGTACATCATAATCCCGTATCTTTGCCTGTATTGAGTCCTTATCGATCTTCAACTTGGATACATCGTCATTCTTTATGCCCATGGCTTTCTTGAGTCTCTCTTACCCGTGAAGATATCTGAAGGAGCTCACAATCTTTAGGCTCAGATCTTTTAATGGGTTCTTAGCTCTCCTTCCTTAAGGATTCTACCTTTGATGTGATTTTCATATACTCTAAAGAAAGTGAATGACATAAAGAGTCCCCTTTACTCGTCAATTTGTAGGCCCTCTTCCTACCGCAATTTCTTGCTTTAATCAACCCCAGTTGTTCAAGAGAATTTAGATTAGGGTACAAAGTGCTTGGACTGAGCAGAACCTCAAACGTCTTGTAGATAAAACCAATAAGGTCATATCCGCTCATCTCTTTTTCTTTCAAAGTTGTCAAGATCAGAAGCTCTAGTAAACCTCTTACATACTTTCTACGGGACTTTTTTTTACCTCTCGATACTCATTGGGAGAGGCAGTCGTAGTATTTTTCGA
>JACAEJ010000084.1 GCA_013388925.1 Nitrososphaerales archaeon
ACGCCATGCAGGCCATCGGCTTGCAGGATATCGGGGTCATGGATCACTCGATCCGTCCCCTCTGGCGAGACCACACGGAAAAGCTGACTCACAGGATCTATGGCGTTGCTGTGACTTACCAGTACCTGCCCACAAACAAGCCGCAGGCGGGCCGGCTCTCGTATGACGAGTTCAGAAAATGGCACAATCAGTGGTACAGGGACTACGCTCCCGAATTGTTCTCTCGCATCCTGCGGCCTGGCACCGTCGTGGTGATCGACGCTCAGGGCATCGAGGATACCGGATTCATCGGCTCGAACAACGCACTCAACTGGAAATCGCGCGGCATGGCAGGGGTTGTCACAAATGGCAGCTGCCGCGACACCGATGAGCTGATTTTGCAAAAGATCCCCGTCTATTCAAGATTCCAGGGAGGAGGCACCCGGCCGGGCCGCATCGAGGCGGGCGCAGTGAACCGTCCCGTAGCGGTGGGCGGCGCACTCGTGCGTCCCGGGGACTTCATCGTGGCGGACGGGGATGGCGTTCAGGTCGTCCCACGGGAACACGCAGAACGCGTGGCCAAAATCGCCTGGGAAATTGCCGGTGGAGACAAGGAAAGCCGCAGGAAACTCTACGAGAAAATGAACATGCCGCTCGATAAGACCGTGAAGCCGGACAGACAGTAGGGGCGTCCGAGCCTGGTGGCCCCCACGCTGATCTACCCACGGGGCTCCAGGCGTTTGCTCAACTGTGACATCTCCTTGTCTGTCTCCAGCATCAGAGGACAGATCTCATATTCCAGCAGGTCGGCGAGGAAGACCCAGTCCTTTTCCTCGAGCGCTTTCACCAAACCCTGGAAGGCCTCGGCTGAGGAAGGGATCTGCCACATCGAAAAGGGTCTCGCTTCCAGGTCCGTGACCAGCAAGCCAGTCCTCAGCTGTCCCACCAGCTCTGTCAGAAGTGCCAGGCTTGCGATTGCATCGCTCAGCTCCGCCAGATTCTGGCCCGATCCGCCCAGGCGCAGGTTCGAGACGCACCGTCTGAAGGACCCTTCGAGCGCCCTGACGTTTTCGGAACCTTCCGCAAGCGCCCGACGCAGGGCGTTCCGCAGTTCTGCAGAATCCCGGCTACCGGCTATCTCCATCATTTTTCTGTCCTGCTGCCTCTTTCGAGGCAAATGGCCTGCCCGCTCCCGTTGTTATCGAGATCGGTCGCCGTAGGTTTTCCTCATGGAATGGACAATCCTCTCGAGTCGGTGTCGATAGGTATGCTCCCTCAGTACCCTCTCCCGTCCGTTGCGTGCAATTGCACGAGCCGTTTCTGGATTCCTGAGGTAAAAGCGGGCCATCTCCGGTATTTCTCCCGGCTCGGTGTAGGTTGCGCATTCGCGTCCAGGTTCGAGCAACTCGGCAAGAGACTCCTGATAGTCGGTGAGAACCAAGGCCGAGCAGGAAGGAATGTCGAACACCCGCTGGTTTACCGCGCTTCCCATCTGGAGGTTTGTGGCATTCAGGTTGATCCCGCATGCATTATAAAGCTTCGGCACCTCCGTGTAGTAACTCAGGCGTGGGAAGAGCCGGTAACCGTCGCCCAGCAGGTCCTTCCAGCCTTCATCCCCGTGTATGCGGTGCCGGAACTCCGCCAGGTGCTTCACGCACGACAGGCGGTAAAGGAGGGTCGCCCGCCACAGCACGGCACCCTCAAAGTCAAGCCGCTCGGCCTCGCTGAGATGATCCAGTTCCCGGGAGTCGCCGCTCAGGCGGAGCGCCGAGGTCACCGGCATCCGCTTCGTGCCCAACATCCGCGCAAGTTCCTCGACCAGCGGATGCAGGCCGGGAGGAACCTTTTGGATCCATTGCGCCACCGGTTCGAGCATCGAGTTGCCGACAAACGCGATCTCCGCCCCGTACATGCGGCGATCGGACGGCGCAATCTCAAGAGGCTTGAAAACCTCATCGTCTGTCGCCAGCGGCAGATAATGAACATGCTCGAATCCCATCGATTTCATGTCAGCCAGGTAACCCCGATCCCAGACGAACATGGAGACGTGTGGCGAGACGTTGGCATCGTAGCCCTTGATGATGAGGTTCGGGTTGTCGACGTACCATGACGCTGCCGGCAGCTCAACAGAATCAAGAAATGCAGTGAGGATCCCCTGCTGGTCAAAACCCAGATGGTTGACGGTGAGAAGAAAATCGGGCCTGTGCCGGCTCATCATTTCCATCAGGATGCAGACCGCCTGCTCGCCTTCCTGGCCCTTTTTCAGGGGGAGCAGGAACACTTGATGACCCAGGCGTTGCAGTGCGCGCTCGATTTCGCGGACGAGGTAATAGCCAAAGTCAACAACCGCTATGCGCGCCTCGTCTGTCAGGAACTTCGGATACTTGAGCTTATCCCTCAATCGCAGACGGGCGGACCTTTCGAGGGAGGGAAGCAGGCTTTGGTAATAAGAAGGAAAGGCCGCAAGTGCCGATGCCAGCGGAAAGACCGCGAGTGGCTGCATCCCCGATCTCAGCTGAAGCCGCAGTATCCATGCGAGTGCTTCATCAGCCGGGCGGCCGCTGATGACAGTAACCTGCGGCTTCGGGCTTCGGCCGAGCTTTTGGCAGAGGCTGGCTGTTTTGCTATCGGCCTCGACCACCACGATCTGCGCGCGCGGATACCTGTCGGCCAACTCGGCAACGTGGTAGCCGAGACCGAGACCGAGCACAACCAGGACGCCTCTGCCGTCAAACTCAAAGGATCCGACGATGGCTCGGGCTTCGGCCTCCGGGTTGTATAGGCTGTGGAAAGCCCTTTCTGATCCGTCCTCTGCTCTGACCTTCAGTGTCCAACTTCCGTTCCTGGCACGCACCGGCACAGGCTCCTGAATCCCCGCCCGTCGAGGCGCCGTTACCGTCTGCGGACTCGTTTGCTTCCCGCGGTCGGTGCGATCGGCGGGCTCAGGATACGGCGGGTTCAGCGATTCGATGGCTGCTTCCCCGGATTCGGACATCAGACACCTTGCTTCGCTATTAGCGGTCGCTCTGTCTCAGGTCGCCTCAGCTCGTGCAGATGCCCTTGAGAAGTGCGCGGTTGGCGGATTCCATCTCCGCCTGCCTGCCCTCGCGCACGAGCTTCATGTACCATTGGCCCAATAGCTCACCCAAACCGGTCGCAGCGATCTTGTAGACGGCATCGGCGAATTCTTCTCTGCTAACGACCACAGACTGGCTATTCTTCAACATGTAGCTCACCAGGCTCTGCATTCGTTCGCCGAAGCCGACGACCAGGTGGTTGGATCGCAACAGCGAGCTGTCGATCGGTTCCTCGAGACCTGTCCCTATGGCCTCCAACAAGGCCTCGAGAGCCGGATTGCCTTGGGAGGATTCCGTGCAGGCGCCCACGGAGTCCCGCAACGTGTCGTTCATCCGGCATGCGAACCGGGAGATATCATTGCCGGTGAGCGGGCCCTCTCCCTCTGTGCCTGCCAATGCCAATCTCACGGCTTGATATAGAGCCGCGCATTTTCGTCTTACATCCTGGAAGGAGTTGACGTGGAGGAGCCCGAAGTCCGGGAGTTCGTGGCCCAGAATCTCGACCATCGATTTAACGCCCACATAGCTCCGCTTGAGGAAATAGTCCGGCGGATTGGGGTGCCAGTGATACACGCCGGTAGTACCGAGAAAGCCGAGGTAGTACCCGGCCTTCAGGAACCTTGCCCCAATATCAATGTCTTCCGCATTCTGGATTGCCGCAAACCGGTGCTTCCTGAGCACCTCGGCCTTATAGCAGGCGCAAACGTTGTCGACAAACGATACCGCCCTCTTCGTCCGGATCGGCAGATGGTCAAAGAGCTCCGGATATTGCATCGCATACATCGCATCACGTTCGAGCCCCAGAGACGGATAGGTCGTCTCGATGGACCATCTGCTGAAGAGATCGGTATCGCGATTAATCATCTGCCTCGCAGAGACAACCGCCAGTTGGGGGTGGTCCCTGAGAGACCTGACCATCCTGCAGATGAGATAGTCCGTGGAAGGGACTGCGTCCTGAACGGTGAATAGCAGGTACTCCCCCGAGGCGGTCTCGGCCGCAAGCTGCCTTGTGAGCCCATGGTTGAAGGTCCCTTTGGGCACATCCACTATCCGGGCCCCTGCCGCGCGCGCGATTTCGAGCGATCCGTCCGTTGAACCGGAGTCAAGGATGATGGTCTCAGTTGCCGCCAGCTTCTTTTGTTTACCGAGCCTCTCGAGAAGCAGTCTCAGCCTCTCCCCGCCATTCAGGACCGGAATCACGATGGACACACGAGCGTCCATCGCCTCACTTCCGCCCTTCGAGATGAGGGGCCGAATCACCGTGATTGCCTGGCACAGCCTGTTGAATCCGTCACCGGCTGCGCCGGTCGCTGACCGGGCCTGGGCTGCCGCGTTCTGGGCAGCTGTTTGGAGGCTCAGGCAGTGCTCTGCAAGCTTCGAGGCCGTGGCGCTTATCACTCTGATGACGCTCGCCGCAGCATCCACGGACTTTCGCCTTATGTACTCCTCCTCATCCATGGAGCCCATTTCAGGGGAGTATTCCTTCATTATTTCCTTGAGGTCCAATCCCGCATCCAGCACCGTGTCTGTTATCATCACGCTGTCGAGAAACAGGTAGCCGACTCCCTTCACTTTCGCGGCCATCTTTCCTCGATCGGCCATGTCCTCCATCGACGCGAGCCCGGCGTCAATAAGGCCGTTTTCCTTGTAGAAACTAAACAGCCGGCTCCCGGGTACCGGCGTATAGAGCGCCGGGGAGAAGTGTATCGGTCCGACTTTCAGAGCTCCGGCGACGGTAAGGAGGTCGTCTTCCTTGTGCCAGCCTGTATCGGTAGGTACCCCCAGGATGTAATTGGCCCATATCTTTATGCCGTGCTTCCTGCAGATGTCGGCTGCCCTGAAGTTCTCGTCGACTCTCGTTCCCTTGTCAAACCATCGGAGTATACGCGGGCTGAATGACTCAAACCCGACGATGAGGAGCACGAGACCGGCCTCAGCCATCCTGCCGAGCAGCTCGTCGTTGCGGCAAATGATGTCCGCCCGGCTCGATGTTACCCATTTGAACCCCCTCCGCACGATCCCCCGTTCGTGCAGCTGGTCCACAAACTCCTGGACCCATTTGCGCGAGATGATGAACTGGTCATCATGGAACATGGCCGACCGGACGCCGTATCTGTCCATCAGCATCTCGATCTCGGCAATCACGTTGGCGACGCTCCGGCCCCTGATGTAGGGCACGCGATTTCCGTTGCCGTCGGACCTCGTATAAAGCTGACGTTCTCCCGGCCCGCAGCAGAACGTGCATTTGTACGGGCATCCCCTCGTGTTTATGATTTCTGCCATCGGAAGGGGAAAGCTAAAGCTTCTGAGCCCGAACGGCTCGCACATCATCCTGTTTCTGTAGTCGGGCCAGATCTCCCGATCCGGGAAAGGCAGGTTGTCGAGGTCCGGCGTCTCTCCCCAGAAACAAGCTGGAAACCGCGATGGATTCTCGACCAGCCGGGGGAAGCTCACCTCTCCTTCGCCCTGGATTACATGATCGAATGCACCCGTTTCAAGGCACTCCCGGGGGAACATGGTGGGGTGTATGCCGCCGGCCACGGCAACAACGGAAGGTACGACCGTCTTGGCTATTCTTGCAGCCTCAATCGCATAGGAGTGTTCCACGGAATGCACTGAAATGCCGAGGAAGTCCGGCTTGAACTCCTTGACGAGACCGGCATACTCATCCCATCCTGCAAGCATCCTCAGGTCCGCCAGCCTGATCTCGTGCCCGCGGGCCTTGAGCGCACTCGCAAGGTAGGCCAGTCCCAGGCGTATGAAGACGTTGTCCGGGGAGGGCCGGCTCAAGTCGGCCTTCCACCCGCTGTAAGCCAACGCGGGATTCACCATCAGGACCTTGGCCATTAAATACCTCCGGAGACGCCTGCCTCGCGGCGCTTGGCCTTGGGCCGTCGTGAAATCTTCTCCATGACCTTGCGCCTGATGAGGCTTGTCATCTGATCCACGATACGTTCGATCTCCGCCGCATCGACCGGCCTCCGGCCGAGCTCCCCGATCGTCCGGGCAACGGTGTACTGCTGCTCGTACCTGAAGTGCTTGATCTGCTCCACCACATCCACGTCCGAGGGACTGTAGCGCCTTTGACCGCCTGCCGTTCTGGGAGGTCGCAGGTAAGCGCCAAAATCCTTTTCCCAGAACCGCAGGGTATGGGCCGGCACTCCGGTCATGCGGCTCACTTCGTGAATCGAGAATCTCTTGTGCCTTCCGCCGTCTCTCGACATACTCACCGATAGTTGTCGGCAAAATGAAAGAATACTTTAAGTTTGACTTTAGCTTCGCATTGGGCGGCGGAGGCAAACGGCACGGCCTGGATGCATCGATTCTGCGGCTCAGACAGAGCATTGGGCTTTCTCACGCAAGATACCCGGACGCAGATTCACGCGCATCGCCACAGATCTCGAACCTCCGGATTACGTCAGGGACTGAACAATTCAAGCCCGTGCGAATTGTCTGGCTGCTCCCGGGGACGGCGAGGGGGCTGAGAATTCAGGAGGTTATTCCCAGAATGCGCGCGGTGTCCGGCCAGAAGATCCGGAGGCCCGGAGCAGATGTAGTTCCTGGCGTGTGCATGAGTCCTTGCTGCGGAGAGTATTTCTTCGCCGAGTGAGGTTATGATGCTGCTGCAGCGCCGAATCCCTCGGATTGCGCTTCTGCGATCTTTTCCTGCCAGCCGGGCCGGACCGTTCTGATCAGTTCATCACGGGTGATCCGCGGCATTGGTTTGCCGCTGTAGAGGCGGCCCGTCCGGTGCAGGAGGTTCTCGGGAAGGAGTCTCGAGAACTGCAGAAGCGGCCACGTGAAATTCGGGCCGTTGAGGCGGCGCAGCCGCGTGGCCCAAAGGACCAGTGAACCAACCCCGAAGGAGAACTTCCCGAAAGTCGACTGCAGGCCGATATCGGAGGTCATCCGCCACGCCTTCATGATGACTTGCCACTGAAGCTTGGTGAGCTGCCGGGTTTCGCGCACGCCATCCGTCTTCTCCATGCGCGTCCTTACGAACGGAGTGAAGATCGACGGCACCCAAAGGCAGTGCAGTCCCCGGCGCTCGGCCTCGTAGAGCATGTCGAGCGTCTCCATCGAATCGGCGTCCGTCTCGTCGGGCGAACCGACGATCAGCGTGGCAACCGGGAACCAGTTGTTGCGGTTCAGGATCTCGAGTCCCTCGAGAACGATATGGGGCCAGTGCTCAATATCAAACGGAAGCGCCTTGCCGGCCATGATCTTTTTCGCCATGCGCACCGATCCGGTTTCAATACCGATGAGCGGCGAGAGAGCCCGTCCCTCCGGATGCGTACTTATGGCCTTCATTCTGATGGGACTGCGGTCGAGAAGGAACTGGCTCAGCGCGGCAATCAGGTTCGGATCCACCAGCGCGGGAGCGATCGTGCAGTGCGAGAGCGTGACATGCTCGACGCCCGGGAAAGCGGCTATCGACTGGAAGAGATCGAGCAGCTCCCGACGGTTCGGCACGAAAAACGGAAGGCCAGCCTCGTCCGTACGCCACACGAACATATCCTCGGTGGCCAGCGATATCTGCCGGTTGCCCGCGGCGACGTTGCCAGCGACGGCCTTCATGATCTCATCCTTCGGGAAAGACAGGCGTGGATTGAGGTCCGGTTGGCAGAACGAGCAGCGGCGGCCGCATCCCGTCGTCATTTCGATCACCCCGAAGGAAGTCCTGCGCCTCGGAATGACGAGCCGGGCAAGGTCGTTCGGATGGCGGGCCGCGAGCTGGCGAGGGATCTCCTCGCCGTTCATTATCCTGTAAAAGAGCTCGATAGTCTCAGCCGCTTCGGCGCGCCCATCGACCACACAGTCGATCCCGAACCGGTCCTGAGTGTCCGTCTCCCCGATCTGCCAGGACCCGGGGCCGCCGAGCACCACCTTGAAGTTCTTTCTGTGGGGATGGTTCCTGACTGTCTCGAAGATCTTCCGGGCGTAGACGCTGTTGGCTGGTTCGCGCGACGAGCCGAAAATCGAGGCGTAGACGCCGGCAGCGAAGGTCGTCCCAAGCGGATTGTGCGCCGAGATCGCCACCACGCGGGTCTGAGGACCCAGGAAGCTCGGGAGCTGTTCCGGGTAGCAGACAACGACTTTGTCGCAGCCAAACTCGCGGCCGAGCACCTCCTCAAGCACCCTCAATCCGGCCGGCGCCACTCTCGCACTGCCGTCATCCTCAGCCGCCACTCTGCGCCAGTCAGGGTATTTCCAGTCGATGATCCACTCCATCTTGGCAGGGATCGACGCCAAAGACATCTGGATGAAAAAACCTGCGTTGTCGATGATCTCGCTGAGCGGCGCAGTGAGAACGATGGGGATTCCGGGAACAGAAACCATTCTTTCTTCCTCAAGTCACAGCGAGTTCGAACTCACGCGCATAACGACACGCCCAAAGGCCTTTATTATTCCTGCGCGAACTCAGGGTATCAAGCCGAATAATCCTACCCGGGCGTCACTAACCTGTCAGGTGATCAAGAAGAATCCTCGCCCCGATTGCGATCAGAACCAAACCGCCTATCACCTCGACACGCTTGCCCCACAGCGCCCCGATCCGGCGACCCAGCGCCATGCCGAGAGCCGTCAAGCTTGCCGCAACCGCGCCGATTACGAGCGACGGAACCAGGATCCCGGAACCGATCACCGCAAGCGATAGGCCGACTGCGAGTGCATCTATGCTCGTCGCGACCGAGAGCAGTACGAGATCCCAGCCGGAAGTGGGGTCGCTGGGCCGCCGCATCTGCTCCCGGCCGTGCATGGACCCGACGATCATCCTGCCGCCGACCAGCGCGAGAAGGCCGAATGCCACCCAGTGATCCACCTCTGCGATGTAACGGTAAATCACCCTGCCTGCCGTCCAGCCGAGCGCGGGCATCAATGCCTGGAAGAGTCCGAAGTGAAACGACAGCCGAAAGACGCAGCGCCGTGTCAATGGCCCTGGGGAGAAACCTGCCACGATGGCCACTGCGAAGGCATCCATGGCCAGCGCCGCCGCGACCGCAAGCAGGCTCAGCCATCCCATCGCTCACATCCCCCCTGCCGGGCGGATGACGCGCCGCCAGGTCAGGTCCCGTAACCTCACACGCATAGATTCAGCGCAGACTATCATGGATAAGCACCTTGAGTCGCGCACGGCGATCTCTTTCTCGCAAGTCACGACCACACGGACGGGAAGAGGGTCATGTCAGACGCCACTGTGGCTATCGATATCAAGACTGCCCAGGATTCCGCTGCCGCAGGACACGCCGCCTCCTCGGCGCTGCAACCGCCCGATGATCCTGGCCAGTAGCGGACTCGAACCCGAATAACACGGATCATGCAGGGATCGAGGACCAATCGAGTCTTCCGGTGGCAGGGCTCGCCACCACTTTGCGGAAAACCTCTTTTGGCCATTTCAGCACACCGTCTACCATCAGCAGATCATGGCGGACCGAGATGCCGAATAGGTCCTGATTCGTGAGAAGGTAAGGCAGCATGACCTTGAAGTCGGCCTGCCTGAAGGGGACGAAGGTCGCCCCGTTGAGCTGAGATTGACTCACCGTGTTGTAGGGATCGTTGAGATAGCAGGCGCCGCCTGAGGCCAGAGAGAAGAGGTTGTTCCCCGGGTATTTCGTCTCCAATCCGATTACTTCACCGCGTTCATCGAAGGCCAGGCCGTTGATGATGACAAACCCTCCGCCGAGTTGTTCACCGGCCATGAAGCTCTCTGCGCAATAATCCAGGCACGTCCCGTTGATGACGGCACGGATGCGTCCGACCGCGTTGATGAGAGGACGGCCCGCCGCCGAACCCATGACATAGGCTTGGCCGCCTTTGGCACCATAAAGGAAGGTTTGCCCGACGTCGCCAAAAATGACAATCCGGCCTGACTTGAGGATCTGCCCGACCTGGTCCTGGGCGTTGCCGTGAACGTGAACCTGTGCTCCGTCTAGACCGGAGCCGAGATAGTCGCCGCTCGAGCCATAGACATCGATCCTCACATTCGCCGTACACGGACCCAGGCCGCAGCCGAGGAAACGGTCGCCCCGCGCACGGTAGACAATCAGCTGTTTCCACCCTCTGCTGTACGCTTCGACCAGCAAGCGCGAAACACTCCGGCCTCCCTCCGGCGGGAAGGAGCGAGCATCCACTAAAAGGACTGCGCCGGCGTCAGGCGCGAGTGGCACGGGGTGTGCCCATGCGGTCTGCCGGTCCAAGCGCAGAGCGCCCGCCTGCTCCGAACGCTCAGGCCCGGGGAGGCTGTCGAGCAGGCGATTGATCGAACTGTCGATGGCTGCAACGACTACCGTGCGCTTCAGAGTCCCCGGATGCCAGCGGCGGTCGCGAAGGAAGGTGAGAGACTCCAGTGCGCTTCTCCATCCCGATTCTCGCGCGAGGCGATCAACGCCCTGCGCAAACCCGGAGAGATCGGCGCGCTGCAGGTCCCTGCAAAGGGAGGTGGTAACTCCATGATCCTCGCGGTAGGCGCCCCAATTCAATCCGGGTTTGGGCGGTTCACCCGCCGGCAGGTGCTCGCGGGCCTGCGTGTCGTGCTGGCCGCGGGACTCGCCGGGCACGGACTTGCCTATGTCTCCGGTCCTGCGCCCGCTGTCCGGCGAGTTCTGATCCATACTCAAGGTGAAGAGCCGCTCCGGTCCGGCCAGAAAGGACCTGCGGAGTTCAGGCGCCTCTTTGGCAACTGAGGCAGATGGTCCTGCGGTCCGCGTGGTGACCTCGTTGCCGAACTTGTCCCGCACATCAATCACCGGCCGTCCGCACGTTGTCCTGAGCGTGTAAACAAACGCGCCGCCGTCCGTGCAGCTTCCCCCGCGCGCGTTCCAGTACCGGTCCGCCATGGGCGGAACAGTCTGGTCGTCTGCCGACACCTCTTCGAAAAAGGCGTCGATCGCCTGCTTTTCCGAGGCGATGGCGCCGTAGCTCTTCTCGCCCGTCTGCAAGGCGAAGACCTGTGGCCGGAGCATGGAGACGTCCGTGATGCCCAGCAACTGCGGAGCACCGGTGCCGGGTTCGGCCCGCGCCACGATGAAGAACCAGGGGCCATCGGGAGATCCGTGCATGTGGGCAGTCTGAATCGCCCGGTAGATCCGCTGGCGCCGCTTGTTCAGCCGCTCGAAGTCACCCTCCGGTGTCGGTCCCAGAGCTTCGATCACGAACTCCAGCGGGTATCCCAGGACGCGCGAATATAGATCGAACAGCAGCACGGATACTTCGGTGTCTGTAACAAACAGGGGCAGAATACCCCGCTGACGCAAGTATTCGGTGACACCGTAGTAGTTGGCGAAGTCGCCGTTGTGTACCAGGGCCTCGTTCAGCCCTGCGAAGGGATGCGCGCCACCCGGGTGCCAGACCCTGCCCCGTGTCGGGTAGCGCTGGTGGCCGATCCAGACATGCGCCGTGCGCTCCTCCAACCGATAATAGCGCGAGACCTGCTCCGCATAGCCCACTGCCTTGAGGATCATAATGTCGCGGCCGTGAGACAGGACAAACGCCCTGGGGGGCCTGGATGCGACATAGTAGTGGTAGTTCAACCGAAAACTGTTCTGGAAGACAAACTCATCTTCGGCCGCCGACTCATCGCGGATTCCCGCACTCTCGGCAAAGGCCGCCAGAGGAGCCTGCCGCACACGCACAAAATAGCGCCAAACGGCAGGCGGCCGCATCTCCAGACCAACCTCTCTGTGGTCGTCCAGGCTTTCCTGTTTTTCGGCATTGGCGATGTCGAAATCGCGCACGAGGAATTCCTTCTCCAGCGCCCCACGCACCGCTTCATCCAGGCAGGCCACGTGAATGGCATAGCGATCCCGGTATGCGGCGAAGAGCCCGACCGCAGCCACACCGCCGCCCTTGCCGTTGCCCCGGTTCCGCATCTGTTCGCAGGAGCGGATGATGTACCGCCCCTTCAGGGGTTCGGTGCCTATTATCCCTATTACCCCGCACCCTCCTTCCAGCGTACGCCGCTTCGGGAGAGTCAACCCTGAGATGATCTTCATGCGGGAACGGATGATGGCGTCAGCGTCTTGCATATTTTCCCTGCTGAGCGATCGGGCCGGAATATTCCAGGAGGTCGCGGCGACCCCGCAACTCGGTGATGCTGCGCATACTCAGATCGCGCAGCCGCCTTTGCATATAGACCGCCCAGCTCTTGTACAAGTTTACGATGCGGTCACGAACCCATTCGGGCGTCAGTTGAGGAGCGAGCCCCGGATCGGTCGTGGCGATTCCGATGGGGCAGCCCCTGTCCCTTTCACAGTTGCCGCAGCGAACGCAGTCAATGGCAACAAGTTCGGCGGTTCCGAGCACAACGCCGTCAGCTCCCAGGGCGATGGACTTGAGCACATCTTCTGCCGTCCTGACCCCACCGCTTACCATGAGAACGATCTCATCCCGGATTCCCTCGCTCACGAGAAAATCATGCACCTGGGCGGTAGCATACTCGATCGGTTGGGCGATGTTCTTCTTGGCGATATCCGGAGCCGCCCCCGTGCCCCCATAGGAGCCATCCAAGTGGATGACGTTTGCTCCGGCGTAATAGCTGCCGACCGCGACCATGTCCACATCCGCCGGCGTAGAGACTTTGACGGACACGAGCAGATCGGGGTGGATGGCCCGCAACCAGTCGACGTGCTTCTTGTGGTCCTCCACCGAATAGACGCTGTGGAAAGGGAAAGGCGAGAAGAGACCTGTCCCGGGCACCGCCTCGCGCATGGCCGCGACCTGAGGCGTATTCTTTTCGGCGAGCAGGTGACCGCCCAGCCCCGGCTTGGCCCCCTGCGCGTACTTGAACTCGACGAAACGGGCGCACAGGATAGTCTCCTCCCGAACGCCGAACAGCCCCGTGGCCACCTGCGTGATGATGTTGGCGGCAAAGGGGAAAAGCTCCGCGGGGTATCCGCCCTCGCCCGTGGAAGTAAACGTGCCCAGACGCTGTGCGGCCATGGCCCGGCCCAGCATGACCTGCAACGATATGGAACCGAATGACATCCCCCCGCCATAGATCGGGATCGGTATCGAGATGCGCAGGCCTTCGGGCCTCCTGTTGAGCGGGATGGACAGGTCTGCGAGGCCGCTCACCCCGCTCCCGGCTTTTCGGGCGAGCCGTATGGCGTCGAAGCCTCCACCGGAAGCGCCCATCTGCTCCGATTCCGAGTCACGCGGCGGCTCGCCGGTGCGAGCCTGCCTCCAGGTGGCACGCAGCAGTGACGCTGTCCACCGGCGATCCCCGAGCACCTGGTCCACTGGATCCTGTTCGATGCGCACGGCATGCCATGGGCAAACATTCACGCAGCACCAGTCATTCTCCAGACACTCCGGCCCGATACATCGGCTGTGAAGAGGTTCATCCAGCGAGACTCTTCCGTCGATACGACGGTGCACACGGTAGCGGCAGCTGTCTGCGCAGATGCCACAGTCCGTGCAGAGCGAACGATCCACCAGGACCTTGTAAGAGCCGATGAGAGACGGAAAGCGCCCGGGCGCGGAAACCGCAGCCTCGAAGAGCCCGGCTTTATGGCTCTCCCCAGGCTGCGCAGGATCCGGCCTGTGCTCATAAGCGGGTTGTGCAAGCCGTTTTATGAAGTCCTTGCGGGCCACGTCGGCGAAGACAGCGCGGCCCGCCTCGCCCCGGAGCCTCCGTATGTCCCGCATTCCCATGGCACCGAGCACCTCGAGGAGCTGGTCGCGCCAAGAGAGCATGAGGTTGATGACCCGTGCCGCCCCCCACCGCGGATCCACCGAGTCGATCGAGCGAGGACACGGTTCTCCGTCCCGGCATTTGCCGCAAACTGTGCACTCCATGGCCACGAGCAGCGGCACGTCCACTATGACCGCATCGGCCCCGAGGATAATGGTCTTGGGAATATGCTCGGCGGCCGCGATACCGCCGGAGGCAAGAAGAGTGACCCGGTCGCGGACGCCTTGTTCAACGAGCAGTCGGTGGCAATCCCTCAGGCATTCGAGCATCCTCACCCCGTCTTGACCGCGGCCGTGCATGTCGGCGCTCAGATGGATCGCCTCGGCTCCCCGGTTGGAGAGACGGATCACCTCGCCTTCCGCTCCGCGCCTGGCGGGCACGCGCAGGATGGTGAGCAGATGCGGATTTATCTGGTGCGCGCGTTCCACCGCCCTGCACGGATCGTCATCCGGCTCGATCTCGATCATCGTGGCCCACTCCAGGATTTCGCGCCGTGTCTCTATCTCGTCGGGTCGCAGCCGGACAAGCAGGTGATTGAAATACTCCGGGTAGCGTTCAGGATTCTGGTCGGGACGTAAGGTCAGGTAGGTCGTCAGCTGGCTGGCCGCCAGGGCCAGAGAGGATATCACCCCATCTCCCGGCATGAACGGCAGAGACCCGAAAAGGACGGGGATCGGGATCTCCCGACTGGGCGGAATGAGAGACTTCAGGTTCCATTGGGAGTCAAACTCCATGCCGCAAAGGTCGCTCACGGTCCGGCCGAGGTGGACAGTCGTGGAGATGTGCTCGCGGCCGTGAATCCCGTCCCTGGTGGGCCGCACGATCTCGGACATGTCCGTCCAGATGTTGTCGTAGTCCTCCCCGTCGAATGGTCCGCCGTATCCCGCGCCGCTTACAGGAATCCTCCCGGCAGAGGCCTGCTCCTGCAGCGAGCACAGGATGGAAGGGGTGTAGACATGGTCACCGAGTGCCGCATACTCCGCGCAGGGATGCATCTCGAGGGCCCCGCGCGGGCATTGCAGGACGCAGGCAAAGCAGCTTCTGCAACAGGAGGCTTTCGGATCTGCCATCGTGCGCACGTCGCTCTCGGAGCGCTCATGACAGCCGTAGATGCAGGCCGAAATACATCTGCCGCAATTGATGCAACGGTCGCTCCGTTCAACATTGTGCGGGTGGAGGATCGGGTAGCGCGGAGGTGCCGGGCGCGGCCCGAGGCGCTTGCCGTTCATGCCTTAACCTCCAGCTTGCGTTGCACGTCCTGGAGGTTCAGGCCGGGTCCGTCAGCAGACCATTCCGGCAGGTCCAGGCCGAAAGTTGAGCGGATCAGCTCCCGGTCCCCGTCCACACGGGTGACGAAACCGCGGATGAGCTCCTGAGGGTACCCATGTCGCTTCTCGACCCATCGCTCCAGTACGGTATAACATTCCCGCAACGGAAGGCGGGTCTGGCAGACTTCCTCGCAAAGGCCGCAGCGCAAGCACTGGAAGGACCGATGAGCTTCACTCGCGCAGATTTCCTCACCGCTCAGCCAGGCTTCCGCCATGCGCAACTTCGACCGGCCGGTGACCAGTTCGTCGCATGTCAGGACGTAGGCGGGGCACGCGGAAACGCACGACCCGCAGGAGGCACAGCGCAACGCAGTTTGCACGGCCAGCTTGAGGCCGCCTTCCTCCTCGGGCGATGGAACGAGCCATTGGTGGGATTGCCGCGGCAGCCCGATCCTGGCAACGGCACCCAGCAGCGGAGAGAATACGGCAGCAACCTTGAGTGAAGTTCTGAAGATCGCGGGATGGAAGATGAGGCCTGGGAGATTGAGGAAGCGGGTCCGAATCCTGAAGAACTTGTTCGGGTTAAGAAGATTTTGAGGATCGAGTTCCTGCTTTCGGCGCATCAGCCTGCGCCTGTCCCCTGACGAATGCGAACCGGCAAAAAAAGGAGCATTCCAGATGCCAAATCCGTAAGGCCGGCCTTTGAGGCGCACCCCCAGGTCGACGATGATCTGCACCAGCAACAGGCTGAGCAAATAACGCCAGCTTGCAGTCGGGTCGCAGGTAAAGGAAACTATCGCCACGCAGGCTTCTGTACCTCCGTCGCAGCGCGAGACGATGACTTCTATCGCAGGTCTGATCCCGAAGCGCAGGCTCATCTTTCGCGCACGCTCGACAAAGAGCGGAACCGATTCTCGGGAGAGCACGACTTCGCCAGCCAGCAGGCCCGGACCCAGGCGCTGGGACTTCAAAGGGAAAAAGCGCTCGGTCCATAGATAGCGGGCCGCCGGCTTATCGCTCGGGGCAAGACCCGCCTCAGGCTTAATGGAATCCAGAAATCTCTTTTCGAGGTGCTCGCTGTCAAAATGCAGCAGGACGGTATCCCGCTCTTCAGCAATATTGTCATCGCGGCCGGTGCGGTCGCGGAACAGGCGGTTCTCTTCCGCCATGCGTTGTTGGTCGTAGAATACAACATGCGCAGGGTGCTCACCGGCGCCTGAGAGCCATCCCAGGAAATCGAAGGCCTCCACGGCGCTATTGAACCTGACAAGCAAAGGGCTGCTGAAATCCGCCTTCGGCTTCACTCGGAGGGTGATCTCGGTCAGAACACCGAGTTGCCCCTCCGTGCCGAGGAAATCCGGGAAACCGGAATCCTTGTCGGTCATTTGCAGGACGCTGCCATCCATGAGCGCCACCCGAATCCCCGCAACCGCCCTGGAGAAAGGGCCATATCCGAAGCCGTCGATCCCTAAACCTCCCGTCGCAGCCCAACCGCCGACCGTGGAGAAGCGGCTCGAGGGCGTGGTCACAGGCGCGAGCCCACAGCGTTCGAGGCGTGAGGCCAGATCCGCCCACCTCACGCCCGGTTGCACCCGGGCTGTGAGACCTTGAAGGTCGATCGCAAGAATCCCCATCATCGGCGAGAGATCCAGAACCATTCCGTTGCGCGTCGGCACCACTCCGCCGAAGGCTGATGACGAGACGCCGCGGGGAAATACCGACATCCGGCGTTCGCCGGCGAATTTCAGCGCAGCCAGCACATCTTCCTCGCTCATCGGCTGAACCAGCAGGTGTGGTCTTGTATGATGCATCAGCTTCTGAAGGCAATGCGGAACTCGGGCTATGTCGCGGCTATGGATCTGGCGTTCGAATCTCCCCGTCGCAACACGGGATTGGCCAGACAGCCGCTCGCGCAACTCCCTCGCCAGAGATTCGATCCTGCGGTCTTGAGCCGGGGTGTCGAGGTCGGCAAGACGGCGCCAGAAGAGACGCAACTGGCCGCGAGGCGGACCGAGAAAGACGAACATCATGATCCATAGCGTGCCGGTAAGACCGGCATGCGGCGCGTCCTCGGCCAGCAGGGCAGAAAGGCGGGCC
>JACAEJ010000069.1 GCA_013388925.1 Nitrososphaerales archaeon
CCAAGCCTGGTCAAAGAGAAGCTAATTGAGCTTCTTGGATGCGCAGGGCTTAGAATGGCCATCCTAAAACACTGTCCCTTAGGGGTTCGTGTGTTCAAATCCCACCCCCCGCACCAAATCTAGTTCAGATCTACTCACCATATGTGATAATGCTACTACTTGAAGTGTCAGAGTTGGATTGTCTATACTCTTGAAAGCAAGACTTTTATTCCTATGATATCTGCAGGAATCTAATGTCTGAACAGAAACCTGAAGAGAGTTGTGTCATATGCTATGCCCTCGCTACATGACAATTTTGGTACCAAGGACATTGTTTAGGAGAATCGAAAAGATGATTAAGAGAAACAGATTTTTCATCGGTTTCGAGTTATATGACTATATCCTAGAAAACTCGGTCTGAAGGAGGGCGGGAGGACGAATCTCACAAGTGTGATGGGAAGAGAGTTGAGAGACGACGTGACCTTAGGCTATCTGGAGTAAAAAGGGTATGCCAAGACCACATGGAGGCAAATTGATAGACAGAGACTATACTCATAAGTTGGGAAGAGTATCCGAGAAAGATCTATCAGAAATGCCTAGAAAGGTGATGAAGAATGAAAGCCTTTATGATGTCGTGAACATAGCTCAAGGTGTCTACAGCCCCCTGGAAGGGTTCATGAATCAGGAAGACTATCTGAATGTATTATATCAGAAGAGGCTCGTGAATGATCTACCATGGACGATTCCAATCGTTCTCAGCGCCTCGAAAGATGAAGTCTCTGACCTTAAAGGAGAGGATGAGATCGTCCTAGTCGATGAACAAGGCAAGACTATCGCAATAATGCACATGGATGCAAGCTACAGGTTCGACAAGAAAGAGATGGCAGAAAGAGTCTTCGGGACACTGGACAAGGAGCATGTTGGTGTTGCAAGAGTCTTTGATATGGATGATTTTTTGATTGGCGGTAAGGTCGATCTAGTAAGATTGCCAGATTGGAGCTATTCGAATTATCATTTGACTCCACTTGAGACAAGAACTCTGTTCAGAGATAAAGGGTGGAGAACCATTGTGGGTTTTCAGACAAGAAATATTCCACATCTTGGGCACGAATACTTGCAGAAAACTGCTTTGACTTTCGTTGACGGTATCTTCATAAACCCAGTCATCGGAAGAAAGAAGAAAGGAGACTTTGAAGACGGACTGATTCTCAAATCATACGATGTTCTGATCAAGAACTACTATGTAAAAGAGAGAGTGGTTCTCGCAATTCTGAGAACCGAAATGAGGTACGCAGGGCCTAGGGAAGCCATATTTCATGCAATAATAAGAAAGAACTTTGGATGTACACATTTTATAGTTGGAAGGGATCATGCTGGTCTGGGCAAATACTATCCACCCTACTCCGCACAGGAGATCTTTTCTGAATTTCCAGATCTAGGGATAACCCCTCTATTCTTTACATCCTTCTTCTATTGTAATCGATGTAATGGTATTATGAATGAAAAGACATGCCCACACGATAAGCGGTATCGGATCGAATTCAGTGGGACCAAGTTGCGTGATATGATAAGCAGGAAGCAGACATTGCCAAGAGAACTGATACGACCTGAAGTTGCGGATGTCGTTATTAGATGGAGTAAGCCCTTTGTGGAGGTGTCGGAGTGAACAGTAAGAAGGTCTTGGTTATAGGCTTAGACTCAGCGCCCCCAGAAATTGTATTCGATGAGTTTTATGATCAGCTACCAAATATTAGGGAAATGATTGATCATGGGACAAGTGCCAAGCTTATGAGTTGCCATCCTCCAATAACGATACCTGCTTGGCTAGTCATGCTAACAGGTAAGAGTCCTGGGAGGTTGGGTCTTTACGGCTTCAGACATCGGAAAGGATATTCGTATGATGAAGGTTGGATAGCAAGTTCCCGCTCAGTAAGGGGCAACAAACTCTGGGACATTCTTGGGATAAATGGGAAAAAGGTCTGTCTTGTTGGGATTCCGCCCACCTACCCTCCAGTACCCGTCGAGGGAAATCTTGTCTCATGCTTTATCACTCCTGATGCCAATAGAGAGTTTACGTATCCCTCACAATTGAAGTATGAGATTCAAGATCTCATAGGCAACTACATGTTTGATGTAACCTTTAGGACCGAGGATCGGGACTCTCTCTTAAAACAGATCTACGCGATGACCGAGCAGCACTTCACAGTAGTCAGGCATATGTTGGTAAAAAAAGAATGGGACTTCTTCATGTTCGTGGAGATAGGTATCGATAGAATACACCATGCCTTCTGGAAGTTCTTTGATAGGCAACATGAAAAATATGTCCCTGGCAACAAGTACGAAGATGTCATCAGACAATACTATAAGTTTGTTGATGAGAAGATCGGAGAAATACTCTCACTTATAGACGATGATACTGTTGTAATAACAACTTCAGACCATGGAGCCAAGAGGATGAGAGGAGCCTTCTGCATAAACGAATGGCTTATTCAGGAAGGATACCTCTCACTTAAACATAGACCCAACAGCATAATTGATCTGGATAAGGCAGAAGTAGACTGGCAAAAGACCAAAGCTTGGGGCTGGGGAGGATACTATGCGAGAATATTCTTGAATGTCAAAGGAAGAGAGGAGAAAGGGTTCATCGATCAGAGAGACTATGAATCAGAAAGAGACGAACTGACCAAAAGGCTGGAACAGATAAGAGACCCAAAAGGGAGAGTCATGGATACGAAAGTCTTCAAACCTGAAGAGCTCTACAGCGTATCTCTTGGAGACAAACCCGACCTAATGGTGTACTTTGATGATCTATATTGGAGATCTGCAGGTACAATAGGGCATAATTCACTCTATCTATCGGAAAACGATACTGGTCCTGACGATGCTGTACATTCACAAGAAGGCATCTTCGTAATGTATGATCCTCGTGGTAAGAAAAAACGATTGGATAGAATCAATATTATGGATATTACACCCATAATACTCGACATAATGGATATTCCAATTCCAGAAGATGTGGAAGGGAGGATTCCTAGGGAGTTGTTGGGTTGAATGAAGGTTTTGTAGTCTGGATAACAGGACTACCCTGCTCAGGAAAGACGACCATCTCGAGAATCCTAGAAGATGCTCTAAAGAGGAGAGGATTGAAGGTAGAAGTGTTCGATGGAGATGAAGTCAGAAGAAATCTGAGCCCTGATCTTAGGTTCAGCAAGGATGCAGGAGAGACTCATGTAAAGAGAGTAGCTTACATGAGCAAACTCCTCCCAAGAAATGATGTAGCGGTCATAGTGGCTCTTATTTCACCATATATAGAAATTAGAAGATATGCAAGAGGATTAGTCGAGAACTTTGTCGAAGTTTACACAAAATGCTCCATTGAAACCTGTATTCAGAGAAATACAAAAGGTCTCTATAAGAAAGCTCTGAACTGCGAGATAACTGATTTTGCAGAAGTCCAAGAACCTTGCGAGGAACCAGAAAACCCCGAACTCGTACTTGATACTGAGAAGCAGAAACCAGAAGAGAATGTCGAGAGAATTCTCCTTATACTTAGGGAGCTGGAGCTCATTGGTTGATTTTAGATTGTGGATTACGCCGATGAATTTGAAGCGATTTCTACCATTAGCACTTATTCTAGTCTTGGGTGCGTATCTTAGGTTCTTTAATCTGATTGGATTTCCAAATTTGATACTTGACGAAGGGTTATACTCCTATCGTGCATGGATCTTTTCTCAGACTAATAGCTTGACAGGTGGTTTTGAACAACCTATGTATGGTAATCCATTCTTTGGGATTATGATTGTAGGCATTGTTTTCAAGATATTTGGAGCATCATATCTTGTTGAGAGATCATTTATGGCATCCCTGGGCATAGCGAATATCCTTCTCACCTATTTTATAGCTGCAAAGATGTACGATAAAAGAACAGGACTTTTAGCAGCATTCTTTCTTGGTCTAAGCACAATCGCTATAGCTACTAGTCGGGCCTTCTGGCTTGACAATCCCATGATTTTCCTCAACCTCCTTGTCTTTGCAACTATCTTAAGTAGATCCCGATATTCCCCTCTGATTTCAGGTGTATTTCAAGGGCTAGCAGTTCTGACAAAGCTTCCATCCTTATTCTTACTCCCTGCGTCTATCTACTTGATCTTCAGATATTCAAAAGATCGCTGGCATAGTATATTGAAATTTCTTCTAGCTTTCACAATAATTCTTAGTATCCTACCTATATACGCACTTGTCACGGGGGGGTTCGAAGACTTTTTGGTGTGGAATTTTTGGCAAGCATCCAGAATGGCAAGTTTTGCTAGTGCTAGAGTAGATTTACTTGATTTGATAACTACAAGTGTTGCTTTTGATCCTTTGACCCTAATGATTGGAGCTCTTGGCTTCTTTTACTGCATCTACAAGAGAGAATGGTTTCTACCAATTTGGTTTCTCTCTTGGGGTATGTTCATCATCTTCTCACCGATCAGTGGATTTGGCTCAGG
>JACAEJ010000035.1 GCA_013388925.1 Nitrososphaerales archaeon
GAGTTCTATCATCCGACACAGGGTCGAAGAAGGATATACCTCTCTGGGTGAACAAGGCTGGCCATAAGCTCGTTGGCATCTACGACAAGGTTGGCCATGCAGAGATCGTGGTTCAGAAAATGAAGTAGGCGTCAAGTACACCCCTATTTTTTGTGACCCCCTAGGTCGAATAAAAATGAGTAAGAGGATAGTCATAGTTGGGGGAGGACCAGGTGGTACGATTGTAGCGAACCTGCTTGCTAAGAAGCTCAAGAAGGAAGAGGCATCTATTACCGTTATAGACAAGACTGGAAGGCACGTCTATGAACCTGGGCTATTGTACGTAACCCTCGACGATCAGAATCCAGAAGGGATAGTGAAGGACGAGAAGGATATCTTGAACAAGAAGATAAGACTGATCATTGATGAAGCGACGAAGATAGATGTAAAGAACAAGATGGTGGAGGTGAAGGGTGGCGATAGGTTCGATTATGATTATTTGATAATAGCTACTGGAGCGAGGCTTTGCCCAGAAGAGGTGCCAGGGCTAAAAGAAGCAGCTTACCACTTCTACACCGTTGATGAAGCCCTAAGATTAAAAGAGGCTTTGAAGAAGTTTGATAAAGGGAGAATAGTGATAGGAGTGGGAGGAGTTCCTTATAAGTGCCCCCCCGCACCAGCTGAGATTGCCTGCTTCTTAGACTACAAGCTAAGGAAGAGGAAAATGAGGGATAAGGTGGAGATACACTACCTCTCACCATTGCCAAGAGTCTTCCCCATAGAGTCCATAAACCCTATGGTGAACGAAATCTTCGATAAGGAGGCGATAAGGTACACTACCTTCTTCAACGTAGAGTCTGTAGACCCCAAGAGAAAGGAGGTGCACTCTTTGGAAGGAGAGAACGTAGGCTATGATCTTTTGATATTGATACCACCACATAGGGGATCAAAGGTCATCGAAGACTCAGGATTAGGGGATAGAGGGGGATGGGTGCCGACAGACAGGTACACTCTGAAGGTCAAGGGTTATGATGATGTATATGCAATAGGGGATGCTACAGATCTCCCTATATCCAAGTCTGGTGCAACGGCCCACTACGAGGCAAAGGTGGTTGCCAACAACATAGCATCAGAAATAAAGGGGAAAGAATATCGAGACAGGTACAATGGAAAAGTGGTCTGCTTGTGTGATGCTGGCAACAAAGCTATCTATCTGAACTTTGACTACGATCACCCTCCAAAGCCCACTAGCCCTAGGTGGATCTACCGCTTGTTAAAGTTGACCTTTAATAGACTTTACTGGCACACTATAGCGAAGGCAAGGTTCTTGTGATTTGAGAGGACAGAATTGAGCAAGGAAGTCTACAGGATACAAGCAGAATTCTGCAAGGCTCTGGCCCATCCCATAAGACTGGAGATCATCGATCTTTTGAAGAAGGGGGAGAGGACTGTCAGCGAGCTGATGCGGGGGATAGGGATAGGGCAGGCTACTTTGTCCCAGCACCTAGCCGTACTGAGGGAAAGGGGGGTCGTCATGAGCAGGAAGGAAGGAATGAAAACCTACTATAGCCTGAGAAAACCAGAGATTGTCGATGCATGCTCGATGATACGCAAGATATTACGAGAGTTGATTTTTGAACGACACAGGGTTGTCAAGAGCTATTATGATCTTAAGTCCAAATTAGGATCAAGATTATAAGATTCGACCATATAATTGAAGAGGAGGTTCATTGCCATTTCCAATCGAAGAGAGGTACGATCTTGGTCATCTAGTGACCTTTGTGCCCAACAAGAAGGTTCGGATTCACAACTGGTTCTACTTCAAAGAGGGCTTTTCGAGAGACTTTGTCTTGCTTATGATGAATTGGCTCAGGATTAGGGCCAATAGCACCATATTAGACCCCTTCTGTGGTGTGGGTACAACATTGTTGGCATCGAAGGAAGTTGGTGTCAACGCCATTGGAGTAGACGCTTCCCCCCTTGCGGTCTTCGTCACTCAGGTCAAGACAGAGGATTATGATCTGGATAGGATCAGAAGCAGTGCCAGAGAGCTCTTTTCAAAAAAGTCTGAGAGGCACGACATAAAGGGACTGAGCGACTTGATAAAGAAGGCCTTCTCAAAGCCCTCTCTCCATGATATATTATTCTTCAAGGAAGAGATAAGAAGGATGGAAGACCCAAGGATAAGGAACTTCTTTACATTGGCTCTGATGAACTCGGCGAATAGGGTTACTTATGCGTACAAGGATGGCAGTGTCATAAAGATAGTCAAAAAGCCTCCCATACCATTGAAGAAGGTCTTTAAAAGGACTGTAAAGAGGATGATTCACGACCTGAAAAAAGCAGATTATAAGGGCTCCGAAACCGAGGTATATCTTGGAGATGCCAGGAGGATGGACTTCCTTCCCGATGATAGTTTTGATGCAGTAATAACCTCCCCCCCATACTTGAATAAGATAGAGTATGAGAGAGTTTACTCGATAGAGTATGAGCTATTCTTTGAAGATGTCAAAGTCGATAGTCTGAGGTCATACATCGGGCTGAATCCTAAGCATATCACAGACCTATACCCAGACCAGAGGTTACCAGAGATAGCTAGGGCATATCTGCAAGATATGAACGACGCTATCAAGGAGATATACAGGGTCATGAAAAAAAATGCCAAGTGCGCCATGGTTGTAGCTGAAGGTGCCTTTCCAGACGTGATTGTTCCTGTGGATATCTTGGTGGCAGACCTTGCAGAGAAGATAGGTTTTGACGTAGAGAAGATAGTTGTCGCTAATAGAAGAGTAGTAACAAGGGATAGGACCGTGAAGATAGGAAGGGCAAGGGAGAGCATAGTCATAATGAAGAAGTGAGGAAGTTTAGTCTATTGGGATTAGCCTGATATCCCCTCCATCGTCGGGATAGCATGATAGCACACTTCCAAACTTAGAAGGGTCGCTGGGAGTGGCTTGTATGGCTTCTTCGACGGTCATGCCTTCCAACAGATTGTCAATCAGCCTCAGTGTTGCATTATCAGAATAGTTTGGATAGACTCCCTTGTCCCATGCTATATAGGCTGATGCTCCTTTTTCTATGAAGGCTATTGCCATAGATGTTAAGTTCAATCCATAGCAACTATCGACTATTACGATTGATTTCTGAAACCCTCCACTACTTGCTATTCTAATCAGGTCTGGAGTTACAGCGTAAAAACGCTCTCCTTCTACTTCTCCAATTCTTACCCAGCCCATAAGTTGCTCAGTGAAGTATCCTGAGTCTGCATAATTACCAGTGAAGAATGCAACAATATCTGGCTCATAAGCAGTATGAACCCTTAAGACAATAAGCTTGTAACCAAGGCTTGGAAGATTTTTGAAGAGTTCGACTGTTACATCGCTGCCAATATACATATCAACATCAAAGCCAGCGTCCGATAGTGTTCGATTTGCCTCGTCTAGAAAGCTTTCATTTGGATCCATTACGTATAGAGAGTCGAGTATGGCTACCTTTAGCTCACCTCCGTTGGAGGGAGGATTGGCCGATAGGTTAATGACGATGTAAGAAGCAATCACTATAAGTGTGAAGGAAACTATGAGGAGAAAGCCGAGTCTAGGGAGTCCAAAAATATTCTTCTTCGCCCTCTTGAACTTCCTCCTTCTTTTACTACCTTTGCTCATTAGTGGAGTCTCTGATCCAGATACCGATCCGTTACATAAAGTTTATGACATGGAGAGATCAGCCTCATATAACCGATGAAGTACGTACTGATCATAGGGGATGGTATGGCAGACCGTCCCCTGAAGAAGTTGGGCGATAGGACACCTTTGCAGGTAGCGAAGCATCCGAACATGGACCTTATAGCACATAATGGACTGTGTGGGAGGATGATCACTCTCCCCACAGGACTTGATACAGGCACAGACATAGCAATTATGAGCATATTGGGATACGATCCAAAGGAGCACCACACAGGTAGAGGGCCTCTGGAAGCAGCAGGCATAGGGGTCAAGCTCGATAGAGATGACATAGCCTTTAGGTGCAATCTAATCACCGAGAAGGATGGTTTATTGCGAGACTACTCTGCGGGGCACATAACGACAGATGAGGCCAAGGAGCTCTTAGAATGCATAGACGATGCCTATGGGAAGCCTGGGGAGGTAGAGTTCTTCTTAGGCGTGAGCTTCAGGCATCTGCTCGTGCTAAAAGGAGCTAGGTACTCTGATAGAATCGTTTGTACGCCACCCCACGATGCCTTGGATAAACCTGTCTCTGAAATCCTCCCCAGAGGGGTTGACGAAAAGGGAGAAGGAACGGCACACACCCTCAAAGATATCATGATGGCTTCAAAGGTTCTACTGTCGAGCCATCCCATCAATAGAAAGAGGATTAAGGAAGGAGTGAATCCTGCGAATATGATATGGCCTTGGGGTCATGGGAGGAGGTCAGATCTTCGACCTTTTCATGAC
>JACAEJ010000073.1 GCA_013388925.1 Nitrososphaerales archaeon
AATTAATCCAGGAGAAGGGTGACATTTTGACATACCATGCTTTGCGATATATCTACCCTCTTACTGGACTATTATTTTGAACTTATTCACCGAAGATTTCCTTTAAGATCGCCATTACGACAGCTACGCCTAAGATTATACCAAAGACAGCAAGGGCTACTTGCAGAAAATCTCTTTGATCTTTTTTGGGAGCTGAAGCATACTCTTTAGCAAGGTTCTTTAGTCTATCATACTCGGCTGCAAATCGTTCTGCTTTCATGCGATTCTCAAGGCTATCTTTACCGAAGGATTTTATCACACCCACTTTATACTTTCCATCAGGCTGTCGGATATATTCAACGATTTGTAGATAGTCTACACCACCTACCTTGATTACCCTCACAGAAGAAACCGTTAGATTTTCCCCCCGCTAATTATTATGATCTCGGTAAATATTAGTCTTTGCCTAAACGGCAGATAGGACTAAAGAATTAGTTTGATATTAGAGCCAATATAATACTAAAAATTTAAATATGGGCCGAGAAATACAAAATAGAAGACACATGGTGTGGAAATCAGTAATTAGGAAGGTATCAAACCTGCCACAGCATTCAGACCTTATAATCTCTAAGAGATCCATAACTCATCCAACACAAGCAGGATTTGCCGAAAGTATAGGAGAACCTCAAGGACAGAAAGCCGACTACAGACGTACATTGAGGAACGGTAAAAGCTTGCATGCTAGAGAATTTCAAGATTGTTATAAAGTTCATTGGGATAAGATAGATCCTTCGGTAGATCCGCTGGGGCATTTATTAGAGGACGCTCCCCATTGGCTTTGGGTAATAGCTGGGTTATCCTTGCTGACAGTTTTGCTAATATGCTCTATGGGAGGAGGTAGGAATGACCAATCAGAGAAAAGTCAAGGGGTTATAAACTCAAGTTGCGTAATAAAGCGTGGTGGATATGAGCGAGAAAGAACTTAGACCAATATTATTCACAAGAACAGAATGGGCCTATCTATTAAATAAAGCAGAAGGATTAAGTCAAGGCCATCGCTATAAGATAGAGACTATGATAAGGAAGAAGGTCAAGATGCTCAAGACAGCCATTCTCCCAATGATCCTTAACCATCCTATAACTGCACTATTGATCCAAGACCTTACCACTAATAGTAAGATTCTTACTGCTAATAGTAAGGAAGCAAAAGAAGGTCAAACTCTCCTGATAACAGCCTTTAATTCACGAAGTGAAGCGGGCCCGGCGGGATTCGAACCCACGACCTTCAGCTCCGCAGGCTGACGCCCTGATCCATGCTAGGCTACGGGCCCTTTATATTCTGGTCTGAACGCTCGTTAAATTCTTTTCTGATGAGATGATTTTAAAAAAAGGAAAAGAGGGTTATGTGATAACTTTGAGTTTCTGTACGAGTTCTTGCTTCATCTTTTCGTTGACCTTGATCTCCTTGCGTGCCTTCATCCAATTCGATGAGCACTGACCATATTTCGCTTTTTCACCAATGTATTTGCGAATTATTTCTTCAATCTTTTGCTCGTTCTTACCAGTTACTTTTACACCGGCTTCGTTCAAGACACTATTAAACCACTTCCAGCAGCCCATTTTATCCCCAAGAGGGATTATCACAATAAGAATGATAAATAGTTTGGCCTTTGGCCATAAGGAAAAAATCCCTTTGAGTATTGGACTTCGTAAAATCATAAGAAATAATGTAGGTTTACTTCGAAAAGGTTAAAATTAACACGGAGGTACAATTGTGATAGAGCCTACTACCAGTTCTTGAGTCTATGCGACAGCTATTCGTCATATCTTAGCACAAGCTGGACATAGTTGTAGAGCTTTAAGATAGAGTCTATGGGCATGAAGGCTTCTGAAACCTCCACTAGATACACCTTTGATACAAGCCCCAGCCTTGCTAAACACTATCTCATATGAAAATTCAATCTTCTTAACAGAATTCGCTTGTTATATCTTCAAACTGATCACTTCGTTTTGTAGGGCTAGGCAATGCTCCTCTCGATATGAGTTTGTAGATAATGTATGCAGCGTAAGCAGGAGCCCCTGTAGCTCCTGGTGAATTAAAATTTGTTATGTGATACGAGTTGCAGGTTTCAAGTTCTACGGCTTCGAATAAAAAACCATTTCTATCTATTACCGAACTTCTTATCCCTGCGACTCCCTTCCTAATAAGGTGCTTTGACCTTAGCCCAGGTATGAATCGGCGTACCTTTGCGCATATCTTCTCCTTTGAAAATGAGGTGCTCCACTCCTTTGATACCATTTCGATGAAGTTCTTACTGGCGAACAAGCGTAGTATATTCAATAAAGGCCTTTCCGTCATCTTTTTTATCAGCTCGATTGGTGAAGTCGCAATACCTCGATATGTTCTTGGGCCTGCCACCAAGACTGCATTGGGCCCGATCTCGCGCTTCTGATCGACACGAATAAGAAGATGAGGATCCAAGAATGGAAATTCCTTGTATATTGGGACCGAATAGACATTCCGCTTAATAGATCCACTTAAAGATTGGTCTACAAGCCAATATTCTCCTCGAAAGTGTAGATCCGTATAATCTAGACCAACTCCCATTTTATGGGCCATTTTAAGAGACTCCCCACCAGCACAGTTTATCAAATACCTAGTGTAGAGAGGATACGATAATCCATTTATGAACAAGTCTAGCCCTCCTTTGTGTGGCCTTATGCTTTTCACTTCAGAGTTCATGAGGAACCTAACCCCCTTAGCTTCAGCTTCTCGCTGGAGATGCTGACAGATATTACGATAGCTTACAACTGAATCTGTCTTACAGTATAAAGCCCCTTTACATTCGATATTAGGCTCCATACTCTTCACTTGAATATGGTCAAGAAGCTCTAATTCTTTGTCGCCCATTCCATTACAGAGCCCCCACTTCACGTATTCTTTGAGGACTTTAAGGTCAGACTCATGGAGTGCTACTTCGAGTGTGCCTACCTGTGCCCACGGGATTTTGTGCTCTTTTATATATTTGATCCAAAACTTCCTGAGGGATAGCTGAGCAGTTAGGGCCGAAATCCGCTTCTTGTCCGGATGAAGGTAGAACGGTCTGTGTATTACCCCTGAATTTCGACCTGACGTATGAGCTGCAACTTCGTTCTCTCGCTCCACTACAACTGACTTCAGATCATAGAGTTGTGATGCCCAATAAGCAAAGGATAGACCCAGTATCCCACCTCCAACGATGGTCAGATCACTTTCCATACTCTACACGACTTTTTAAGATGCTTAGAGTCTTATCGAACTTGCTCCAATAGAATCCTGGCCACTTCTTCCCTACCAATGTCCACTATATACCTTCCCAGCCTTGGCCCTCTTTCAGAGCCTATGAGAATCTGATAGACCGTTCTAAAAAGAATTGGTGGCTCTATTCTATGCCTTCTAGCGAGCTCAAATACCTTTGTCTGTATCTTCTCTGCATCTTCCACCTTTTTGATAAGCTCTGCCAGCTCTCTTAAGGCAATCTTTTCATCTTCTGTTAATGCTAACTTTTTCTTCTCTACAACCCTGAAATCTTCTGCCCAGTTGGATACAAATTCGATTCTCTTGACAAGGTCTGGTGTTGATTCCTTCACCATCTTGTAGCTATAGAGTCTATTCAAGATATAATCCAGGCGACTTGTCTCGGGCGCTATGGAAGCCATCTGAACAAGCATTTTGTAAGGAATATGAGGATCTGGCTTTTCCTTTGGCTTCAAAAGATTTACGTACTCATACAATCCCCTTAACTTCCTCAACTTAGATGGATTCTCTATCTTCACCCTGCCAAAGTACACATCCTCGAGCATATCATATTCATCCATGTAGGATGGTATATCATCTACGGACAAGTTTCTTGAGCCAGCAACCCTCTTGAACATGAGTAATAGAAGAGATTGTGGTGAGCCATATCTTAGCCATGTCTGAGGTGTGAAAACGTTGCCAAGAGACTTGGATATCTTCTTCCCAGACTTATCAAGAAACATTTCATACTTCACGTGATATGGATGAGGGAATTTCAGGATATTATCTGATACCCAGTCGTTTACCTTGACCGAATCTGCTATATCCTTGCCGTAGGCCTCGAACCTTATATCTAGGGCAGACCATCTTGCTGCAAACTCTACCTTCCAACTGAGCTTCCCCTCACCATTCTTCACCATTGCTTCTCCTTCATATTTGCAACCTTCGACCCGCTTGCCTCCTATCTCCGACCCGTTGCACTTGTAAAGCACCTTCTCTTCATCTTGAAGGTAGTCATAGGCCTCAGCGACGTATATCCTATTACATCTATCACATAGAGGGAAGTAGGGCAAAGCTTTCTCAAACTTCTTCTGACCCAGCATTTCGGCTATCTTCCTTCCTATTGCATCTGATTTTTCTAGAAGAATGGTCATCTGCTCGTTCAGTAGACCACTTCTGTAGGCTTCGCTCCCTGATTGGAACCTATACTCGATGTCACACCTATCCAAGGCTTCCCTGAGCAAAGAGCTCATGTGATCACCGTAGGAGCTATGGCACTTGAAGGGATCAGGGATCATAGAAACCGGAGTTCCTATGAATCTTGAGAGATCTTCAGGAAGACCGGATGGAACCTTTCTCAAACCGTCCATATCATCAGAGAAGGCCACCAACTCAGACTTGTAATCCATATCCTCCAGAGCCAACTTCATGCCATAGGCCCTTACAGCATCGGATAAGCTTCCTATGTGGGGGATGCCAGACGCTCCTATCCCGCTCTCAACGCGAAGAACTTCTTTGGACCTCTTTAACCTGTCCTCTCTCTCCACTATCCTCTTTGCTACGTTGTCTATCCATGTGCCCCTTCCTATAATCTCCGCTGGGCCTTTCTCCATGATTATAGCACTTTGGGCCTTGTAATGGCTATGGACTTAAAAACTCTACCTATAGTACGGCACTGCGGCCTTCTCCATGGTCTTGCCTTCTCTTGAGCTTTTTACCTTCTTTATAGCCTCTTCTATGTGTCTCATGGGTACCATGGACTCCTTCAGGTGCTTGTTGGCCTCTTCAGGATTTGGGTATTTGCTTATGAATTCCTGGATAGACAGAGAAGTGGCCGTGTTGATTATAGCGGCTAGATCGGCACCACTGAAACCTTCCGTCGCCTCAGCGACCTTTCCTAGATCGAAGTCAATAAGAGGCTTCCCTTTCGCGTGTATCTCCAATATTGTCCTTCTCGCTGCTTTGTCCGGCATGGGTATGTAGACCAATTTGTCAAATCTTCCAGCCCTTAGAAGAGCAGGATCGACCATATCTATTCTGTTCGTGGCAGCCAAGACGACGACCCCTGCCAATGCCTGAATCCCGTCTAGTTCTGTAAGTAGCTGGCTCACAACCCTCTCCGTGACCATGCTATCCCCACCCATGCCTCTCACTGGAGCTAGAGAATCCACTTCATCGAAGAATATTATGCAGGGAGCGGCCTGCCTCGCTCTTCTGAAGACTTCTCTCACTCCCCTCTCCGATTCTCCTACCCATTTCGACAGCAACTCAGGTCCCCTTATGCTGATAAAGTTGGCCTCGCTCTCCGTAGCTACGGCCTTTGCCAGCAGGGTCTTTCCATTGCCTGATGGGCCATAAAGCAGAATGCCTTTGGGCATGCTATAGCCCATCTGCTTGTAGAGCTCTGAATACTTCAGAGGCCATTCTACAGCTTCTTGGAGCTCTTTCTTAACAGACTCCAAGCCGCCTATATCGTTCCACTTTACGTCAGGGGTCTCTAGGTAGACCTCCCTCATGGCTGATGGCATTATATCCTTCAAAGCGTTTTGAAAGTCCTCCCCATTGACTTGCAGCTTGTTCAAGACTTCAGGTGGCAGCTTCTCCTCTTCGAGCTTCAGCTCAGGGAGAACCCTCCTTAGAGCCTTCATGGCAGCCTCCTTGCAAAGGTATTCAAGGTCTGCACCGACAAAGCCATGAGTCACGGATGCCAGCTTCTCCAGGTCCACATCGTCGGTCAATGGCATGTTCCTCGTGTGAATCTGAAGTATCTCTAGCCTTCCCTTCCTGTCTGGAACCTTTATCTCGATCTCCCTATCGAACCTCCCAGGCCTTCTCAAGGCAGGGTCTAGAGCATTGGGTCTATTCGTTGCAGCGATGACTATGACCTTGCCTCTTGCCTCCAGTCCATCCATCAAAGATAGGAGCTGGCTCACCACCCTCCTCTCTACCTCTCCTGTTACTTCCTCCCTCTTCGGTGCTATCGAATCTATTTCGTCTATAAAGACTATGCTCGGTGCCTTCTCCCTGGCCTCCTTGAAGATCTCTCTGAGCCTTGCCTCGGACTCTCCATAGAACTTGCTCATGACCTCAGGTCCACTTATACTTATGAAGTGAGCATTGCTTTCAGTGGCCACAGCCTTTGCCAAAAGAGTCTTACCAGTTCCAGGAGGACCGTAGAGGAGAACTCCTTTGGGCGCTTCTACGCCCAGCTTTTCAAAGATCTCCGGATGCCTTAGTGGGAGCTCTATCATCTCCCTGACCTTCTGAATCTCGTCCCTTAGACCTCCTATGTCTTCATAGGTAACTTGTGGAACACCCCTTAGAACCTCTCCCTTCTCAGAAATTACAAAGATGGTCCTCTGTGTTATCAATACTGCTTCAGCCGAAGGGTTGATAGAAACTACCTGAAAGGTCAGCCTACCACCAAAGTAGGGGATCATGACGTTATCTCCCTTTGTTACCGGCACGCTCTCAAGGGCATCTGCAAGATACCTCTCATCTATTGGAGGAATAGCCTCCAAAGGTGCTACAACGACCTTCTCAGCTGGCAGAGCTTTGATCCTCCTCAGTATTACAGTATCCCCGATGGCTACGCCTGCATTGTTCCTTATGAGGCCGTCTACTCTTATCACCCCTCTTCCTTCATCGGAAGGGTATAGAGGAAGGCATTTGGCAACGGTTCTTCTCTTCCCCCTAACTTCGACTATATCCCCAGTCGAAGCGTCAAGGGCATCCATCGTATCGTAGTCTATCCTTGCAACTCCTCTTCCTACATCTCTTGTGTAGGCCTCCAATACCTTGAGGGATATGTACTGCTGGCTCATCTATCATCCCTTACCTCATTCAGTCTTATAACTCTTTTTGAATTTTTCATATATGAATTTCATATTTTTACTGATTACTACATCATGAGTTTCATATAGAAGAATTTTCTTTCTTTGATATGTAGTAGTAGGATCTTTTCTTTTTTTGCTCTCGATCCAGCTTGCTACTGGGCTTGTTGACTCTGGGTCTTCCAGTGTCTATGTCGCGTCTGTATGTTATGTCTAGGTTCTTAAGAAAGGTGTTCATTCCATCTTCCTTCATCATAACCGACGTAGCCTCCCCTCTGACGCCTTGCTCGCCAGCAAATATCATAAGAGAGTCGGATACTATGTCTATGAGTTGAACGTCGTGATCCACGATCACGGCTGACTTGCCCTGAGCTTTGATGAATTTCTGAACCGCCTTTGCAAAGGCTATTCTGTCCTCTACATCTATAAAGGCCGATGGTTCATCCAATGCATAGACCTTTGTATCTCGTGACAAGCATGTTGCTACAGCGACTTTCTGTAACTCCCCTCCACTAAGATCCTTTACATGTTTGTCGTAGAGTTTATGGATTCCTAGGGGGTTGATGATTGAGGACTGGACCAAGCTTGTGTTTATATTGCTCTCTGGCACCTTGTCCAAAAGGCTTTTTACGTCTCCATCAAATTCAGTGGTAAGATATTGAGGCTTATACGATACTTTTGCCATGCACTTCACTTCCCCTTCATCAGGCTTTTCCTCTCCTGCAACCATCTTCATGAATGTCGTCTTCCCCAAAGCATTTCCTCCCAATACCCCTAAGATCTCGCCTTCCTTCAAAGATCCACCAGATACCTTCAATCTAAAACCAGGATAGGACTTGACAAGGTCTGTGTATTCTACCAAATTGGGGGTTTGCAAAGAGTCTTCCAAAAGCGCATATATATCAAATGTTACAGGCTTTTCCCTGAACCTCACATTCTCAGCTGGAAGATATCCGTCGAGGAGGGCATTTATCCCAGCCCTTGCCGAGGTGATCCCAGACACTATGCCATAGACTCCAGGATCGCCATAGAGTATATGTATATATTCGCTAAGATAGTCTAGAAGGGTTAGATCGTGTTCGACGAGTAGAACAGACCTCCCTTGCTCAGCCAGATCTGATATCACCCTTGCCACGCTCAACCTTTGAAATATATCATTGTATGAAGATGGTTCGTCGAAGAAGTATACGTCTGCATCCTTTGAAGCACACGCTGCTATTGCAAGCCTTTGAAGTTCACCACCGCTAAGATCTTTGACTGGTTTATGCAGAGATTCCTTAAGGCTAAGTCTATCGATTAGATCATCTATTGACCTTCTCTCATCAAAGAATCTTAGCAAAGAAAGTGCGTCGTCCTTCCACACTCTTACCAATTGGTACACAGCTTGAGGTTTGAGGGATACCCTCAACTTCTTTTCGTAGACCTTCTCGAAGTAATCTTTTAGTTCGGTCCCTTGGAAATGATCTATAACCAAATCCCAATCTGGAGGGCAATCCAATAGACCCATGTTTGGTTTAAGGTTGCCAGAAAGGATATTCAATGCAGTTGTCTTTCCAATTCCATTTTTTCCTACCAGCCCTACTGTCGATCCTCTTCTCAGTATTGGCAATCTGTAAAGTCTGAAACCGTTAGGACCATATTTGTGAACTACATCTGACTTTAATTCCTCTGCCAGGTTGATAATGGTAATTGAATCGAAAGAACATTTTTTGACACAGATGCCACAACCTGAACATAACTCTTCACTTATTATTGGCTTGCCATCTTCACCAAAAATGACAGTCTTATTGCCCATCTTTACCCCTGGGCACAGTCTATAGCATTCCTTTCCACATCTCTTGGGCTGGCATCTTTCCCTATTCAATACGGCTAAGCGATGTACCAACACTTCACCTCAACAAGGCTACAAACAATGACTATTATGTAATCTAGTCAAGGAAATGCAGGTTTGCAATGCACACCTTCTCTTGAGCACATGGTTTCTATCTTCGCTCTTAATGCCTTCCAGTATCCTGAATTGTCTGTTACATATGATGATAAAAGATCCTTAAGTCCGGGCCTCTCCTTTTCCAAAAATAAGCTCATAGAATCCAAGACCCATGGTCTTAGGTTGAGTCTATCATAAATTAGCTCGCTTTTGGTTCTTTTAGCCAAGTGGACCATTTGCAGTATGTCATCTTCGTCATCATTTACCTTAGGTATAATGGGACCAAAAAAGATCCATGTACTTACGCCTTTATTGGAGAGGTCTTCTAAGACTTGAATCAGAGAATCGGGCAGAGGAGCTCTTGGCTCCAGCATCCTACAAAGCTCCTTGTCTAATGTTGTTATAGTGACGCCCAAATCAACCCTTCTAGGTATCATAAGGTCACTGTCCCTGAATACTAAAGGAGATTTTGTTTGTATGGAAATTGGAAAGCCGTGAGTTAATAATACTTCGATACACTTTCTTGTCAGCTGTAACCTTGCTTCTAGCGGCTGATAAGGGTCTGTTACTGTGCTTATGCCAACTATACCTTTTGGAATCTTCTTCAATTGATTGGAGAGAGCATCGACTATGTTCATCTTTGCCTTCACGAATTTTCCCCAGTTCTTCGCAATTTTATCGTCACGAAAGACGGAGGGGGCATAGCAGTATATGCAACCATGCTCGCAACCAAAATACGGATTCAACGAATAACTTAATCCATGTAGCTTTGTTCGTGAGACGGCATACTTACAAGTCATATAGGAATAGTCGATCATAAGCACCATCCTACTTGAAATCGGTGATCTTCCTTTGGAAGAAAGCCTCCTTCAATAGTGAGCTATTCTCTATCCACTTGCTAAGAGGTATGGTGAGGAACTTGCTCACATAATTCAGAGCGGATTGTAAGTTGTCAAACTTCTTGGCCTCTTCTCTTAAAGCACTTCTCACACTTTCTCTAACATTCCAGACCCCAACAGGCAAGATGTAGCTTGGATGGATCTCCCTCAACGCCAAGACTTTTGCCTGCCTTCTTATACTTTTCAATTTCTCGACCACTGCTAGCCTTGCAGAGTAGTAGCATCCTCCTACTTCGGGATAGGTAGACCTTCCCGCATATCCTTCATGATCGCCCATCAGTGCTGGGGCTTTACCTTCTACATTCCACACAGTATTTGGAAACCATGCTTCTATCCATTCAAAGCCCCATTCTTCTGGCATAAGTATGGTGAGGAATAGGTTGCCCAAATTGCCAAAAGAGTAAACCTCATACTCATCCAGACTATCATATTGCTTTATCTCTTCTATCAATCTTAAGGAGAGCATGTTATCGACAGCGGTTATGCTCCACCTTGTCGGAACCAGTCTTCGTCTATCGCCCACCCCTAACATACCGGCACTGAAGGCACGTTGGATCCTACTGATAAGGACTCCACCACTATACAATTCGTTTACAGCCTCAAAAGCCTTCAAATCTCTATCATAGTAGGCCTTCTCAATCTTTTCATCAACCTTTGCGCCAAAGGCCTTAAATGACTTCAACGATGCTGAAGGACCAAAAGGCTGTGTATCCTCACTCAAAGACAATACTCCTTTGGGTCTCTCTGCGAAGAGCGCCTCGGAATCTACAGGAGATACACTCATCGACAATTCTTGCATCATATCTAGCATATGAGTACCTTTAGAGGCATCCGATATATGCATCCTAGCCTTTCCTCTGATCAAACTAAGGCGATAGTCAATAATTTCGTCCATAGATCTGCCCACCCAAAGCTCAGGGGTATCAAGGATCGAGGTCTCTCCAAAGTATGGTGGTATCATGGGACCAACGTAGACCTTTGGGTAACCCACGCGCCCTACAAAGACTCCTGGTGGGGTCGAGCCTTCAATGCTCTCAGACGATATGAGGAAAGAACTCTTTACCAGAGACCTAGCTCTTGCTATTATGGGGCAGCTTACCTTTCCACATAGCATCCTACCTCCCTTGCAGATCAGACATAAGTGTGATGCCTCTCCTGCCACCTTGACCTCATCATTTAGGCAGATCCAGTCGTATCTATTCAATTATGCCTTAATATATGGCGAACCGATTTAAGAATTTAACCATTTCAAAATTTTTTCATACATGAACTTCAGATTTTTACTGACCACTATATCATAGATTTCATATAGGAAGATTTCAAAAAGAGTTATATCGATGCTTCCCCCAGAGCTTCCCTCCTAAATGGGCGACAGTTACTATCCTGAAAGCACTATAGAATCTTCAGAGAGACTCAAGAGACGAAGGGCTAGCTGGCCCTACTCCGTAGTTCCTGTCAGCATAGCTCTTGGCCCTATCTCTACCCTAGTGCAGCTCCTTATTCTGCAACTGAATGGGACCATAATAGATGTCGGGATTGCAACCACCTTCTTCAGCGCAGTGAGCATTCCAGCCGCCATTGTTTGGGGCTTTACTACCGATCGCTTCAACATAAGGAAGATGATAATCGTTGTGAGCTACATGGGCGTAGCACTACTCCTGACTCTCTTCTTCTTTGTGGGGAATATCTATGAAGTTACTTTGCTTTACACTGCTTTCTCCTTTGTATCCTCTGCTTCTGTAACGCCCCTTAACCTTCTGATAATGGAGACGCAACCAAAGATACACTGGGCGAGTGCCTTCGCGCGCTTATCCATGATGTCAAGTGTAGGCACGACATTCGGCCTCTTGTTGAGCGTAGCCTGGTCAGACTTCTTCCCAATAAGATTCCTCGTTATGCCTCTTGCAATCCTTACAGTATTCTCTGCAATACTTTCCTTCATCCTGATCGAGGAACCAGCCTTACTCTTCGAGCGCAGGATGCTGGTAATGCACAGGGCAAGCTTCCACGAAAGACTCAAGGTACTCCCACTTATCTTTTTCAAGATACCAGGGATTTCAGACTTCAAGAAAGTCTTCAGGAACATAAGGAATGAGCTCACAAGGGAGCTCCCAATACTATATCTTTCTATCTTCGCCTTTTACCTATCGAGTGGCATATTCAACACTTCGCTAGCCCCTGCCCTCTACGTGAGTAACCTCCCAGATAGCCAAGTCTTCCTCGTCATTCTAATCGGCATGGTAGTACAGGCGATCTCTTTTGTTTTCAGTGGACAGCTCATAGAAAGGAGAACACTGATCGGTGTATCTCTCGTTGGCCTTGCCCTAAGGTCTATATGTTACGCAATCATAGGTATCTCAGTGCTTCTCCTTGCTGGAGTGTGGTTACTTTTGAGTGCCTTGATCTTCTATCCAATCGCAGCCGGAATTGCTTTCGCTGTGTACTATACTGCTTCTAACACCATAATCTTCAATACGATTGGGGAGAAAAGTCACGGTTCATCGCTGGGTGTGTACAGCGCAATTGTGGGTGTTGCTATCACCCTAGGTTCATTTGTCTCGGGATTCGCCTCATTTTATTTGGGGTATCATATAACATTCATCCTTGCTGCCCTCCTACTCGCATTCTCGGCCGTTCTCACTTTCATACTTAAAGGTGAGTGACCCAAAGGATAGAAGATTACTAAGCTTTTGCGACCATCAGAGATAGCTGGGAGAAGCAGTGTAGCAACCTAACTCTCCAAATTTATGTCCTGTTTTCTTTGGATTTTGCGGAATTATCGAATAAAACTCGAGTTAAGGAAAGTAATTTTTTACTCCATCTATTATGAAGCCAACGGCTATTGCCGCTATGAAGATTGCCATTATCCTAGCAATAACTAGGGATCCAGTATTGCCTAGTACCCCATGAATCCTGTCTATAAAGCGCAAGACAAGCCATATTGTAAAGAAGATTATCAGAACAGATACCAAGGTAACTGGCAACCCCGAGGTCTGCAATGATACTATGGTGGTGGTAATGGCCCCTGGGCCGACGAGGAGTGGTGTGGCAATGGGTACTGCGCCAATACTTTCAGGCGAGACCTTCTTCTCCTCCCAGCCTCCAAAGACTAGTATCTTGATGGATAGCACGAGCAGTAATGCGCCTCCAGCGATCATGAAGCTATACTGAGAGATTCTGAAAATCTCCAATATCTGTTGCCCTATAAGAGCGAAGACCAAAAGGAGCACCAAGGATACGATGGTAGCAGTCCGAAAAGTCTTCCTTCTTTGCCCAATGTTCATGCTCTCCGTCAAGCCAATAAATATGGGCACATTTCCAAGAGGATCAACGATGATGAACAGTGCAAGTGATGCTTTTAGAATTTCGTAAACGAAATTCTCCATCAAAGATACCAACCCTGCCAATATTGTTGACGTTATGAATAAGTTTTACCATTTAGCGCATTAAGGTTTTAAGGAAAAGCACCTACTGTAATCTGTAGGGCCATGCACGTTCATGTTGAGAAGAAAGGCATCAGAGCTCTGGGCATAGCCGAGAGCTTCAAGAAGGGTCAGAGCAAAAGATCGATATTGGCTGGAATAGTCATGAGAAGCGACATGATCGTAGATGGCTTTATCTTTGGGAGTGCCGAGATAGGCGGAGATGACGCAACAGACGAGATAGCAAACATGTTTCAGAGACTGAATAGAAACGACATAAACGTGATAATTCTGGGAGGGAGCGTAATAAGCATGTACAACATCATCGACATAGACTCTCTAGGAGCCAAAACAAATACGCCGGTGATAAGCGTAACCTTTGAAAAGTCTGAGGGCCTCGAGCCCCACATAAGGCACCATTTCCCAGATTCTTGGGAAAAGAAACTGTTGGCATATAAGAAGCTTGGAGTTAGGGATGCTATAAAACTCCATACCAATTATACTGTATACGCCAGACCGTACGGAATTTCTTTGGAGACTTCTAAAAGAATCTTAGACAAGTTCACAATACAAGGGGCTATACCAGAGCCCATAAGACTGGCCAGATTATTGGCTAGGGCGAAGATTGCGTCGAATACACTAAAACAATCAAGCCTCTTCGATTAGTTGCTTCAACAGATTCATGGCTTCATTCAAAGATATGACGACATAATCTGGCGATAATTGCGCTAGTTTCTCTTTGGAGTGGGGCCACCTGCCTATTGCTATTGATCGTACTTTTGCATCCTTGGCGGCGAGGACATCGTTTATGCCATCCCCTAGGTATATGGCGTTTTCATTTGATATTTTAAGGATTTTCAAAGCCAGTTCTATCCCTTCGCCATAGGGCTTCAATCGATTTACCTCGTCCCTAGTTACTATTGCATCGAAGGCTTTTCTTAGACCATGCCTTGTCAAAGCTAGCTGAAGGGCGCTTCTCCCACTGTTGCTAACCAGACCCTTTCTGATGCTTTTCTCCGATAAGAAATCGAGGATGGGCTTGGTTCCTTGCACCAGTTTAGAATCGTTGATAGCTTCTACCTCAAATTTGTCTATGATGGGCCAGATTCTATTCTTGACCTCACATAACCCCATTTTCATATGCATTTCTCTCATCTGCTTCTCGGCCTTCTCCAGAATCGTCTGGGCAGTATCTTGCAAGGAGAAGACCGATTCTTCAAAGCCCAGTCCTTTTAAGATCTTTTTGATGGCTATACGAGATTCTGCGTACTTGAAGTTAAGATCGATAATGGTGCCATCGAAATCAAAGAGAACTGCCTTTAATGCCATTTCTTTGACTTTGTTCACACCTATGATTAAAAGGATTTCAAAGGATTTCTGATGATCTTCGTCGGGGTGATTATGATACCGACCCTCTTGTCGTGCTCCTCTCTCGGCACGAAGTCTACTATCTGTGCATCATGAACTGTGGTCACTACCGTGATTCTCTTCTTTGCTATATCTTCAGCCAAGGATATCTCCCTATCCCCAAAGCCCTTCCCCTTTCCCAGTCTGTATCCATCTAGGTCGACGGCCACAGAGCCTTCGACGACAAGATCTACTGGAGGAGGGGCATTAGTCAATTCTCCATACTTGAAGGCTCCTCTTATAGTGCTAGCCTCTTTCTCTTTACCCTTAACTCTCTCAGGCATTACTATCAAATAGCCAGATTTTAAACCGGGGGTAGGCATGACCAATGATTTTCCATCTAGTAAGGCTAATTTTCTAACAGGCGCTTGAGGAGAGTCTGGACCTATCATTATAGAAGAAGCATCTGTATATTCATCGACACTTCGAAGTTTTAATGCAGCAGCTTCAGCGCCCTTAAAGTTGGGTATACGTCCAAAGCATGGTAAGGGAAAGGTTGTTATGCCTTTCCTCTCCATCTCTGACCATACCTTCTCACGAACCTCCTGCTTCTTTGTGGAGATTTCTGTCTTCATAGTGGAATGCCCTCTTTGGGTTATGCTAAGGAGCTTAACCCGAATTCGATGAAAAATATGCTGAAAAGGATCAACATAGCTCCACATATAGCTAGGATAGTCCTATAGGCCCTGTCACTCATCAGCTTCATACCACGGGCCATGGCAAAGGCAACAAAGCTGTACCAACTCATATTGGATAGAATGTGGCCAAGGTAGAAAGCTATCACGCCTATGATGCCAAACTCGAGAGATTGAAGCAGAAGGCCTGCACCGACAGACGCCCACCAGATGAGCCAGTAGGGATTTGACAGACTCGTATAGACTCCAAGCGCCATGGAGCCCATCTTAAGACGGTTCGACCCGATATCAGGATTCAAAGATACTTTTCGCCGTACTATATCCTTCAATATGGTGTATGCTATCCAAGACAAGAACAAGCCTCCGAAGATGCCTATGAAAGCTACGATGGGTTTTAGAGACAGCAATTCAGCCAAGCCAAAAACAAGGAAGACTATCAAGATGAGCTCGAGCAAAACATGACCAACAGGTACTAAGAAGCCGGCCTTGAAGCCCCTCCTTGTTGCTTCGTCCATGGTCACTACGAGGACTGGGCCCGGCATCAGGGCTCCAGAGTAGCCTATGATAAGGGAGGAGACGAACAGGATTGAAAGCTCTAACAGCATGAGTCCATTTCATTTTAATAACTAAATGGTCTTAAACTTTTTGGGCAGACGTGAGTAGGGCTATGCTACTCTCTTTTGGATTGTTCTGATTTATCCCCAGTATCCAACTCCCAAGCACTTTGCGAGTCTTATGGCGTTCTTTTCATCGTTTTCTGTCAATCTGCTAGCCTGAAACTTCTCGCTAAAGTAGAGATAATCAGCTATGCTACGCCTATCCGCCATCTTCTCAAAGACTAGCTTTGGATGCTCAAGGTCTCTGCTGTAGGCTGCGTTGGTCAAGACTATGGCCTGATCCACCCTTCCATGCTCGACTATCTCCAGGGTATCGTCTATCTCCTGTTTCGTGAGACATTCCTTCTCTGTCAGCTTCACATTAACAGCTATCTTCCTGCCATCCTTCTCCTCGAAGTATGCATCTGCTAAGCGGAAGCTCTTCGATCCCCCTGGAGTATCTATGCGTCTTGAAGCCCCATGGGCATAGAATATGGCTTCTCTTATGAACAGGTATCGCCCCAAGTCCCTTATCGCCCTAGTAAGACCATAAGAGGTCTCTTCAAGGGTCTTCATACTCGTCCTAATGATCCTAAGGTAGTCTGGTATAGGGATGCGCATTATGCTCCCCTTCAGCTCTGCGTTGGGTCTTATTCGAATTATGGCCCCTATCAGGTGCTCATCACCTATCCTATTGGTCCCCTTGGCCAATTCTAGTGCTTCTCTTATCAGAGCAAGTAATTCTCGAATTTCGGTCATGCCCACTTCGTCGTAAGCATACCTTATGAGATTCCTTAGTGCCTCACCGTCTTCCTCCGTAATGATGGCGCTATGGAACTTTAGATACTCTCTTATGATGTCCCAGATTTGTTCGGGATCGTCGGGCTGTGAGAGAGAGCAAGTGAAGGGTGCCTTTCTAAGGCGATCATATAAAGAGGGGTCTGCCTCGCCTATCTCCGTCTCCACTCCCGATCTTAATATGGAAACCAGAACTACCCCTGGAAGCTTTTCGTTTATCATGGCCTTCATGCCGTCCATCAAAGGCTTGGTAGCTGAGATTTCGTCTATTTCTATAAGCAAGACTTTGCCAATGATGCATGTGATGGTAGCAAGCCCTTTCAGCTTTTCCAGAGCATCGTTAAAGTCCTTTGCCTCCAGAAACCAGAGAGAATCTTTGGATAGAATCCTGAGGGCTGATTCTAGTGCACAATTTTCAGCCAGCTCGGGCAAGGTTCCCTTAAGATATGATAAATTCATAGTCCTTCTCTTGTTGATGATGTTTTCAGCTATACTGCTGGCTCTTCTTCCCAGTATCCTATCGAATAGGCCGATCTTTAGCACTTTCATCGCGTAGTCATTTCCCTCTTCTGCTCTTTCACCCAGCTTTAGGATAAGCCCATCATGTAACTCTTGAAAGAAATCATTCCTAAGGTCCTTGACTATGGCCGAGTAGATACTTTTGAGATCCTTAGGCTCGATTCTTGTAAGGTCTACGTATGCACATTCGAACTTGTCCTTTAAAGTTTTCATGTGAAGAGCGAGATGAGTCTTCCCAGTTCCCAAGGGTCCCACTATGCTCACTATGCTGAAAACCTGCTCTCCCCTGAGCATTGCCTCTCTCAACTCATCAACACAAACTAGGATTCTATCTCTGACTTCTTTCCACCTTCTACCTCCGAGCACTTTTGCAGCAGTAAGGCTAGGAGTTGGTACATGGGAAAATGGGTTAATACTTAGCCCGTAGGGGTATTCTGCCATGGCTCACAACTTGGGATGATATTTCTTGGTTACCTCTAATGCTTAAAGCTCAACAAGTCTCAACAACTGGGTTAAATGTGAGCCTTTCATAATTTATACAATCGATGACAACGCTGATGCTCATTTAGCATCAGCATTCATTGGACCATCAAGAGTATTTCCAGTCAAGGACGGAAGATTGGTTAGAGGGACTTGGCAGAAGGTTTTCCTCCTAGAGCTTGATGGGTCAAGAAGGAGAAAGATTATATTAGAAGTATTGGGCGAATAAAGCACAATCAGAAATCACGCTATTCAAGAAAGGCTCTGAAGGCTTCAAGAAAGATATTATTCAGATAAGATGAATAGTCTAGGAAAGATCAATCGGATTGAGCTTCCCTGAGCCACATACACTGTATGTTGCGAAACTTCTAGGGCATGAATAGCAAATAATCTTGTGGCAAGAACAAAGCTTGGTGCAAAATATGGAATATTCTTACTTAACATTTTTATAAAAAATCATGGCGGAATGTTATGTGCTTCCCGCCAGGTTTTTTCGACATCGCACAAGTATACTTCCCATTAGAAGCTTACTCAGACTTCCCTTCCTTTTCTATGGATTCGACTATCTGGCCGTTGGCATATCTGTTTCCCATCTGAACGATCTTGATTCTTGCTTTCTGTCCAACTTTGGCTCCGGAGACGAAGATGATGAATCCCTCAACCTTCGCTATCCCATCGCCACGTCTGCTGATTTCGGTGATGGTGACATCGTACTCCTTGCCTACTTCGACAGGTGTAGGTCTGAACGACCTAGATCCACCGAAGCCGCTACGTCTATAGCCGCCTCCTTGTCCGTAACTCGTATCTTGTCAACTCCTTGCGTTTAGTTACGCTAAATGGGAGATAGAAACACTCACATATATGTCTATGTATTCATATCGTATGAGTGGTGTGCTGAATTTGATCCTTCTATTTGGTTATAAGGGCTCTTTGCTCCGAATTGAAAAGGAGCATGCTCAAGATATTTGATCATGCCCTCAAGCTCTCTTTTTACTTCCCTGAGCAAAGATACTTCAACCTTTAGGTTCTCAGCCTTACCCTCAAGTCTAGTTAACACAAGGCTCTCTTCAGCCACCATCTTCTCCTGCTCCAGCTGATCTACTTTCTCCGTTAAATCCTGCTTAACCTTGCTCATCTTCTTTATTGTATCATGAAGCTCCTCTAACTTGTTGGATTCGATGAGCCTTAGACCCTGTTTACCCACCACAAATGGAAACTTTGCTTTGCATTTTGTACACCTGTATATCCCTACTGTACTCTCCACGATCTCTCCGCTTTTTTTAGGCTCTACAATAGGCCATGTCTTAAGAGGCTCTGATACTTTCGAGCGGCAACTAGGGCAGGTGGGCATACCCCGACCAATTTTGTTTTAGGTTAAGCTTGTTTCTTGTGGGCTGGTGTAGCTCGCAATTTCTTGCTCTAGATTGCTCCTTTCTGCCTTTAAGCTTGAGACTTCATTCTCCAATGCTTGAGCATGATGCTCTAGCTTTAGTACAGTGAGCTTCTCTCTCAGGCGTGGTATTTCCTCTTGTAGCGTAGCCTTTTCAACTTCTAAGGCCTGTATCTTCGCTTCTAACTCTATTTTCTTATCGGATAGGATTAATTCCATTCCGATTATCATTAAGCTCTTATACACTTCACCTATAGAGTTAAAAAGTATCGGCACAATGGTAAAACTCTTTAGATTCTTATAATCCCTCTTCTTGGGTGTTCTTTGGAATCCATAAATAAACAAGCATTTGAGGTCATCTTACTTGGTAGGGGATGAGAGAGTTCTATTTTCTATTTTGACTAGAACCAAACTAGGATTGATGTCTTTTATAGAGCCTTTCTACACATCGTTGAGACGTAGATAATTATAATAATTAGTATGTGATTACCTGACAGAAACCAGTCCTCAAGGGATACAAATGTCACAAGAGATAACATTGGAGGAATGGAAAAGAATCAAATCAGAAGACAAAAGACAACTAAGGAAAGGCAGATTCTTCTGTTTACACGATTGGGAAAAAGTTGAAGATGGCAAAGAGTTCATGGTCAAGTACCCGTATGGTGTTAGAGAACATGGGCTGGACCCGAGATATCGGTGTATTGAGTGTGGCAAAGAGAATCGATGGTGACTGGACCCAAGGTCGATTTTACAGGGAAATATATTAAACTGTTATATACATTAGCATATGAAGAATGGAAAGCAAGAAAAGCGAGATCATGAAGGAACTTATGAATATAAGTAAGGAAATAGATATCCTTTCATATAAGATCAGCAGTAGAGCCGACAAGCTAAATGCGGATACATTAACAATTAGAAGTGACCCCGTAATAAGCGGTCTTTGGCATAATCTTTGTAGATATCACAGAAAAGCCATGATATTGTACGCTGGCATGGGGGATAAGAAGCTGGAGATACTCAAAGAGCTTGAGAGAGTTCCGGCATGCATCGATGTGCTGCATCTTTCCGAAGAAGAAACCTGCTGTACTGTCTTTAGACGCAACCTAAAAACCAAGACGAAAAGGAGACGCAAGGTCAAGTACTTCATGTCGTCACCAGTAGTGACTGCAGATCCAAATTCAAGAATTATAGATGCTTTGCGAATTATGAGGCAACATGAAATAGGAAGTCTCGTTGTGGTGGATAGAGGGGAGATAAAAGGCATATTGACAGGAAAAGACCTAGTATCCAAGGTCTTTGTAAGTGCTACTGGCCCTGATGAATTGTTTGTCAGAGACGTAATGACCGTTGCTCCTTTGGTAACTATAGACCCAGAAATTGACATAAAAAAAGCAGCAGAAATAATGACTAAGAGGAACGTAAGGCATCTCCCTGTCATAGAGAAAGAAGAACTTGTGGGAATGTTAGCGATCCCTGACTTTTACGGAGAAGAAACGAGTCAGATAGAAAAATAGCAAAACAGTTTAGGTTTGACGATAAGCTTATTGGTCCGTTGAGGCCAAGAATGGGGCTCAGAATCTCATGTGTAATTTGAGCACCTGCAACAACCAGCTAAAGGCAGAGCAAGTAAATGCCCATGAGCCATAGTGATGCTCGCAGACCTAAGCTTAAGAACCTTAACTACCTATGTTTTAACATTGACTCACCAACAGGTCCAAAACCAACTGATGCCACCTTGGGCCCACTTCTCTAACTGTCCTTGATTCTAATATTGTGTAGGGTACATCCAATTTCTTTTCGAGCTCCTTCTTCGCTTTTTCTATAGGATCCTCGCCCTTCGATGCATGAGTGTGAGTATAGTAATGAATGATGCCTCGTGGCTTAAGAGCCTTGATGGCAACATCGATGTAATCTATGGCCTTCTCTGGTAAAGGCATCAGTACTCTATCTGCCTTCCCTCGAAGAGAGCCTTCTATAACGAATCTAGCATCCCCCAATAAAGGTATCACTTTATTAGAGACCTTGTTCAACCTGATATTCTCCAACATTATATCATAAGCATCTGGGTTGATGTCTATGCTGTATGTCATGGACTCTAGTTGATGCTTGGCAATTACTATGGAAAAGGAACCAATGCCAGAGAACATATTTAAGATCACCTCTCCACGCTCTACTTTTCTTGCTACTCTAATCCTCTCTGTTGACAGTCTTGGGGAGAAGTAGACCTTGGCAAGATCAACTTTGAACACGCATCCATGCTCCTTGTACAATGTTATAGTCTTATCCTCTCCTAATACATGCTCTAACTCTCTTGTCCTATAATCTCCCGATACAGGAGTTGCCTGCCTCAAGACTGTCTTTATCGATTTCATGTTATCAATCATCGCTTTAGCTATTATGAACTTCTTATCCAAAAGAGCGTCGGGTATCTTTATTACAGCTATATCTCCTACTATATCGAAGCTCCCATACAGTTGCTTAATCTCATCGATTGTTAAAATATTCTCTAATGCCTTCTTTAGCATCTTTGGCATTCATAACACCTGTTTGTATGACTCAATGTCTGCCTTATTCAAACAACTACCGTGCTAGCTATTCGATCAGTGTATTTTTGACGTGGATCACCACTGGTAGCTAACCCGCCTATTACATCCAAGAGCAAAAATATCCAGTATACATTGCTGATGTTTCTTATGAAGGCTTTCTCTAAATTGGGGGTTTGACCGTTTAGCGTTACAACTCTTAAGTTCATAAGCTTTTTGCCCACAGTATAACCATATATCGATTCAGTTATGGTGAAGTAGAAAATGTATATCAACCCCATTGCAAAGGGAAATTGAATCCAGTTCCATGGAGAAGCCCAAAAAGAGGGCCAACCAGCCGTGAAAAGAACTGGAAGGAAAAGAATGGCGTTCAATACCCAAGCAATTGCGCCTACTATAACGCTATCGATGATTATTGCTACGATCCTTCTGATCCAATGATCCTGAAGGCCGGCTTCATAACTTATCCTCCCAAGGCCCGTCATCTCACCTTTTTCAGGTCCTGATACATTTGCTCCGCACTTTGGGCAGAACCTCGCCCCCTCAGGTAACTCTGTTCCACATCTCCAGCAGTAAGACAATTTGATACCTCAATTACAATCAATCGGACTCCAATTAATTATTTTCTCTGTCGAGATGTTAAGAAATGAACATTATTCACATATATTTGGGAGGATTTTTACCACACAAATAGACTGTAGTCATACTGCACCATACTTATCGATAGAAAGAATCTCTCTTAGCTCTCTTCTAGTCTTCTGTAGACTGCTCTTTAGATAAGATTCTTCTGGGAAACCTATTGAGATTATCGATAGTAACCTCTTTTCCTTAGGTATGTTGAGTATCTCCTTCACCTTCTCTTCATAGACCGACCCATAAGAACCAATCCAGCATGCACCTAATCCTAAAGCATGGGCTGCTAGAAGCATGTTTTGTGTTGTAATAGCTCCATCCTCAACGGGATGAGTGGATGCCTTAGGATCAATTACTACAGCTATACCAATCGGTGCATCGGTAAGAAATTTACCATATGTCGTAGCCTCAGCTACATCTTTTCTCACTCGATCATCTCTCAATAGTATGAAGTGCCAAGGCTGGCTATTGCCAGCTGATGGAGCCCATCTACCAGCATCAAGAATCTCAAAGATCAATCCTTCGGGGATTGGTTCTCTTTTATACTTTCTGATGCTCCTTCTGCTTTTTATTGCCTCGAGTGCGTCCATTTAATTCATCATAGATATAAGCGAAGAAGACAGATTTATACCATTACTCTATATCAAGAGAAAATTGAAAAAATCTTAAATATCAACAGAGTAGAAGCTTTTTAAACATAAAATGAGGAATAGAAGCAAAGCTACAGCGCCATCATTTTTATTGCTCTCTCAGGGGTGAGTTTTTGAAGATGAAGATCAGATGGGCTTACATAATCTTGATAGCATTACTTCTGACAATTCAAGTTCCTATCTCTGAAGCCCAGACCCAACATTCGATCGACCTTCAAGGATTGACCTGGAACCATTCAGCACTTACAGTGCTTGTAATTCCCCAAGATGATGAAATTTGGTGGGATGATTCTTATCTTAATTCTACTCTTCGTGCCATAAATATGTGGAACAATGCGATACTGAACTTTTCATCCTATAGCCCTGAATTCTCTTATCTTTCCCAGATAAGGATGACCTATTCGATAGGTCAAATTTTGGAAAATGGTTATGATGTATATATAACTTGGCAAGAAGAGTATGCTGGGACAAATACCATAGGAACATCCCAGGCAGTATACGAACTGCCATGCACCATTATAAACAACACTATAACCTTAGGAGTGAAGACAAAAGGATACATTCTAGATGAGATAGATATGCAGAATGTTGCCCTGCATGAGCTCGGCCATGCTCTGGGATTGAATCATAGCAGCCACTCTTGCGATATAATGTATCCAGAGTACACTTCCAGAGAGAGGATAGTAGCCCTTTCAACGCTGGACATTTACGCCGTGTCTGTAGTATTTGAATGGCTTTCTTATTACCCATATCCAGAGAGCAGGTGCCCACCGAAGTCCTCAATCATTCTACCTCAAAGTATTGAATACGAATATTTGCCCATATCCTATAAGGATCTGCCACCCCCCTCATTAAAGAACATTCTCGATTCTATTCTTCGGCTGATCGAATCAAATCTTGGAACCTTGTTTTTGCTTTTGCTTTCCACATCCTTAATAGTCCTGCTAGTAGTCACAATAGGAGCCAAAAAGAGAAAAAGCAGCTCTGAAAGATGCTGTCATGAACCAATAGTGCCTGCTTTTACTCATAGCCCACAAAATGGAATGATGAGGATTTCGAATTATCGCATTGGAGATTACAGACACAGATTAAACGAACTTGAGCCTTTTGGAATACTACTCTGATCTATTCTTGCAATCTAACCTGAGATGTGATTTAATGCAAGCCAAGTCATAAAAAGAAAAAGTGATAATATTCAAAAATAAAAAAGATTCTTTTTTATGGGAAGATTTGAGCCTGTGGTACTAAATTTACGACTTAGTTAAGTATCTAAAAAGATATTCGACCATTTCTAATGAGCACTATTTTGCTGAAGGATGAGATGTCCATACTGTGCTTCCTAACCGCAAAATATTGATAAGAACGCCTTCAAAAATCACATGAGTAGGAGTTCTGATGTGTATTCATAGTAAGGTCAACTGATTAAGGAAAAGATCACATGAGCACTGAAGCCAATTATTACGGCTATCAAAAGGTTTATTCCAACTATGATTAGAGTTCTATTTAATCGAAATTCCCTTAGTAAAGTAGTAAGAGTTGCGACGCAAGGGATGTAAAATAACGTGATTAATGTGAAGACGATGATCTGATTGGGAGATAAGTAGCTTAAAGGGTTGCCGTTTAAGGTCGTCATCAGAAATACTAAAGCGAATTCCTTCCTTATCGCTCCGAATAAGAGGAAACTTAATACATATCCTGGTAGACCGAATATCCCTACAAATAATGGATCAAATAGTACATTAAGATGTCTCATGATCCCTGCAATTTCTAGTATCTTTAAGAAGACAGTGCCTATAATTATGATAGGCATAGCCAGATATACAAAGTCCTTTGCCCTTGCCCAAGTCTTTCTTAGAGCATTCTTTATCAACGGGGCCCTATAAGGAGGTAAGACCATCACCAATCCAGTTGATTCACAGTGCAAATCAACCGACCATCCAACGATCATACCAATCAAAAGAACTACAAATAGATTGAATAAGTATATCGCTAATGAGGTCACCGTTCCAATATAAATAGCTATTAAACCACAGATTATAATCATCCTGGATGCGCAAGGGATAAGGGTGATCATCAACGCAGTTACAAATCTTTGTTTCTCTCCCTCTAAAACCCTACAAGTCACACAAGCAGGTACATTACAACCATACCCCAAAAGAAGAGGCATGAACGCTTTGCCATTCAAACCAATCCTCCTCATAGCTTTATCGATTAGAAAAACAGCTCTAGGCAGATAGCCACTATCATCTAAAAAAGAAAAGAAGAAATGGAATAAGAAGACCACAGGAATGATAAAGCTCAAACCTACCAACAAAGATAGTTGAATTCCTGATAAGATAGCGCTAAGTAAAGGATTGGCTATATTGAAAGCAAAGTAATTAGATAGACCAAAGAAAAGATAGCTGATCATATTCCTAAATAGCAATCCTACGCCAAGGGTTGCTACGAAAACTGTTGCTATGACTACTGCCAGTAAAGGATATCCGTAAGAAGAGGTAGAAAGCGAGTCTAAAGATTCGATGAGTTTACTTCTGCTTACAGGTTTAATTTTTCTAACCTCATTTACAATCCTTTCCGCAATTAAACGCCTCTTGTTGACTATCAAAAGAGAAGATTGAAAACCAGTTGACTTCTCGATAGAAGCTTTCTCTTCTTCTAAAACACTTTTCAGCGTACTTTTAACATCCAGTTCACCTATCTTTTTAGCCACCCATGAGTCTTCTTCAAAGAGTTTCAAGGCGAACCATTCTGAGGGATAACGATCAGGCAAGAATTCCTTGATTATATCCATCACTTTGTTGATTTGTGGTCCGATATCTTCATAGACCATCATCTTTCCTTTCGACTTAGAATGAGCGAGGTCGAAGGCTTTCCCAACCAATTTATCGATCCCCTCTCCTCTTATGGCAACTGTTGGTATTACAGGCACTCCAAGAATTTCGGATAGCTTTTCAGCATCTATCTCAAATCCCTGTTTTATTGCCTCATCGAACTGATTCAATGCTACTACAATAGGAATTCCAAGCTCTATCAATTCTAAAGTCAAGTATATGCTCCTCTCAAGGTCGATCGCACTTGCAACTTGAATTATAACATTCGGTCTATTCTCAATCATGTACTGTCTAGCAATCTCTTCTTCCATACTTGTAGGGGTAAGAGTATGTGTGCCAGGAAAGTCTATGAGCGAAAAGTGTCTGCCTTTAAATTTTACAACCCTTTCTACAGTTTCTACGGTCTTGCCTGGCCAATTCCCGACTATTTGATAGAATCCTGTAAGATTATTGAATATAGTGCTCTTGCCCGAGTTAGGACTTCCTATTAGACCGATTCGAATTCCTTCCATTCTACTTCCTCGACAGATATCTTCTCTGCCACATCGTGGCTTATGGCGAGTGGACGGCCCCCAACATCTACTAAAATGTCTCCTTTAAAAGGAGCTATTTTTAAAACTTTCAAGCGTGAGCTTGGCAACAATCCAAGGGCCGTCAATCTTTTCTTTGTATGATTATCTAAATTTACTTTCTTTATTATTGCTACCTTTCCTTCGTCAAGGTGAGTTAGCATAATCGTATGATCCACAGTAAGTATATTCAAAAAGGATATATATATTGATTTTACGTAGTTGATCAGATTGTAATTAACATAATTTCCCTAGTTCTTAGGAATAGCGAGAGAATTACAATAGAACCTATGGGGCAAGTGTCAGAAGAGCAAAAATATCAGGCATCTTTGATATTCTATGACTGCATCATTTCTAGGAACGAGCCACCTTCAGCAGTAATAGGTAATGGAAAACAGGTAAACCCGATCTTTGACGACTCAGTCAAATGCCTTTATCTCATTCTTTCCGATTAACTCTGAGACATCATCGTCGTCTTGACTAGATTCTCCTTCCCATCTATTATACTTTGCCCCCTGTTATTTTATTGCCCAATCGATTCGATTAATCTCTTGATGTCTTTTAACGAGCCTATCACATAATCGGGCTTCGCTTTTACCAGATCGTCTATGCGAGATACACCAGTAGGAATAGCCACTGAGATGACCTTGGCTTTTTCTGCTGCTAAAATGTCTATTACGCCGTCCCCAACATAGATCGCTTCGCTAGAGTTTATCCCCAAGATTTCTAGGGCTCTTTCTATGCTGCCACCGTCTGGCTTCAATTCTTTAGCACCTTCTCTTGTCACTACGACGTCAAAGAAATCGTTCAGCCCAAACTTCTTTGCGACCATGTTAGTAGCCTTGCGTCCATTGTTCGTTACTATTGCCATTCTTAACCCAAGATTCTTTATACTGATAAGAGTCTGAAGGGCATCGGGCTGAAGGTCGGTCTCATCTGCAGCCCTTAGTTCTATCTTCTCCAAAATATCCCATAAGAACTTCTCCAAGTTTGAGAAGGCTTCCGCATCCAATCGCCCTTTTACAATCTTGAGCATAGAGTACAGGCTAAGGCTTTCCGACAAATCCTTTACATCTATATCTCTCCTTCCCATCTCTGCAATGGCTTCTTTGCGTGCTCTTACGAAGTCTAGCGCAAATTTTACCACAGTCCCATCGAGATCAAAGATTACTGCCTTTATGTTCAAGCTCTCTGCCCTAGCTCAATAACTTGTCTTACTAAAATGTAACGAGAAGAAATTTCAGATAAAAAGCTTGGGAGAATATATGACGTCTTTGGCATAGATCCATTCTTCCTATGTTTTAACTACGGAGTTCTTCGAATACATCACTCTCTACCTTTGCCATCTGCTCCGGGTTCTGATCCCACTTATAGCCAATTCCTGTAGTTATGGTTATCCCTGGTGCATTGTCATCCTTCACTTGTTCAACGACCAGCTCTACCAACACACAAGGCATAGGGGAGCTTTTGATAGTATCTTTTATCACCTTAGCCTTTCCTTTTACTCCATAGGCCATTCCTGGGCCTTGAACACTTATCGTCAATTTTCCATTGCTCCTAATGTTCTTTAAAGTCGTGCTCCCTTTACCTATTGCCAGTCTAACATGTTTAGAGTCTTTCGCCACTACCCATGAAAACAAAGCTGTGTGGGGTAGACCTTGCTGATCCAAAGTAGCTAAAACGGCAGTCTTCCCGCCTTGAAGGAAATTGACCAATTGAGTAGGCATCTCATTACGAATTTCAGACATATTCGCTCATTTGATCGATGTCATCTCCAAATATATATGCATTGAGATATATCAGGCAAGATTATATTTTAGTAACTCATATAGGCATGTTTCTACATCGAAAAGTTATGGTAACGATCTCCGATAGAATCCTATTGCTTTTATCAATAAAAGAGGAGGGGAAGCGCATAGGTATAGACCATATATTTGAGAAGGTTCGTCGTGATATATTATTCGTAGAGAAAAAAGGGATCAGTAGAGAGGAAGTGGAGGTCGAAATAAGAAATCTGATTTCTCAAGGACTTGTAGAGCGTTTTGGGGATGGCTTCTCTTTGAGCAAGGAAGGGGACAAGATCATGGAGAAATTAATTCTTGAAAAGGAGAAGGAATTGAACCGTTCCTACACCCTGGTCTGGTTAGCCAAGAGGTACTACCCCCATGTAGCGAGATTGATGATCCCCTTCCTTAAGGGCAGAGCGGTGTCTGCAGTCAAAATATTCTCTGGGAAAAAGGATCCTATAAAGGAGGTAGATGCCATCTTCGTCCGTTATACCAAGTACAAGCCCAAGCCAGTATTCCTGACCATAGACTCAGAGAGTAAGCTAATGTCTCTAGTGTTCGATCATTGTGTAGACTTTATACCTTACGTGCACAAGCTCGATTCCAATGAGCCAGATTATTTTATTCTTGATCTCGATGCTGGGTCAGAGATAATGAAAAATCCAAAAGCCTTTGATCTTATCAAGTACATTGCCTCTGAGCTTTTGATCCTTCTGACCGAGTTGGGAGTTGAAAGCGTAGCCAAGTTTAGTGGCTCAAGAGGCTTTCAGGTGTGGGCCAGCTTCGATAATAGTGAATTGAAGGATAGAGGGGACTTGTTCAAGACATACAGAGAGATGGCAATAGTCATCCAAGGTAAGTTAGAAGATAGGCTTCAGGGGAAGATTGGCGATTTGGTTGCCATGTTCCCAAGTATGGTGCGCCGTGATAGGCAGATAACAACATCAGTTGTAGCCCATAAGGAGGAGAGAGCTTCTCAAGTACTGGTTGATTGGTCGGCACTAAAACCAATGGGAGATGTTAGGGCACCTTTTTCTATCCACTACAAGACGGGCCTGGCATCGGTTCCAATACATATAGGTGAAATTATGAGCTTTGACGTAGGAGATGCCCACCCACTAAGGGTTATTGAAGATCTTGACAGATACGAAAGAGTGGCGAAAATGGAAAGGTGTAGCCCCCCAAGGCTCCTTTGAATCATATAGATAAACCGGCATAATTATATTAAGAAGATGAGCAGACTCCAAAGGGATTCAAGCAATGGATGCCCGCCCTATTCTTAAAATTTCAAACCTCTGGAAGAGCTATGATGGCCATCAGGCAGTAAGAGGACTAGACCTTGAGATCAAGCGAGGAGAGATCTTTGGTCTGCTGGGTCCAAACGGGGCTGGCAAGACGACTACACTGAAGATCGTTGTGGGACTCTTAAAGATGGATAAGGGGATTGTAGAGATTGATGAAAAAGACATATCTGAGGATCCCTATGAGTACAAGAGGAAGATCGGTTATTTGCCAGAGAATCCCACCCTGCCCGAGTACTTGACGGCGGAAGAATTTCTAGGCTATGTGGCAAAGATAAGAGATCTCCCATCGAATGAGATTGGGAAGAAAGTTGACTACTATCTCGATTTCTTTGATCTTGAGAAGAGAAGAAGGGATATCATAGTATCCTTTTCAAAAGGTATGAAGCAGAAACTGGCCCTCTCAGCATCTCTCATCCACGAACCTTCCCTCTTGATCTTGGACGAGCCTCTAATCGGCATCGATCCTACAGGGCAACACAACATCAAGAACAAGTTGAGGGAGATGGTAAAGGAAGGACGATCGATCCTAGTTTCGACTCATATGCTCGATACAGCAGAGAGGCTCTGTGATAGGGTGAGCATAATTCATAATGGTAGAAATGTGGTCGCTGGTGATTTAGAAAAGCTAAGACGGGTTGCAGAAATGGGAGAGGACTCAACACTGGAGCAGATATTTCTGAAGCTAACGCAAGAGGCGGAAAAATATGTTGAGGAGAGGCCTGCTAAAAGAAGACTTTTTGGCTTGTTTAGAAGATAGATAATTGACAAGACCAGAACTTCTGAGCAACATTTAAACACATATATAGCCTGACAACCATGTAGGGCCGAGGAAAGATGGCGAAATTTAAATGCCTAATCTGTGGAGAAGTATTTGATACAGACGCGGAAGGAAGCAAACTGCATATGCAGATGAAACATGAGATGGGCCTATTTGAAGCGATGTGGTTGCAGAAAGTAGAAAGAATAAAAGAAGAGCAAAAGTAGCAATAAAGAGAGAATAGTTGGGCAAGACCAGAATAATCCTAGTATTCAAAATTAAACAGTACTTCGGCGCAGTAAGATCGTCCAAGGCCAACCTTTTTTTGGGCATCTTGGCATTTCTGGGTCTTAATTCAACAGGATTCTTCTTTGGTACAGCACTGCCTGATACGCCCTTCTGGACAGAGCCTGATCGACTTACAGAAATCCTCTCAGCGTTCCTCTCGATCTTTTTTGCATTGAGCCTAACTTTTAGCCTAAGAGGCGGCATAACAGCCTTTCAGGCAGAGCTAGACTTCTTCTTTACCTCGTCCATAAAGCCCAGGCAATACCTTGTGTCAGACCTGATCTTCCAACTCATAGTTCTTCACATCCTCTTTTCTCCCTTTCTTCCTTTTATTACAGGTTTAGCCGTGAGGCTGGGCATGAATCCTATAACGACAATTATGATTGTTCTTATCTACGAGATCTATGTTCTCCTGACACTTTTGAGCATGCAATCTCTTGGCGTTCTGAATCTTGTTACACCTCACATAAGGACCAAGATCTTAATTGGAGCGGTAATGGCTATCCTTCTCTTGCCCAGTTTGAGTTTCGCAAACCTCTTCCCCTTGAAATACTCAGATCTATGGTATCCATCTACCTTTGCAGCGAGAGAGATTGTTCGTTTGATAGAGCATGGTTCTTTTGAAGTTTTGAGCATATATCTCATCCTAGTTTTTGTGGGATTTGTTTTCGCTCTTAATTATCTTATATCAAGAAGGAACCTGTTTCACTATATCAGACCTACCGTGATGCTATCCTTCGGTGAGAGCAGACCTCAAGCTCAGGCTATTCAGCAGAGGAGAATGATTGAAAAGTTTGGTCCAATGATGACCTTCCTAAACTTGGACCCTACGAAAGGCTCCTTGACTAGCTTTCTGATAAAGAAGCATTTTATACGCATAATCAGAGATGGGAGCCTATTCGGGGTGATCATACTCTTTGCCATTTACGGGGCTGTAAGTATGCTATCATCAAGCTTTTCACCTGATACGAACGCAAGGGGAATTGAATCATCTCTCTTTATGCTGACCTTCTACAGCGCTTTGGTTCCTTCCATACTAGCCATCTCATGGAACTCTTATGAAAGAGAGAATTTATGGCTCCCCCTGACTTCTGGTGGCCATATAATCGAGTATTTCAAGTCCTTCTTTGTAGCTTTATTGGTAGTTGCATTGATCATGCCTTTGGGGTTGATGATCATCTCTATTCCTTTTCTCGGCTTGCCCTCTTTATGGCTCATCTTGAGTGCCCTTGCTATGGCCTCCTTCTCTTCTGCCTTTGCAACTCTCACACTAACTCTTATAAAGATGGCCCAAGAGGGTAGCATATCTGCGGGTTACCTTCTTATCATCTTCTTGCCCATAATCGGAGCTTACGTCGGATCTTCACCATTCTTAGCCATGTTGATAATGGGCCCAGAGTTTACTGCACAACTTCAGTTCTTGCTTGCTACTCTTCTTATAGGCTACTTGGTGGTGGCCCAGTTTGGATTTTTAAAGCTAATAGAAAGGAGGGTTGCAACCATTCAGGCGTAGTTTTCATCATCTAATGATGAGAATCGTGTCCAACATACCATCAAGTTCATTAAGAAGGCCTGAAAATTTGTCTATCGGTACTACAGGCACTCCATCTAATAGGATTACCCGTTCGCTATAGAGCGTAACTATTAACGGGATTGCATAAGACATCCCAAGACGCCCAGCCTTTTCACTTTTCACAAGCTCCTCAGATCTTTTGATCTGGGCTCTAGCTACCTTAGATATGCCAGATAACCCTACTGTATGATGCCAATGCTTGCAATCTATAGCCAAACCTCTCATATCTCTAACTGCCAAGACGTCTATCTCCATCCTAGGATGCTTTAGCCGAAAGTTCCTGTAGACTCTGTAGTTATTGCTAGCCATTACAAAAGAAACGAGCTCTTCAAAATCTTTCCAGCTTAGGAATTTTGAGACTTCTTCGATGCTAGAACCCAGCTTTACAGTTAAAACGGAGGATAATACCCTAGACCCCTTCTCGAATCTAACTTTTTTCCCATCGATTCTGGCTATATTTTCAACTTCAAGAAATCTTAAAGCTTCTAACAGTGCTTCAGGATCCAGCCCGCACCTAGAGGCCATTTCCATAATATGGTGCTCTCCATCTGTGATGTATGGAATCAATTTTATTATGGTGGCAGGTCTCGTACCTTTTCTCCTCAGTAAATATGAATCCTTAATAGGAGCAACGTAAAAATGTATCTACATATCATCCAAGTGGTGGAGTCAGATCAAAGATATGGCTGAAGGAGATTCCCAGAGTATCAAGATAGACAAGAAAAAGTTGCTCAAGGCAACGGCGTATATCTTTATCGTATTGGCCATCATCAGCGCCGTTTGGCTAGTACCAAGAGTAGCTTTAGGAACATCTACACCCTTCTTCAGTGTGTCGAGTGGAAGCATGATCCCCACCCTAAACGTGGGCGACTATATAGTCGTCAAGGCCGAGTCTTTTAATAATTTAAACGTAAGCGACATAATAGTATTTTATAGCCCTTGGGATCCCGATGAGATAATAGTGCATCGTATCTATGCCATAAATCATGAACAGGAGATCATAAGAACAAAAGGTGATAATAATGACTATGTCGATCCTTGGTCTGTTACCAAAGAAGATTACATAGGCAAATACACAGGATTCAAGATTCCATATTTAGGCTACCTTGCTTTTCTCTTCCCCCCTCCTGTAAATTACATATTCATCATAATCATACTGCTCATAGTATTTGTCATAGAGCTACTCCCTGCCGAAAAAGAGAAGGTAGAAGCCTTGCCCACAGTTATTGTTAACATTCGAAGACGATTTGTGAGACACAAAGACTCAAGTCCATTGATTCTGTAGCCTTCAACCCGTCAATACCTACAGTTTAAATATCGGTGTTATTCTTATATAGGGGGTGTATGTTTTTGCCTCAGACAAAGGCTATTGTTAGTATAGAGAATGTGGTCGCTTCTGCCACTGTCAATCAGATTGTTGATTTGAACGCCATCACAATGCTCTTCCCAGACGTCGAGTACCATCCTGACCAGTTCCCGGGGCTTGTATTCAGGCTGAAGGCCCCAAAGACTGCAACCCTCATCTTTAGCTCTGGTAAGATGGTGTGCACAGGGGCAAAGTCTGAAGATCAGGCAATGAAGGCTGTTAAAACTGTTGTGAGCAGGTTAAGGAAAGGCGGCGTGGAGATAGTCAACGAGCCTGTCATAGAGATACAGAACATAGTAGCCTCGGCCAGCCTTGGCGGCAAGGTGCACTTGGAAGAAGCTGCTAGGCAGTTGGAGAGGTCCATGTACGAGCCTGAGCAGTTTCCAGGACTGATCCATAGGATGAGTGATCCAAAGACGGTGATACTTCTTTTCGCAAGTGGGAAGCTCGTCTGTACGGGTGCCAAAAAAGAAGTCGAGGTCTACAAGGCCGTAAACAATCTTCATGGTATGCTCGAAGAGAAGGGTTTGATGATCTACTGAACCAATCTTACTACGAATATGGCTAGGAGTGCTTGCGCTTTACCATGCTGTATATCGCATTTCTTTGACCTTCATCAATTATATCCAGATCACAGAGGAAGTCTGCGAGCTCGGTTATCTTTGCAAGGGCATTAAGGTCTATATTCGAAGTTGCCAGTTTCTCTCTTCCTCCCTCCATCCTGTCTATCAACACAAGAGCATCCTCGACTACTCCTCCCTCACTCCTCACCGCTTCAGTAGCTTTGAAGATGGAGTCGCCTGTGGTTATAAGATCGTCCAAGATCACAACTCTCCATCCAGGTCTTATTATCCCCTCGATTCTCTTTTTGGCGCCATGCTCCCTTGGTTCTTTCCTTACGTAGATGAGCGGTTTATCTAGGCTGTAGGCTACGGCGGTAGCGTATGTTAGTCCAGCGGTAGGTATCCCCCCAACAGCGTCTATCCGCTCCAGACCGACCATGTTCTTAAGACCCTCTACGAAGGCATCCACAACCTTCTTGAAGACTCCGGGAAAGCTCGGCACTATTCTAAGATCGATGTAATAAGAGCTCATCTTCCCACTGGTGAGTGTAAAAGTGCCAAATTGAAGGGCTCCTGTCTTTACAAGAACCCTCCCAAGCTCCTCGACAAGTTTAGACCTTCTTTCATTCCACCCCAAAACAATCACCTTCCCAAATCTTGGCAGGTTAAAGATAGGGCGAACCCATAGGTTCAACACCTGGTCGCTCAGGCACTTTGATCTCCCCTACCAACTTCTCGATCTCTTTTACATTTTTGTCCAAAAGATCTTTTAGTCGCTTTATCGCCAGTGGCGTTAGGATGACTTCTATCTGGACTTCACGAGTAGCTATGGGGGGTGTAGCTGGATCTTCTGTTTGCGTCACAAAATCGTTGAAGAAGCTAATCCTAAAGTCAAGGCCATTGAATGCACCATATGCCCCTGAACAATAAACTCTTCTAAAATCGGGTGAGTATTTGATTCTAATAGGAATTCGTGTAGGTTGATTCATAATTTTTAGTTTTATATATGGCTATTTAAGGATGATTAATTTACTTGGCTTGCCTCAAAAGAGAACGGGCAGAGGGAAAGTTGTCGACCATCTTCCACTTAGTTCAATAAAGTTAAATGTTAACCAACCTTCGAAATGAAGAACGTTAATTAAGTTAGCATACCTTTGATGTTCAATCATGGCATCACTTGAGGCATGTGCTCCTCACAGATTTATGCTCTCAGGATAGATAGGGGAAGATGAGTGGTAACCATTAGATCGTTGACAAGTAGCCTTCTCATGAGGCGAAGGAAAACGGCGGTCTTCGCTCTACTGTCTACATGCAACTGTAGGTGCATAATGTGCGATATGTGGAAGCTGAAGAGGGAGCACATAAGCCTTCAAGGAGCAAAGGAAGCATTGAACTTTCTTCGTGACAATGGATTCCTCGTTGTATACTTCACTGGCGGAGAGCCAACTCTCCATCCAGACTTGATAGAGATTGTAAATTATGCAAACAAGCTCGGCTTTGTCACCTCTGTAACTACCAATGGCACATGCTCCAAAGGAGTCATATATGGGCTAAGGGAGGCTGGGCTATATCTCCTTAGCGTCTCATTGGATCACTGGGATGATGAAGTTTGTGATAAAATTCGAGGCGTGAAGGGGATCAAGCAGAAAGAGGAGGAAGTAATTAGATATGCAAAAGATGCAGGACTCAAAGTGTACGCACTAACATACTTGAACCCTCACATCGTGGGAGATGGCGTGGAGGTTTTGGTCAAGTATGTCAACCGGGAGTTAAAAGTGCCCTTTGGCTTCTGCTACCCAACCTATTGTGATGATGGCAGCTATCACTTGGGCGGTGACCTTTCTGGCAAGGAGCTTCATGAATATGTGAATGACTCTGTTAAGAGCATCTACGAAACGAAAAAAAAGGGTGCTTCCGTAGCCAACCCTTTTCTCTACATTGAAGACGTGATACGATTCAACAACAAGGAAGTGCCCAACTATTACTGTAAGGGTGGAGAAGAAGTGGTATACGTGGACTGGAAGGGTGATGTCTATCCCTGCTTTCTGAAGCCAAAGTTATTCAACATGTTGACAGGAGATAAGCCTCGCTTCCTTAAGAAGGTGAAGTGTAACGAATGCCTCATAAACTGCTTCCGAGAACCTTCCCTATTCCCTCAAGCTCTTAAATCTCCAAAGCTCGTGTCGAGGGAAGTCATACATTCATGGAATGATACTGTGAAGTTGATACTGCCCAAGGTTCCCAGACATTTCAAGAAGGCTTGAGCAATCATATAGTAGATGACTTTTTTCAAGAATAGTTGTCAAAAGGAAGATTACTGAGCTCTACCTAGTCGAGTTGCATGGTTCTTATCGTCTGATCGGAGCGAAGCGTTTGAGGCCTTCTATGCTGATGAAAGTTATCAGTACGCCTCCTGCCACCCAGATTATGTCTTCAAATGTGGGATAGAGTATGTGCATGGCTTCCCGCGCTCCAGGTATATGCAACAGTGCAGTGATTAGAAGGCTCTCCCAGATTACGGCAAATAGAAGCCATTTATGGGGTTTCGCCTTGTTTATTGTGAAGAGTAGTGAGCGGCAGTTTAATGCTATAGCCAACTCGACAAAGACGAACATAAGGAATAGCCTAGTTCTGGCAGCTTCTATTCCATAAGGCAATCCACTTATGAAAGCGAGAGTGAGAACAGGAGTTTCAACAAGTAGCGCTCTTATGAGGAATAACTTCACGTCCCATGTGAAGACAGGCTCGTCCCTGGGCCTTGGAGGTCTTTTCATCAGATCAGGGTCGGCTGGACTGAAGCCTAAGGCCAGGGCTGGGAGGCCGTCCGTTGCTAGATTTATATAAAGAATGTGGACAGGGAGAAGTGGCAGTACAGCTTCCCCATAAAATCCCATAAAGCGCAAGATAAGCAAGGCCCCTATGCTCATCACAGCTATCTCTACCAGATTAGCTTGGAGAAGATACGCTAAGTACTTCTTTATGTTGTCATAGATCCACCGCCCAAGCTCGATGGCCTTAACTATGGTAGCGAAGTTATCATCGGTCAAGACCAAATCTGAAGCTTCCTTCGTGACATCCGTCCCTGAGATGCCCATCGCAATGCCTATATCTGAACGCTTCAAGGCCGGAGCATCATTTACACCGTCCCCTGTCATGGCCACTACACGACCCTTCTTCTTCCATGCCTCGACTATTCTGAGCTTATGGGAGGGGGAGACACGAGCATAAACAGTTACCTTCTCAACATACTTCTCAAATTCCTCGTCGCTTAGTCGATCCAGCTCTTCGCCTGTTAAGACAAGATCGCCTTCTTGGTATATGCCCATCTCCTTGGCTATGGCTACGGCTGTCAGCCTATGGTCCCCCGTAATCATTATGGATCTCATACCGACCTGCTTGGCCGCCCCAACCGCCTTCACCGCCTCTGTCCTTGGAGGATCGATCATGCCCACCAGCCCGATGAATGAAAAATCTGTTTCGAGACGCTCACTGTCCAAGGGATCTAGACCTGTAGGCAGTACCCTCTCAGCTACCGCCAAGGTCCGTAGGGCACTCCTAGCCATCTCCTCATTAACCGCCAAGATATGCCTTCTATCTTTCTCACTCATCTTCCTAAGTTGTCCATCTTCAAAGAGATAGTTACAACGCTCCAAGAGTATTTCGGGGGCACCCTTCATATAGGAAGCATAGATGCCACCTTGGGTGGGGTGGACCGTTGTCATAAGTTTCCGCTCAGAGCTGAAGGGCACCTCCGCTACCCTAGGGTGAAGCTCTCTGACTTCATTTTGTTTCAGGCCAACCTTCTCTGCCAGCACAATCAAGGCACCCTCCGTGGGATCACCCTTTACCGTCCATTTGCTACTGTCCGCCTCCAGCCTTGCGTCATTACAGAGGAGAACAGCCTTGGCGAGTCTTGCCAAAGCTCTCTCCAAGCCGGGGTCGATGGATCTTCCACCATAGAGAACCTCACCTCTTGGCTCGTAACCAACGCCGGTGACCTGTAGTTTTTTCCCATTAACATAGACCTGTCTTACGGTCATCTCTCCTTTTGTCAGCGTACCCGTTTTGTCTGAGCATATTATCTGGGTGGAGCCCAAGGTCTCAACAGCAGGCATCCTCCTGATCAAAGCGTTCCTCTTGGCCATAATGTGCATACCTATGGCCAAGCTTCCAGTTACAATGGCTGGTAGCGCTTCAGGGACAGCAGCTACGGCTAAGGCGATGCCGAACATAAGGACCTCGAGAAAGAAGTCAAGGCTAATGAATCCGAGTATGAAATACTCTTCTGCTACTTCGACCACAGTTATCATGGATATTACTACGAGTGCTATTAATCCGAGCTTTTTACCTATCTCACTCAT
>JACAEJ010000074.1 GCA_013388925.1 Nitrososphaerales archaeon
AGTGAGGTAGGACGGCAGGCTCCAGAGGTTATCTATAGGTTCGCTGACAATATGGATGATGTGCTTCTGGAGCGGGGGAACCTGTAGGTCGTGGGTTCAAATCCCACCGACCCCACCTTGTTCGTGATGAAGGGATTTATTTTTCAGCCTATCCTCTCCTTAAACCTTAATCTAGTCCATGAATTTTTTAATTTTATCTATCTATTTAGTCAAAGTCAGCATTGTGAGGGCTTCTTAGCCAAACCTGCCAGTTATGTACTTTTCAGTGAGCTCGTTTCTCGGGTTTGTAAATATGTCTCTCGTACTTCCGTATTCGACAAGTTTGCCCAAGTATAGGAAAGCCGTCATATCAGAGACCCTGGCTGCCTGCTGCATATTATGAGTGACTATCACTACAGTGTAATTTTCTCCTAACCTTCGGATCAGATCCTCTACCTTTGCCGTTGCGGTCGGGTCGAGTGCAGAGCAAGGTTCGTCAAAGAGTATGACCTCTGGCTTCACAGCCAACGCTCTGGCTATGCATAACCTCTGCTGCTGACCACCCGAGAGCCTTAAAGCCGACTCGTTGAGCCTATCCTTGACCTCATCCCAAAGCACCGCTTCTCTAAGAGCCTGCTCTACCTCTTCCTTCAGCCTCTGCCCATTTGCCATATTGTGAACCCTTAGCCCGAATGCAACATTCTCGAATATGGACTTTGGGAAGGGGTTGGGCTTTTGGAAGACCATGCCGACTCTTTTCCTGAGTTCAAATACATCTACTCCGTTACCATAGATGTTGACTCCATCAAGAAGTACTTCTCCTTTCGTGCGGCATGTATCTATTAGATCATTCATCCTGTTCAAGGCTCTTATGAAGGTCGTCTTCCCACAACCTGATGGACCCATGATCGCTGTGATACTGTTATTCATTATACCAAAGTTCAAATCCTGAAGGACTTGTTTTTTGGAGAACCAGACGTTGAGACCTCTTATCCTTATCTTTTCCTTCTCTACTACCCCCGCCTCCTCCAAAGGCTGAAGATCTTCGATTTTCATATCATATAAGCTTGCTCTATCTATCATAATCGACTCCTCCTAGAGCCCTCTCTATAGAAGAGGAGCAATGACACAAAAGAAAGCATAAAACTCCGTCTCCATTACCTTCTGTATTTGCCTCTTGCTATAAGTCTTACACCGATGTTCAATATAAGGACCATGCTGACAAGAATGAATGCTGCTCCCCATGCTTGTGCTTGCCAACTGGCATATGGAGAAATTGCGTACCTGTAGATGACTAAAGGTAGAGCAGAGATTGGCTGGTTCAAGCCTGTAGCCCATAGATCACTACCAAAAGCAGTGAAAAGAAGTGGGGCAGTCTCTCCTGCAATTCTCGCTATGGATAGCATTATACCTGTTATGATCCCACTTCTTGCAGCGCTTACTACAATAAGTACGATAGTCTTCCATCTTCTGACTCCTAATGCCATCGAAGCCTCTCTTATCGTGTTAGGGACTAGCTTGATAGATTCTTCAGTAGTTCTCGTTATCACCGGGATCATCATAATACCCAACGCTATGCCGCCTGAAATGGCTGAAAAGCTACGAGTAGCCAGAACTACTACAACATATGCAAAGAGCCCCATTATAATTGATGGTACTCCAGATAATGTATCAGCTATAAAACGTACTAAAGACCCAAATCTATTGTTCCCATACTCAGCCAAGTAAATTCCAGAAAGGACTCCTATGGGCAGACCTACCATCGATGCCAATCCTATAAGGATCAGTGTCCCTTGTATGGCATTGCCTATGCCTCCTCCAATTTCGTCTGGAGGCCTTGGTAATGAGGTAAAGATTTCTAGGTTGATGGCAGGGAGTCCTTTTGAAGTTACAAAAATTATCACGCCGGCAAGAGGTATTATTGCTATGATCACGGAAAGCAATGCAAGAGAAGCAACCAATTTATCAACAATCCTCCTTACAGTAATACGCTTGATCATCATTCTTTGGCACCCCTGAACTTTCTCATCGTGCGCCAAACAAGAAGCCTTGCGATAATATTCATCATTAGAGTAACTATGAAGAGCAGAAGACCAATCTCAATAAGAGATGAAAGGTAAAGGTCCTGGGTCGCTTCAATATACTCTGAGGCAATAACTCCTGACATAGTATATGCTGGCTCGAAGAATGATAGAGATATTTGGGGCCTATTGCCTATTACCATAATTACGGCCATGGTTTCACCTAAAGCCCTTCCTAAGCCGAGCATTATGGCACCGAAGATACCCGTTGCTGCATATCTTAAAACAGCAGTTTTGATGGTCTCCCACCTTGTAGCGCCCAGAGCGAAAGCAGCCTCTCTTTGAGTATCAGGAACAGCCAGCATGACTTCTCTTGACACGGCTGATATTGTAGGTATGATCATTATGGCAAGAATAACTCCTCCTGAGAGCATCCCTATGCCGAATTTGGGGCCTTGAAAAAAGGGTAGGAAACCTAAAGTTGATTCGAGAAAAGGCTGCAAAACATCTCTTATCCACGGCACCATGACAAAGAGACCCCAAAGGCCATAGACTACACTAGGCACAGCAGCAAGAAGCTCTACCATAAATGATAGAGGGGACCTGAGGCGTTTCGGAGCCAATTCAGAAAGATATGTGGCAATACCTAAGCTTATCGGGACAGCTATTATGAGGGCAATAATTGACGAAGTTACGGTCCCGTATATGAAAGGCAAGGCTCCAAAGATCTGATCTACAGGATCCCACTCTACTCCAGTAAGAAAATCAAGACCGAATTCATTTATAGATAGTTGCGATCTTGAGTATAACTCGTAGAATATGGCAAGGGCCAGTACCAATACCGAAAGAGCGAATATGGCTGTTAGATTCTTGAAGACAGAGTCGCCTATGAGGCTTTTCCTAGCTCTCTTTGGTTTTATTTTACCAAAAAGAAATGTATGAGGAAACATGCTCATTTAGTTCATCTGAGTCTATCCTGTAATTATAGGTTGCCCATTGTAGGTTATTGAACGAAGCAGGTCTTCACAGATCTCTACAACTTCTGGAGGCAATTCAGCATAGAGTAAATCTTCAGAGTAGTCCTGTCCTTCATGCACTGCCCACCATATGAAGTTCAAGAGTGCCTTGGATTTTTCAAAGTCTGCATTTACCCCGTATACATTCTGTTCTTCATAGAGAAGTATGTATGTGAAGGATGCTATCGGGTAAGCGTCTGGGTCTGGAGAGTTCACTATGGATATTCTAACATCTTCTTCCATTTCTTCTAAGAAACCTTCTGCTGCCTTGGATACGGATTCAAGGGTGGGTTTTATGAATACTTCTGAGAATTCGTTCCATATCCACGCATATGGTATGTTGTTAAGATCAGCATAGGCAATTTCCATATAACCTATTGAGTAAGGGTTCTGGCTGACTAGACCCGCGACTCCCGGGTTGCCCTGTGCTCCAACTCCAACTGGCCAATCGACCGATTTCCCCTTGCCAACTTCATTGGCCCATTCATCACTTACTGCTGATAGATAATCTGTGAATATGTATGTAGTCCCACTACCATCTGATCTATGAGCTGCAAAGATATCTTGGTCTGGCAGGCTTAATTCTGGGTTTAAGGCAGCTATCTTCGGATCGTTCCATTTTGTTATATTTCCTAAGTATATTCCCGCTATCGTCTCCCCATCAAGTTTCAGAGTTCCTGTCAACCCGGGCATATTATATGCAACTACCACCGCACCCATTGTTTCTGGGATATGAACTAAGTATTCCCCAGGATTCATTTCCTCATCTTTTACTGGGGCATCAGTACCAGCAAAATCTACTAGCTTCCCCTTGATCTGTTGTATCCCTCCTCCGCTACCTACCCCCTGATAGTTTATTACTACCGAAGTATTCTGTTTATTGTATTCCGATATCCACTTACTTATCAATGGTTGAGGGAAGGTAGCTCCTGCACCGATCAAAGTGATTGTAGTACTTTTAGGAATCAATAAGTAATATGCTCCTACAATAACTGCACCGATTACTATGATGATTGTCACAATTGCTGTGATCTTACTAATTCCACTTTTGGGTTGCATAGTCCCTCATTGTTGGCATGAATGATAAGTTAATATATAGTTTACCAATATAATTTTATTGCCCTCTAATGTAATTTATAGTCTATATATTAATCCTTTATCTGATAGAGTAAATATTATGACTATGGTGGAATCATGCTTAAGCCACAGTTAAGAAAGATACAGTTAACTGGCGGGACGACATATACCGTCTCCCTGCCCAAAGAGTGGGCCAATCAGGTTGGGATAAAGCCTCAGCAGCAAGTAGCATTGGTGCCACAGGACGACCTATCCCTCCTTCTGATCCCTAAGGATGGGATCGATAAAGGTGGCATAAAAGAAGCGTCTATCGATTACTCGTCAAAGGTTGAGAGGGACGTGGCTGTGAGGGATTTCATATCTTATTACCTTGCAGGATACGATGTAATCAGGGTCAGGTTTAGGGAGAATACACCAGAACTTAAGGCTTTTCTCAAAGATTCGTTGAGAAAGAAGTTAGTAGGCATTGAGATCATCGAAGAATCTCTTGACGAAATCACAGCACAGTGCCTGCCAGCCTACGCTGAATTGCCATTAAAAAGGGTAGTCAGTCGTATGAGTACGATAGTCTCATCGATGCACAAAGATGCCATCCTTGCCCTCAAGAATCGAAATAACGCCCTTGCCAAAGACATAATTGATCGAGATGACGAAGTGGATAGATTCTACCACTTTGCTGTGAAGCAATTGAAGATGGCTGTGGTAGATAGGACTATGATAGAGAGCATAGGCCTAAAATCTGCTGTTGAATGCTTAGGATATAGAATCGTGACAAAGAGTATCGAGAGAATAGCGGATCATGTAGCAAAGGTTGCCAACTCTGTGCTGAGCCTTGAGGAAGAGCCCAGCGCCAATTCTCTAGGTCAGATATTGAGGTTGAGCGACCTAGCGGCAGATGTATTCGATCATTCGCTCAAGGCGTTGAACAAGTCGGATGCCAAGATGGCTCATGAGAGCATAATCAAAGCCTACCAAGCAGTCAAGATTGAGGAGGAGATCAGCAAACTACTATTGGAGTCGAATCAGAGCACAAAGACCATCGTCGGACTGAAACTCATCCTCGAAAGTCTGAAGAGGATAGCAGTCTACTCTGCTGAAATATCTGAAATAGCCTTGAACATAATAGTTGCCACATTGGCACGGGAACACACTACCTAACCCTTTAGACTGTCAAGAAGATCTATCAATTTCCTTTCTATGCTATCTCTTATCTCCCTGACCTTCTCTATGGGCTTTCCCTTTGGACCCTCGATCCCCCAATCGATAACTTTCTTCAACATAGGAGCTGGGCACACCTCATCTGCGCTACATCCCATCGTTATTATCACGTCCGCCTGCTCGACCATCTTTTGATCAAGAGGCTTTGGCTTCTGATTTGAGATATCAATCCCTTTCTCTGCCATGACTTTGACGACAATGGGGTTTATCTCTCTGGCAACCTTAGTTCCAGCGCTGTAGGCTTCGATTCTCCCCTTGCCATAATGCTTCGCAAACCCCTCAGCCATCTGGCTTCTAGCAGAGTTTTCAACGCAGACAAAAAGAACCTTCTTCATTCTCCCACTCTTCGTTACTCGCCAAAGCTATATTTAATTATCCAAAGAATCTCATAATGAGCACAGACATTATGAAGCCAATAGTTATAACAACAATCCAGCTCCCGATGATCTCATATAAGATGATTCTATTGAATATTACATGCCTTTTTACGAGACCTGCGCCTATAATGCCCCCTACAATGGCTTGAGTCATGGATATTGGTATGCTGAATTGAGTGAAGAGCCACATAAGTAAAGCGCTACTGAACATGCCTGTAATGACTCCTTTCGGGCTGAGTACTATCAGATCCTCCCCAACCGTCTTTGTAATCCTCTTGCCAAAGATCACTATGCCCATGACTGCAGATATGGCCATGATCGTGATCATGAGTTCAGAAAGTACAAGGTCGTCGTATATGAAGGGCATATACAAACCATTCATCATTCCTATATTGTTGGCACCAAGAGCATAGGCGATGTAAAATACAACTGTCATGACTGCTACCCTATTGAAGGCATCCAATGTTAAAAGGCTGAAGCGCTGGGCAATTCTGGTGGTCAATAAGTACAGTAGCATTGTGATTATTGCACTAAATACAGGGACCAATAGCCAAGACAGAATTATCAGTCCTAGAGCATTTGTATCGATCAATGAACCGATGGCAAAGTTGGCTCCTACATAGGCTCCTACGCTCAGATGTGATAGACTAGCTGGGATAGGAAGAAGGGTAAGGATCAACATTAAGGATAAGGTCGTTATGAATATACTCAACAATGCGGGAGTGGAAGTACTCTCAGTTACGAACCCTATCAAACTCATCTTCATCTTGCCCCCTTCTATCAAAGCTCCCAAGGCCAGCCCTAAACTCGCCAATGCTACACTCTTCTTATAGGATAGCAATCCCGAACTCGTCAAACCTCCCGTGCATAGGCTAGAGTTGTTCCAGCCGAACACGAAGGCTGTCAACAATGCTAAGGATAATATGATCAGCACTTTAGCTATACCCTTTTGTTATCAGTATTAAAACTATATCACTCGCATCTTCTGCATTGTCAGCGATGTTGTCAGCAATATTCATGAAGTCTTGAAGCTGCAATAGACTTAGCACGTTAAATTCGTCAGCCCTTTCGAATGCACGCTTCAATACTTGCATTTTTAACTCATCAGCCTTCTCCTCGTATTCTTCTAAAGCTCTAATATGCTCAAAGGCAAAGTCTCTACCCTTCTCCAATCCGTTTATGACATCCCTCAACTTCATAACGGCCTTGAGGCAGTTGGACATGAAATCGATCAAGCTGTCATCTTCGAACAAACAGTTTACGAGACTATTGTCAAGCCTCCTCAACATCAGGGTCTTTGCCGAGTCCTTGGCGCTATCGGCAATATTATCTACCTTTTCTAGAAGGTTCAGAAGGTCCTCTCTAATACCACCAAAGAAAGCACCCTCACATATCCTATCAACAGTGCTTCTATGAACATCATCAGCCTTCTTCTCCAAAAGATCAATCTCAGAATAGTTCCTCTCAAAAGCCTCAAAGTCATGAGTCTTTAAGTATCCTAACGAAGCGTTCAAATGCTCAACGGCTGCTATGGTTAGTCCCAACTGCCTATCTATAAAACTGAATACCTCCTTTTCTCTCCTTCTGAGACTGAAGAACCTTCTGAGCCCCATCTTAATGGCACCTATTTTTTATGTCTAGATTTACAATATGATGCTTAAAAACGATAGGATAAGATTACTTTTTGACGAACAGAGAAGGGGCAGACGAGTTTTTATGGAGCCTATAAAAACCAGAAAACAGTTATTTAGACCATAAACCCCGAAACCTAGATTAAGGAGAAAGCAAAAAAGCGAAGAGGGGTCGTCGTCTAGCTTGGTTTAGGATTCCAAAGATTCTTTATAGATCTGAATAAGCCTTGGGAGCTGGCGATCGTGGGTTCAAATCCCACCGACCCCATACTTTAGTTAGGCTTAAATAGAGAATTCGTAATATAGATAGCTGATAGAAATTGCACTTCATAACCTTGGTAAAACTTAGACGTAAGCCTACCAAAGGAGAAGTTGAACAGATGGAAAGAGCAATTAGGAATCCACCGGAGGGAACAAGAATCCGGTTTGTCTTCTGGACCCTTGGGCATTACGACTTAGTCTTCTACACAGAGGGGCCTGATGAGAGGACAGCCTTGAGCACGGTCTTCCCGTTTCTTGACTTTGCGGCAACAGAAACGTTGGTGGCTATAACAAGAGAGGACGCACTGAAAGCCATGGGCGTCTAGTCCCCACCTTATTTTTTTAGTATGAAACCCTAGTTGATTTATCGGACGAAGTCGAGCCACTCTGGATGCTTCTTGTTTTCGCCTCTAACCACTTTGAAGAATTCACTCTGAAGCTTCTCGGTTATGGGGCCTCTGGAACCATCTCCTATCGTCCGACCATCTATCTCTCTTATTGGGGTAACTTCGGCTGCGGTGCCTGTGAAGAATGCCTCATCGGCTAGGAATAGCTGCTCTTTGAGAAGGTCTGTCTCTACTGTTAGAATCCCTCTGTCTTTTGCTATAGTGACAATGGAATCCTTCGTTATACCCAAGAGTGCCCCTGCACTGGCAGGTGGTGTCATCAATACTCTATTCTTGACTATGAAGATGTTCTCTCCCGGTCCCTCTGAAACCCTCCCATTGAAATTGAGAAGGATTGCCTCATCATAGCCACAGTTCAACGCCTCCAACTTCGCCAAGACCGAATTGGCGTAGTTTGCTGTCACCTTTGCCAGAGGTGGTAACATTCGTGAATCGATTCTCGACCAAGAAGAAATTTTACACCTCACTCCCTTCCTTAGGCCCTCCTCACCCAGATACGTCCCCCAAGGATAACATGCTATCGCTACATCGACGGGATTGCCCATAGGGTTGAGCCCCATATTCCCATAGCCATAGTAAGCGATGGGTCGAATATAGCACTCTCTCAGATTATTCACCCTTACGGTCTCCTTTACCGCTTCAACGATCTCTTTCTCTTTAAAAGGAATCTTCATCATTATGACTTTGGCGCTATCGAAGAGCCTCTTAATATGGTCCTTTAGCCTAAAGACCGCTGGCCCATCCTCTGTCCCGTAGCACCTTATCCCTTCAAAGACGCTGGTGCCATAGTGAAGCCCATGAGTAAGGATGTGGACTTTGGCTTCGTCCCATCTTACAAATTTACCGTTCATCCATACCAGTTCGGTCTTGATCAAGCTACCTCTCAGAACCTTATTCTCCCTCTCGCTATAATTCTTTTGGTTCGTAAGTGAAAGATGGACTCTCTAATTGGTTAACTTTGATTTCGCTGGAAGGTATTGAGGATAGCTATAAATATATTGAAATGATCTAGGAGAACAAGATTGGTTGCCCCGAAGGTTCTATTGTCTAAGAAATCCCATGACAGGCATCTCCTCTCTGGCAATGAAGCTATAGCTCGAGGAGCCATAGAAGCCGGGATTAGGGTTGCCACCGCCTACCCAGGGACTCCTTCTTCTGAAATTGCCGATAGTATCTCAGAGATTGCCAGGGAGGCTGGGATATACATGGAGTACTCCACAAATGAAATAGTGGCCGTAGAAGTGGCTGCTGGGGCGTCTCTTTGCGGGGTTCGCGCTCTATCCTGCATGAAGCATGTGGGATTGAATGTTGCCTCCGACGCTCTCATAACTCTGGCCTACACAGGAGTCAGAGGAGGACTCGTGGTAGTCTCCGCCGACGATCCCGGCTGTTGGAGCTCCCAAAGCGAGCAGGACAATCGATACTATGCACCCCTAGCCAATCTGCCCTGCCTTGAGCCTTCCAACTCCCAGGAAGCAAAGGACTGGACGGTCTATACCTTCGAACTCTCTGAGAAGTTTGAGCTCCCTGTACTGTTCCGCACTACGACAAGGGTCAGCCACACTCTAGCTCCAGTGAAATTTGGTTCTATACGAAAAAGACAAGAGCAGGGCGAGTTTATAGCTGATGTGAGGCGCTTTGTAATGGTGCCAGACTTTGCAAGAGTCAGGCACTCCGTCTTAGTCAAAAAAATCAATTCTATAAAAGAGGTCAGCGAGAAATCACCTCTCAACATGATAGTTAGGGAAGAGGGAAGGATAGGGTTTGTAACCTCTGGCGTATCCTTCAACTACACGATGGAAGCCATAGACGCTCTAGGCTTAGAGGCTTCAGTCTTAAAGTTGGGTATCATCCACCCTTTTCCAGAAAATTTGGTCAAAGAATTCGTGGGTAGATTTGATGACATATTCATAGTGGAGGAGCTCGAGCCCTACTTGGAGAACGCCGTAAAGGCTTCGGCAAGCTCCTTGGGTTCGTGTATAAGAGTCCATGGAAAGTCGAGTGGCTTCTTGCCAAGGTATGGTGAACTATCGACAACTATCGTCACAGAGGCTCTGGCAAAGAGCCTAGAAAAGCCAGTGCCAAGAAACTTCGCTATAACCATTCCCTTCGATGAGATTCAAGGAAGTCTCCCTCCACGACCCCCTATCCTATGCGCCGGTTGTCCCCATAGGGCCACCTTCTACGCCATGAGGAAATCCATGAAGGGGGAAGTGGTAAACTGTACAGACATAGGCTGCTACGCTCTTGGCATACAAGCGCCACTAAAGATAGGCGATCTATTGATCTGCATGGGAGCAAGCGTTGGGGCTGCCTGTGGCATGAGCAAGGTTCAGGAAAGGCCGACAGTTGCCATTGTGGGGGATTCGACCTTCTTTCATGCAGCCATTCCAGGGCTGATAGACGCGGTCTACAACAACCATAGGGTGATCATAGTAGTCCTCGATAACTACGCCACCGCCATGACGGGCTTTCAGCCACACCCTGGAACGGGTATCACGGGCATGGGCATAGCTGGGAGAAGGGTCGTTATCGAAGAAGTCGCAATGGGGTGTGGCGTAGAGCACATAAAAGTAGTAAATCCTTACGATGTCAAGCAGACAGTAGATGCATTCAGAAGGGCTAGGGATTATCCAGGCCCTTCGGTGATAGTTTCGAGGCAGAAGTGTAGCTTGCTGGCCACCCAAGAGAAGAGAAGGAGGGGTGAGAAGACAATTCCATACAAGATAGTGGAAGAGAGTTGCGATCAGTGCCTTGCATGCATAAAGGTATTGGGTTGCCCTGCGATAGCTATCTTAGACCAAAAGGTGGTGATAGACGCTAATCTCTGTACTGGTTGTAGTGTCTGTGCACAAGTTTGTCCAAACAATGCCATTGAAGTTTCCTAGGTCGATGCTCTATGAAGGAGTGCAACATAGTCATCGCAGGGGTGGGAGGACAGGGTATTCTCTTGGTTGCGGAGATGCTAGGTACAGCGGCCTTAATGGAGGGCTTCAACGTAAGGGTCAGCGAGATTCATGGCATGGCCCAAAGGGGGGGTACGGTTGTTTGTGACGTGAGGATAGGTGAGAAGGTCTACGCTCCCACTACACCAATGGGCAAGGCCGATGTCATGCTGGGCCTAGAGCCTATAGAGGCCCTTAGGCACATAAAGTTAACATCTCCCCAGACACTGATAGTCATGAACACAAGAATCGTTGAACCAGTAGCGGTTACGATGGGTATGGCAAAGACTCCGACTTTAGATGAGATTGTTCAGATCATTCACAAGTTCTACAACCGTGCCATACTGATCGATGCCATGGAGCTTGCCATGAAGGCTGGGAGTCCATTGGTACAGAATGTGGCGATGCTTGGTGTGTTGACTTCGACAGAGGCGCTCCCATTTGGAATAGATGCTTTGAGGGAGAGCATTAGGCAACTTGTCTCTCCCAAGCACATAGAACTGAACATTAAGGCTCTCGAATTGGGGTTAAAGGCTGGAGGATCCTATTCATCACTTAGATATAGATATTAAGTACTTACGGAGCCAAGGAGAGATGCCCTTAGGCATTTTGATTACAACAACAACCAGAATTATACCCATCAAGAGAACCTGAATTTTGGGATAGTTTAATTTTATTACTGGGTCGATCGTCTCAACCAAAGGTCGAATTACTCGCAAAAACTCTATAATACAGAACATCAAACTCGATCCTATTATGGGGCCTTCAATAGTGGCGATCCCTCCAATGACGGATATGATGATCGGCCAAAAGGAATAATCTAAATGAAAGATCTGATAGTTTATGTAGGATATGAAGTGGGCATAGAAAGCTCCAATCAGGCCTGCGAAAAAAGCACTCATAGTGAAAGCTAGGAGTTTGTACTTGGTAACATCTATCCCTGTGGCCTTGGCTTCTGACTCATTCTCTCGGATGGCAACGAAGGCTAGGCCGATTTTGGATTTCGTTATCAAGTAAATTATAAAGACCAAAAATACAGTTAGAGCCAACATCCCATAGTAATAGTGATTGACGGAAGGAAGGAGGCTGGGAACAGCCAAACCATAGACCCCTCCGGTAAGCCAATGTAGCTCTATGGTCAAAGCCACCATGATAATGCTGAATCCAAGGGTTACCAAAGCCAGAAACCACTCTCTCAGCCTTACGCAAGTCAAGCCTACAAGGATACCGGCGAAGGCTGATACCAATGCGCCTAGCAACAACCCTAGCCAAGGTATGGACGTTTGGATGGTAAAGATAGTTGTCACGTATCCACCTATGCCAAGAAAAGCTGCGTGGCCAAAGGATGCCTGACCAGAGTAGGCCAACAAATTCCAGCTGGAAGAGTAGCTAATGTAGAAGAACGTTACGGCGAGAACATGGATAAAATAGGGAGAAATCCCAAATAAAGGGATAAGGAGGCACACTAACAATAACAGAATGGGCAAGTAGATTTTTGGAGTCTTAAGACCTTTTCTAAGATCAGAGAGTATATTCATGCCTCTTTTTCTCCAAACAAGCCTGTAGGCCTAATTATGAGCACCAGAATTAGAATAGCGAATGCAATAGCATCCTTCCATGTAGCCCCCAACAAGACTATAGTGCTATTCTCAACCAGCCCATAGACCAAACCCCCAACGACTGCTCCAATGGTACTCCCAAGCCCTCCCAAAACTATTATAGTGAAGGCTTTAAGGGCGGGTATCGCGCCTGCTTGGGGTGTTATAGGAGCCAGTATTGCTAAAAGGGTGCCTGCAGTTGCGGCCAGAGCCGTACCTAAGCCAAAACTAAACATGTCCATACGTTCAACGTTTATTCCCATCAGCATCGCTGCAGACCTATTTTGGCTCGTTGCCCTCATGGCTCTCCCTACCTCTGTTCTCTTTATCAGTATGTAGAATCCAGCCATTATCAGTACAGTGACTCCAATTACTATCAACCAATCAAGACCCATCCTCACTACTCCAAAGGAGACCGTTACAAATTCGAAAGGACTGCGAATTTGTATTGGTTTATCAGTCCATGATATGGCCATAGCGTTTTGTAACACGTAAATCAATCCTAGGCTAAGAATTATTTCGTTAAGCTTGGAAGTACCCAAAACTCGACGAAAACAGACCCTCTCAGTTAGCACCCCTACCAATCCAATAACTACCATGGAAACGAATATCGAAAGGTAAGGGTCAAGTCCTACAAGAATTGAGACCCAATAGCTTACGTACCCACCCAGTATCATGAATTCGCCATGAGAGAAATTTACCACCTTCATCACACCAAAAATCAGATTCAGTCCAGAGGCTAGTAGCACGTATATGCATCCTATGATCAGCCCCCAAGCAACTATCTGAACCAGAAATTCAGGACCGATGAACGCTGGTGGAGGGGCAAAGAACGATCCTGCGATAATTGGGCTCGCAATAGCAATCGCGATTAGGACAATTATTCCTACGATATTTACCCTATTCATCATCACACTACCTTCTTACCGATAGGTTTAGCTTTTTCGTAGGCTTAATCCTCAGCGTTTGGTATGTGGCCTATGAATACAGATTTTCATAGTCAGGTGGTAGCTCAAAATCTCTTTGCTTCAGCGAATCTGGGTAGACTATATATGGTGTAAGTTCGCTAGTGGTACCATTCCATATCATCTGCTCTATGAAGCAAAGGGGATCAATCTCGTGGTTCTCATCGAAACTTATAATCCCATCCTTCATCATGATCAGCATCTGATTCATTTCAATATTTTCTATCTCGTCTCTTATCCCTGCTTTATCCAGCGTGCCTGCATTCTCTATGGCTTCACAGACTAAGTATATAGCATCGTATGTATCAGCGCCCATCATTCCAGGAATCATTGTCCATCTCTCATAATATGTGGCGTTATAGTTTGTGACTTCTTCATAGTATGGTGGTGTTTGAGGTCCGAACTTTGACTCTAGAATCTGATGATCCCCCCAACTTCCAAGAAGTTCATAGAACTGAGGCTGCTCACAACATTCGACCCCAATGTATATGGTTTTTAGATCGACTAACTGCAAACCTTGCTTTATGGCTGTAGAAGTGTCCATTGTGAAACCTGCATGATAGACTGCATCAGGGTTTGCAGCCCCAATCACTGATAATTGAGTGACGAAAGTTGTATCTGCTGGCTCGAAAGTCTGAACTTCAACAATATCTATAGGAAGCCCTAAGTCACTTATGAAGGTCTCTGTCGATTGACGGCAACCTTGACCATAGGGATCATTTCGAATGAGCATGGCAAGTCTCAGGTTTCTCCCGGGATCCATCAGGCCCTCATCTATCAAGGTAGGTCTTACTGTATAGTTGAGAAATCTTACTATGGTTTCGGAGTAGTCGTCTGTAATGGTACAATAGTGGAACATGTAGCTAGTGTTCTTATCGGTTCTTCTTGTAACATAAGAAGACGAAGCGCCAGTGATAACGAACGGAACGTTGTTTTCTATCGCTGGGACTTGGGAAGCAATGGTTACACCGCTTGAGAAACCACCAACAAGAACGTCGATATTTTCCAACGTTATGAGCTCTGTGACGGCTGTTACTCCATCTGCTGGGGTTGTTCTATCATCCCGTACTATAAGGGATATTTTCAAGTTCTTACCATACTCACTTACGTAAACTCCTCCAGCCGCATTTATCTCCTCAACGGCTAACATGGCAGCTCTTTCCATATCGGTACCCTCTGCACTTCCAGCTCCTGTTAATGATGCAACCAATCCAATCCTGATAGTTCTTTCAGGAGGTATGGTCATGTAATAATAGGCAACAACCGATACTGCTATGATG
>JACAEJ010000080.1 GCA_013388925.1 Nitrososphaerales archaeon
CCAGGGGACCTGAGTATGGAAAAGCCGATCACCAAGGAGGAGTTGCTCGAACGAGCCAAAAAACCGGCCGCCGAGGCTATGCGACTGCACCCATTCTACCGTGGCAAGATTCAAACCGCGTTGCGCGCCAGCGTGCGCAGCCTGGACGACTTCGCGATCTGGTATACGCCGGGCGTGGCCGCGCCGTGCCGGGCCATTGCCAAAGACCCGGCGCTGGTTTATGAGTACACCAGTAAGTGGAATACGGTCGCCGTGATCTCGGACGGCACGCGGGTGCTCGGCCTGGGCGACATCGGCCCGGAGGCGGGCTTGCCGGTTATGGAGGGCAAGGCGCTGCTGTTTAAATATCTGGGCGGCGTCGACTGCGTGCCGATCACGCTGGACACCAAGGACCCGGACAAAATCATCGAGACTGTGCTGATGCTGCAACCGGCTTTTGGCGGCGTCAATCTGGAGGATATCTCCCAGCCGAAATGCTTCCGTATCCTGGATACGCTGCGGGAGCGCGCCCGGATTCCGATCTGGCATGATGACCAGCAGGGGACGGCCAGTGTCACCCTGGCGGCGATGATCAATGCGGCCAGAGTGGTGGGCAAGAAGCTGGAAGAGATGCGCATCACATTTGTGGGGGCCGGGGCGGCTAATGTGGCCTGTTCGCGCCTGTTGTTTGCGTATGGCGTGGACCCTGGCAATTGTATTGTGGCGGATATCGACGGGATTCTGGGCAAACATCGCCAGGACTTCGCGCTGCGTAAGGCGGAGTTTGTCCAGCAGTGGCGTCTATGCCAGATCACCAATGATGCCGAAATCCGGGGCGGCGTTGAAGAGGCGTTACGCGGCGCGGATGCCGCGATCTGTTTCTCAGCCCCCGGACCCGGCACGATCAAACCGGAGTGGGTGCGCACGATGGCCAAGGACGCCATCCTGCTGGCGGGCGCCAATCCCATCCCGGAAATCTGGCCCTGGGAGGCCAAAGAAGCGGGGGCAGCTGTGGTGGCGACCGGGCGCTCAGACTTTGAGAACCAGGTGAACAACTCCCTGGGGTTCCCCGGCATTTTCCGGGGGGCGCTTGACGTGCGGGCCACCACCATCACGGATGAGATGGCCATCGCCGCGGCGGAAGCCCTGGCTTCGATGGTGGATGAGGCGGAACTGGGCCCCAATCACATTTTGCCGACGATGGACGACTGGGAAGTCTTCCCGCGTGAGGCAGCGGCAGTGGCCGCTAAGGCGGTGGAACAGGGAGTGGCTGCTCGACCCTGTTCCTATCAGGAGGAATTTGAGTGCGCGTCGCACATCATCCGGCAGTCCCGCGCCATGGCCCAGATGTTGATGGACGAAGGCTTTATCCCTGAACCGCCTCCAGAATAGGGTGAGGAGAACCCGCGATGCATGACGTGATCATTATTGGCGGAGGACCGGCGGGTCTGGCGGCGACCGCTTATGCCATTCGCAAGCGGATGGACGTGCTGCTCATCTCGCCGGGATTGGGCGGGCGCACCAATCGTAAGATGGAGCTGCCCTGGGTTGACGACTACAACGTGCTGGTGGGCGAGTCAATGGTCGAGCGCTTCCGCTCCCAGATCGAATATCTTGACTTCCTGCGGGTGCGCACCCTGGTGGAGAGGATCGAGCCTCGGGATGAAGGGTACTGCATCATCCTGAAGGATGGCAAAGAGCATTGGGGCCGGGCCGTCCTGCTGGCGACCGGGGCGCAGGGTGAACTGCTCAACGTACCTGGCGAGGCCGAATATGAGATGAAAGGGCTGTGTTACAGCACGGCGACCTATGCGCCGCTGTTCATTGATCGCACCGCCCTGGTCGTCGGTGATGGCTGCCAGGCGTTCCGGGCTGTGGCCGAACTCCAGCGGATCGCCCGGCATGTGACGCTGGTCGCGCCCACGCACGGCGACCTCGACCTGGCGGTGGCCAGGAATCTGGCGGCCATGCCTAACGTCACCATCCTGGACAGCTACGAGGTGGTTGAGCTGAAGGGCGACGCGTTTGTGCGCGCCGTGGTTCTGCGCAAGGATGGTGAAATCACCGAACTCCATACGGACGCGGTTTTTGTCGAGAAGGACCTCAAGCCCAACTCCGCCCTGGTGGCCGATCTGGTCGAGCTTGATCCCAAGGGCTTTGTGAAGATTGACGAGATGAACCGGACCAGCCGTCCGGGCATCTACGCCGCCGGTGACGTGACGACGGCCAAAGCCGACCAGGTGCTCATCTCCATGGGCGAAGGCGCGAAAGCGATGCTGGCGATTTACGACGACCTGCTCGGCATCTGTTAGCCGCGCGCCCGGAACAGGCGGGGACAGCAAGATGGGGGGACGCTCCGTGGAGCCTCCCCCGTTTTGTTCAGTCAGTCACCCGTTCGATATGCGCGCCCAGGGCGGCGAGTTTTTCCTCCACCCGCTCGTAGCCCCGGTCGATCTGGCGGACGTTGTGGATGGTCGTGGTGCCGCGGGCGGCCAGCGCCGCCAGCAGGATCGACATCCCGGCGCGGATATCTGGGCTGGAAATATCGGATACACCGTGCAGCGCCGTCGGCCCGTAAACCAGGGCCCGGTGGGGATCGCACAGCACGATCCGCGCCCCCATGCTGACCAGTTTGTCCGTGAAGAAGAAGCGCCCGTCATACATCCACTCGTGGAGCAGGACCGACCCCGCCGCCTGGGTGGCAACGGTGAGGGCGATGCTCATCAGGTCGGAGGGGAAGGCGGGCCAGGGTTGCGCCTTGATCGTCGGGATGCGGTTGCCCAGGTCGCGCCGGATGGTCAATTCCTGCCCGCTGGGGATGAAGATGTCGTGGCCGCGCACCTCCCAGCGCACGCCCAGCTTGGCAAAAACCAGCCCGATCATGTCCAGGTGTTGCGGGTCGGCCTCCCGGATGGTGATCGCGCCGCCCGTGACCGCTGCCGCCCCGATGAAGCTGCCCACTTCCAGGTAATCGGCTCCGACGCGGTGCTCGCCGCCGCTCAGCCGGTCCACCCCCTGGATGGTGAGGCAGTTGGAGCCGATGCCGTCGATCTGCGCGCCCATGGCGCTCAGCATGTGGCAGAGGTTCTGCACATGCGGCTCGGAGGCGGCATTGCGGATCACGGTGGTGCCTCTGGCCAGGACAGCCGCCATGATCGCGTTCTCCGTGGCCGTGACGCTGGCCTCGTCCAGCAGGATGTCCGCGCCATGCAGGCTGTCGGCATTCATCTTAAATGCGCCCCGTTCGAAGTCGATATGGGCCCCCAGTTTTTCCAGCGCCAGGACATGGGTATCCAGACGGCGACGCCCGATCACGTCTCCGCCGGGGATGGGCAGTTCCAGGCGGCCGGTGCGCGCCAGCAGCGGGCCAGCCAGCACGATACTGCTGCGGATCAGGCGGGCCTGTTCGGGGGGAATGCGGGTCAGGCGAAGCTCCCTGGCGTGCACGAGCCAGGTGTGAGGGTCCACCTGGGTGATGTCCACGCCGAGATGCTGGAGGATCTCGGCGGTGACGCGGACATCGGCGATGTCGGGCACGTTGTACAGCGTGACCGGCTCGTCGGTCAGCAGGCAGGCGGGCAGCATCTTGAGCGCGGCGTTTTTGTTGCCGCTGGCCGTGATCTCGCCTTTGAGGGGATGTCCGCCTTCGATCACAAACTGTTCCATGGGAGACTCCTGGCTGGAGGGTGGCCGCTTATGTCGCGATCTCCACCACAACCCGCTCGCCTACCGCCAAACCAAGTGTCTGCTGGGCATTCCCCTGGTTGACGGCGATCTCAAGCTGGGCGGCGCTGTTGATCAGCGGTGTGGGCTGTCCCGGCGGCACCTGGGTATAGGTGCGGGCGATGCCCTGAAAGGTGCGGCTGCCCGCACGAACCACCGCCGCCGCCGGAAAGACAATAGATGGGGCATCCGGTTTCAGACGCGGCTGTAACCGGATCAGGCCCTCCTGGTGCCAGAAACAGCGTCCAATGCTGGTCACCGCATTACCGAAGTGATCGACATAGATCACTTCGCCTTCGATGGTGTGGTGGGTCAGGACCAGGCGAGGCGGTTCCAACATGACCAGCTTCTCCACCGGCGACCCCAGGGCGGCGATAGGGTCGCCGCAGGCCAGGCGGGCCGCTGCTGGGGCGAATACGTCGCGGCCATGAAAGGTGCCACTCGGCTCCGGCAACCCCAGCCTTTCCGGCTCGATGGCGACGGCGCGCCATGCCCCCAGTTCCGTCAGCACTTCGCTGAACACGCCGTTGTCCGGCCCGACGAAACGGCCCTGGGCGGTGTCAACGGCGACCGGGTGCCGCGCTGAGCCGACGCCGGGGTCCACCACCACCAGAAACACGGTGTCCGCCGGGAAGTAGCGGTAGGCCGTCCACAGCACAAAGGCCGCCTGCCGCACGTTCTGCGGCGCGATGGCGTGGGTGAGATCGATCAGCGGCGTCGCCGGGC
>JACAEJ010000075.1 GCA_013388925.1 Nitrososphaerales archaeon
GGTCTTCACCTTTTCTCCGGCAACGAGCCCAAGCCCCCTAGGGCCAGGAATTATCACTATCTTTACACTCCCACACTTGCCTGTAGCCTTAAAGGGGATTGAGTGGGGGCTCATGCACCTACACTCCCAACTGCCACAACCAAGTTTCACAGGGATTACGTTCAATAGGGCGATGGTGGTCGCCTTGTCTATGGCCAACCTCATCGAGCTGGCCTTTCCCTTGCCCACGCCGAACCAGCCCTTCTCACTCCCTACAGCCATCACAGCACTGAACCTTGTCAGTTCTCCCGCATCTGTCTGCTTTTGGACTATTCCCGCTCCAATCAGCTCATTCTTAAGGTCTGGCATGAGCATCCTGACTATCTCTGGCTCCTTTATCCTCATGCCACTCTCGAAGATTTCTTCTAAAGATACTATCTTACCCGTTGCAACTAGGCTCCCTATTCTGGTCTTGGGAGCCCAGGGTTGAGTAGATTGTTCACTCATGCCTTCTTCACTTCAAAGCCTTCGACGATCTTATTACGAACCTGTTCAAAATGCCCTGGAAGAGCATCTGGGTTAAGAGCTTTGCTGATAAGGTTTGAAAACTTGGCCTTATAGGCAACTTTATCTCTCTCGAGCAAGTACTTGGCATAATCGGCTATGTGCTTCCCCTTGAGCCTATCTTCGGATGGCAAAGTATCTTGGTTGATGGGTACCAATATGCCTGCGTCTAATAACCCCTTGACCACCGCTGTAATACGTGAGTTGGGTATGAACCTTCTTAGACCTGTGTAAAGGATCACTTTGTCCACCTTGCCCTTTGCCTTGAGCCCAGCCAACAAGCCTGTAAGGTATGTTGCTGGGATGCTCTTCCTCGAGCCAAGCCATCCAAACTTTATCAGCTCTCTTGAATGGGCAGATGCCAATGATACGTCGCCTTCCTTTCGGGGAGACAATATCTGAACAAAGACGTTCTTCCCGCTTATAAATACAGACAAGAAGGGCAAGCGGCTCAGAACCATCGCCTTTCTTCTTCTATAGTTCGTCTTGCTCTCTCTCCTCCTGCGCATGACTGGCACATAGGCGCTCTTCATGATCTTATCATCTACCCCTACCTAGCGAGCTTATCTGCTCCTTAAGATGCCTCAGAGATTTAATCTGACCACCCTTTATCTGCAGGTAAAGCCTGTCGAATACGTCCCCTGTCACATCTCCCTTCTCCCTAGCCTTCTTCAGATGGCTCCTCATAGCCCTAACCTTTTTTACCCACAACGCCTTTCTTGGCGATCTAGCTCCTATGGAGCCTTTCCTTGAGCCACTGCCCCTCCCCCTCTTTGAAGCCTTTCTTATCCTTGTGCGACCGCGAGATTGCCCCTTTATGGGCTCAGCCCATATAGTCCCCTCTCTGATGAGGGCTCTTATGTCGTCTCTGGTAATTGCATCTGATACCCGCTCAATACTCTTGGGGTCTATCCTAACCCTATTGACCCCCACATTGAGGACCTTCGCAGCCATCGCCTTCTTGTTACTTATGTTCAAACTCTAAAGGCACCTCCTAACCTATTTGGAGCATTACTCTGATCGCCCAACCACTTCACTTCCTTAAATCTTTCTAATATTTTGCAAAACAGACCAACTATTCTGAGGGTTTTTTAACCTCTCTAATTCCTTTTGGGTTCAGGACTCTTATGCCGAGCTCCTTTGCTCTCCCTATCAATTCGGAACGCTTCTTTGCCCCCAGTCTGGATGCTAACCTTGCTGCATCGGTCTTGGAGTTGAGGCCTTGAAGTTCATTCATGTTGTTAACCAGTACATCTCTATAACCTGAGGGATGAAGCCCTCTAGTCACCCTGGGCCCTCTATAGCCCACCTTTACCAACTTAGGCCAGCCCTTGACTCCAAGGCGCATCTTGCTATCTATCCCCTTTGGCTTCCTCCACCTTTCACCTATTCTCTTGTACCTCCACGACTCTTGCATCACAAACTCGGGGCGTCTATCGTTAATGCTCTCTCTTAACTTCAAGAGCTCTTTCAGACTCCTCCCCTTCTTTTCCTTAGCCTTTAGGGCTTTTGCCTTCTTTGGAGTTTTTGCCTTAGATCTTCTCTTTGTCCGTACCACCTTTAAGGCGGTCTTCTTTACCATTTCAATAACCTCTCTGCTTCTCATAGACGTAGATGCCGTCAAGGAAGACTCTCTGGTCCTTCCTCTTCACAGCGGTTACCTGCTCTATATTCGCTGCTGTCTGGCCCACATCCTCCAAAGAGACGCCCCTTACAACAATATCGTCACCCTCGACCGTCACTTTACAATCCCCTACTATCCTTGCCAAGCGTGGAGATCTCTCCCCGTAAAAGTTCTCTATCAAAACATCCCTATCCTTCACTTTGACAGATACTGGGAAGTGAGCGAAGACCACCTTGAGTTTGTAGGTGAAGCCTTTGGTCACACCTTCTATCATGTTCCTGATGATCGATCTGGCGGTATTGGCGACGCTGGCATCAGACTTCTTCTTGCCAAGCGGTTGAATGATCAGCTTACCCCCCTCGTGCAGAACTTGAGTCTTTACCTTGGAGAAGTCCTTCCTACATTCGCCCAGAGGCCCCTTGATGGTGAGTTGACTGTCTTCAAACTTTGCAGTAACGCCCTCGGGGATGGCCAGCTCTATGTGCTCAGCCTTGCTCTGCATCTTTGATCGCTCTACTGGGAGGTTAAAATGGTTGGCTTTTATGGCTTTTGCCGACAAAGGATTTCTCTCCTCGAAAAGGTAAAATCTCATACTCAAACTATCTTGATCGATGGGTCTCTAATCTTGTTGTAAAGTTTCAGGTTCATCAGCATGGGCGTGAGGGCCTCCAATAGAGTGGATACCTCCAAAGGACCGGCATAGACGGGACGCAGATCTGGGATTTGTGATATGAGTTTTGAGACTAGCCTAATGGCTTCATTATCATCCCCTGCCATCAGAGCGTCATAGTCTAGGTTCATAGTAAGATCGCAGAGTTTCTTGGCTGGCAGAGTATGAAATGTCGAAACTACGCGCTTTGATCCCAGCTCAAAAGATACCACTTCTGCTGCTGAGATGTATGTCTTAGGCGATTCGTTAGAAGGCTTACTCATTGGATACGGAGAATAGCAAAAAGATGTGTCGGCCTTGTACAGAGGCGCAACGGGTGATATTACTATCTTGTCATTGACAAAAGGCTTCAAGAGTCGAGCAAACTCTATCAGGTCTTCGTGAGGCACAGAGAGTACAAGGACCTCGGAGATTCTTGCCGCCTGAAGGTTCTCGTATCCCACTATGCTACCCTTCATTTCGTCGCCATAATGCCTCTCAGCTACCTGCTCATAATCCTCTGCAAACTTTTTCGCCCTGTTCCCATCTCTGGAGCCTATGGCCACATTATGGAGCCTAGCCCACCTTAACGCCAATCCTCTCCCTAAGTCTCCTGTCCCCCCAAGAATGGCTATCTTCATCTACAACCACTTTGGTTCATAAGAAGGCGAGCCAATAACTTTTGTGGTAACCTTTCAATTTTTTGAGCTTTCTTTTCACAAAAGCGGTCTAAGCATTAATAAAGGTCCTACCCAAGTGTTCAGAAAGCTTGAAAAGATGGCGTGATGGTCGGCCTTGGGCACAATGGCAAGAATAAAAGGTGTTTTAATGATAGTCCCAAATACAAAGAAAGAATTTGATGGCTGGTGTCATCCTTGACCTTATTGAGCATCCTTATACCAGTGTTTAGGGAGTCGGAACTGCTCGAGTCTCTTCTGAAAAGCCTACTGATGGATTCTTACGAACCAAAAGAGATACTCGTAGTGATCGACAA
>JACAEJ010000072.1 GCA_013388925.1 Nitrososphaerales archaeon
AATCTAACTATGAATTGTGGGGCTGATCCTATGCCTAGGTTTTTACAAGTATTATCGGCTAGAATCAGTGAGATTGGAGGTTTAGGGATTTTGGTCTTAGATAGTGGGGTTCATAGTGAAAAATATGAAAATTATCTTAAGTCCATATATGATGGAGTCTTTGAGATGGGTGTTGAGACAGTTAGGGATACGTTGATCAGTAAATTCAGAATATACTCATTGAAAGGAGTAACTCACAGTGCAGATTGGATTCAATTTCGAATTACTAATAGAGGCATAGTCTTTGAACTATAAACTTAGAAAAACTCTAGTAGTCCTACCACGATGAGCATAAAGGCACATTTGGAAGCAAAGGTCCATAAAGGGGATGATGGGAGTCGTCATCCTTACTAGCCCAGTTTCAGACCCCTAATCCTCAACTCTTATATCTGTAGGACGTGAAACCTAAGAAGAGGAGAGGCTTGAAGCTTAAGACCTTATTGCCTTTGCTATTGGGTTTCGTCCTTCTGATCTTTATGATCTGGTATGTTGATTTAGGGAGGCTTTACAATGCCATCGTGGAATCGTCTCCCGTCTGGATTTTGTTTAACGCTGTACTGGTACCCCCCCTCTTTCTTCTGAGGGCATGGCGCTGGAGGATGCTCTTGACTCCCATAAAGAATTCTGTGAAGTTCTCTAGCTCCTTCTGGATAACTATGATAGGCTACATGGTAAACATGCTTATCCCTATAAGGCTGGGTGGAGAGTTCGTAAGAGCCTATGCCATGGATGGCAAAGAGAAGACGGGTTTCTTTCAATCTCTCTCCTCCATAGCTGTGGAGAGGGTCTTGGACCTTCTGGGGATAACGCTACTCGGCCTCATGGGAGTATTCCTGCTCCCTAAGGAGATAAGTCTACCGGTGTGGTTCTTGGACGTCCTCAGAGTGGTCGGCATATTTGTGGTAATAGCCCTTTTGGGTCTGATGCTCGGCATTAGGTATGAAAGACGTCTACTTTCAGTGGTTGAACGAATCGCATCTGCAATCCCCAAGCTACCACACAGATGGCGGGAGAAACTTGTCAACTTCTCAAAGTCTGTAATTGACGGAGCGAAGGGACTGAGCCAAAGCTCCTCGATGCTACTCTTTACATTAGCCTCGACCTTTGCGATATGGGCCATAGCCTCTCTAGCCACCTTCTTCACCTTCAAAGCCTTCAACTACGATGTTCCCATAACCATAATCCTCCTTGGGAGCATGCTGGTCCAGCTGACCTTTATCTTACCTGCCCCGCCAGGCTACATAGGCACTTATGAAGCGTTCTGGAGCGCCATATTCATTGGTTTGGGACTTACCCGAATAGACCTGATACTGGCAGCAGCCCTTGTGAGCCATCTAATAGGAAATGCCTTCATCATAACCATGGGATCGATAGGGGTAACTTCAATGGGTCTGTCTTTCAAGAAAGTCATGGCTATGAAGTCCGTTCAATAGTTTTAAAAAAATCATCCCACCAAAAGCCTCTTCCAAAAACCCTCTCTTCCCAGATTAATTTCTCTAAGTATGATAATCAGGCCAAATATCATAAATGTCAGACCAATGATTACTGATGCAAAAGAATAATCGCCAAAGAGGACGAAGCCGTTGAAAGACTCTATGGAGAAGGGATAGAGCAACGGGTTGTATTCGTGGTGAAGAGAATCTAGGAGTACGTGCCCAAGAACTCCAATAAGGCTCGAAAGAACCAAAGAATTGGAGAAACCACACCTGCCTTTTAGATCTCTTCTAAGACTGGGGAAGGCAAGAGCCACAAATTTCGGGTACAATAAGACGGATATGAAGATAGAAAGCAATAGACCCAGAGTTACAGATCCGAGAACGCTATGAAGGACAAGTCGGTTGGTTTCTCCTTTTGTCACGAGAAGAATAAATGGAACTTCAAGGTCTGGGACCATGCTACCAACTATTAGAGCTGGGAAGTTTAGGCCAGACTTGCTGATTTTATGGAAGAAATAGGCCAAGCAGTAGTGGAGGGGAGCGACAGGCATCTGGCATCAACTGGATCATAGAGATTCATCCAAGGATCTTTGAGAGCCTAGAAGGGGACTGGCATCGTACCCAAGCTTTTTCAAACGACTCGCTAGCTCTGAAGAGAAACCATGAACTGTGTAGACCTTCTTTGGATTGCACTCCTTGACAAATCTGACAAGTTCATCAAAGTCACAGTGGTCACTCATTGGGAAGGCATGATCAAAGCCCATGGCGTACTTGTAGCTTGGCTCGACGCTCCAACCACTGAATGCTACTGTGACTGCGTTGTACCTGTCCTTCAAACCCTTTATGAAGTTCGTTCTTCCACTCCAGACAGGGGAGATAAGTATCCATGGCTTTCTCATCAACAGGCCCTTCTCCTTTGCTTCTTGATAAGAGACAAAGTTGTTGAGCCCTATGCCCATCTTAGCGTGGGCTTCGTTCATCCTCTGCACAGACTCGTGAACGTAGACGGGCTCCCAGCTTGAAAAGAGGTAGGAAAGAACCTGGGCCTTCCCAAGAGGGTAGCCCATGAGCACAACTGGTATACCTCGAGAGAACAGATCCGAGATGAGCCTATTGACCTCGTCTAAAACCTTCTCCAAAGGGGGGAAGAGAAAATGGTCCATGCCATAGGTAGATTCGATTATCAGAACATCACACTTCACACTCTTGCCTCTTTTCAAAAAGGCCCTAGGTCTCAAAGCCAAGTCTCCTGTATAGAAGACTTCTCCACCTATCAACAATCCACAAGAACCGAGGATATGCCCGGAGTCCATGAGTTGAAATCCACTCGACTCATCCATCGTCTCTCCAAGATCATAACCCCTCTCCCTTGCCAGGAAGGCGGTCTCTGCTGATGTCAGAACCTTGACTTCGCTCTTTACATTGTACATATGGTCTAAGTGGGCATGGGATACAAAGACTACATCCACACCTTGCGGGTTGTGTGGATCTAAGGCTATCTTTATGTTGCCATACTTGACCAAAATGCCATTCATATTCGTTATGGATGGTTTCATGCCCAAGCTTCTAGCAGTATGATGCAAATGGACATATTTTTAAGCTATGCCTGACAAAGACTTGACGATGATATTATGCCAATAAAGATTGGGTTGATTGGAAAGACCAACACCGGCAAAACGACCTTCTTCAACTCTGCCACGCTTCAATCGGCCGAGGTCTCTACCTACCCCTTTACTACAAAAGCGCCCAACATTGGTATAGGCAACACAGTAACTCTCTGCGTTCATAGAGAGTTCAAGGTCGATGACAATCCTAAGAACTCCGCTTGTGTCAATGGTTGGCGCTTCATACCCACAGAGCTGATAGACCTTCCAGGGTTGATAAAGGGTGCCTGGGCGGGAAAAGGTTTAGGGAATCAATTCTTGTCAGTGGCGGCCCAGTCTGATGCCTTGCTACACATAGTAGATGCATCGGGCGGCGTGGATGCCGAAGGGAGGATCACTGAACCGGGAGAAGGCGATCCACTGGCAGACTTGGGTGATATAGAGGAGGAGCTTGTGATGTGGTATCTTAAGCTAATCGAAAGCAATAGGTTAAGAATATCCAGACTTATGAAGTCTGGCACTGAACTGCCCACAGCTCTTGTAGAAGTGCTGAGAGGCATGGGGGTAAAGGATTTCCACGTAAAGATGACTCTGTCCGAGACCAACCTAAAGGCGGAGAATTTTGAGAACTGGCCAGAGGATGAAATGAAGAGGTTTGCTTGGGTTTTGAGAGACATATCAAAACCGACGCTGATAGTCGCAAACAAGATGGACCTGCCCACGGCTAGTGAAAACTTCAAGAGAATTAGAGACGAGTATTCAGACATGATAGTTGTACCTTCCAGCGCAGAAGCTGAACTGACGCTAAGAAGGGCCGAGCAGAAGGGCCTCATCAAGTACGTCCCAGGGGAGGAGAGATTTCAGATTCTGGATCAGAGGGCTCTCACCGATAGGCAGAAGTGGGCCCTAAGTTACATTAGAAAGGCTGTGCTAGGAGAGTATATGAGAACGGGGGTACAGTTTGCCATCAACATTGCTGTGTTCAAGCTACTGAGGATGAACACGGTCTACCCCGTGTACGACCCCCAAAAGCTGTCCGACAAGCACGGTAACGTGCTTCCTGATGTCTACCTCATGCCCTCTGGTTCCAACGTTCTGGATCTTGCGAAGGAGGTCCACTCAGAACTCGCCAAGGGTCTAATATACGCCATTGATGTGAGGAGCAACCTGCGATTACCAGCGGACTATACAATAAAGGATAGAGACGTTCTCTCCATAGTTTCGACTTCTAGAAAAAAATCCTGATAAGTCAAAATGAATTACTTTGGCGCAACGGCCTTGGCTCTGCCGACGTTGATCTCGTCCACACTCCTTATGATGGCGCCGTGCTCACTCATGACCCTTGTGAGTTCATCGTAATTTATATCGGAACCCCTCAGGATCACTTTTATCGTTTCAGTCTTTACATCGACTTCTGTAACGGTTATATCGACCTCTTCGACCCCCTTAACCTCACACAGAGCCTTGGAAAGATCAAGAATTGCAGTTTCTCGGGGCTTAAGAGAATCTACGATCATTCTTTTTATGTGAACAGTCATGGCATCAACTAAATCTCAGGAAGTTACATATAAATTAAAGCCTTCCTTATCATAGGTGGAACTTGTTGGAAGTTCTAGAAGCATAGGTTGGGAGGAATGGTAGGCATTCAAAAAGTCCTTTCGAGATTTAGAAAACACCTTAGGATAGCAAGGGCTAGTGAGATCGCAGAGAGGTACTTTATTATGAACAGTTTTGATGGAGCACTAGCCACCCTAGGAGTGATTCTAGGGGCCTACATCGCAGGGATCATCGATCCACATATCATATTGAGTGCAGGCTTCGGTGCGAGCTTTGCCATGGGAATATCGGGGGCTTGGGGTGCTTTTGTGACGGAGAAGGCTCAAAGGGCCAAGAGCATAAAGGATCTTGAGCAGGCCATGTTCACAGAATTGAAGGACTCTATAATAGTTCGGGCATCAAGGGCAGCTACCATATGGGTAGCTTTTGTAGATGCCCTATCCCCCATCATTGCAGCTTTTGTTACTCTGTCTCCCTTTCTCCTCTCCCTATATTCTTTGACATCTTCGGGAGAAGCTTTTGTAGCATCGATAGTCTTGAACATGACGACCCTCTTCATCTTGGGCCTCTTCTTGGGGAGGATATCAAGGTCGAGCATGATCAAACAAGGGCTTCTGATGGTCTTGGCTGGTGTTATTACGCTACTCTTTCTATTTGCCTTAGGTTTGGCGCTTTGATTATGCGTGTAGAAATAGTCTAATTTTCTCGACCAGCCTAAATAAAAGTTATATTTAATTAGTGCTGTTAAGAAAGTTCTTGCGATACTCAATGAACAAGGGTCTTGCCTTTGTGCTCATGGTCTTGGCTACATCGTTCACCAGCACTCTACTTGGACTGAGTATGAGGGAAGTTATAGCCCTGACAGCCTTCTTAGCCATAGTGTATGGCACTCTTCTATTCTGGAGGTTTCGCCTAGCCTTTGGGCTATTGGGCATTACTGTACTTTTGGCTGCAGGCTTGATCGATACTCCTACCTTGATCGAATTCGCAGGGGTTGATATAATTCTCTTTTTGATGGGCATGATGATCGTAATAGGCTTCTTGGAGGAGAGGCATTTCTTTGAATATATAATAGACAAAATTGTGGAGATGGTCGGGCCTAGGGGTTACAGGCTTGTAACCGTAATGATGATCTTGTCAGCCTTATTTGCTGCTTTGGTGGATGAAGTAACTTCGATCCTTTTCATGGCTGCCACTATGATACACCTTACAGTGAAGCTCAAGCTTAATCCTATACCCTTTGTCGTCATGCTCATCTTTGCGACCAATATAGGCAGTAGTGCGACTGTAGTTGGAAATCCTGTTGGAGTTATGGTTGCCTTAAGGGGAGGGCTCACCTTTATGGATTTCTTAAGATGGGCTACACCTATTTCCATTCTCGCTTTAGCTATTCTGATACCCTTATCAATATACTATTTTTCAGGAGATATTAGAAGGTTGGACGAACGCCTTAAGCTAGAAGTAAAAGAAGACAAGAAGATAACAGAGGGAAGAGGGGTCACATCAGGAAAAGAGCTCACAATATCCGCTATATTGTTTCTGGGGACTATAACCTTCCTTATCCTTCATAGCTTTATAGAAGAGGCTCTGCACCTTGAAAAGAACACTATGTTGCTAGGCACAGCCTTGGGTGCGGCATCGATAGCTCTTCTCATAGAGCATGAGAAAGCCAAGGAGCTTGTGGAGAGGCGTGTTGATTGGTGGACTCTTACCTTCTTTATGATGCTCTTCGCCAAAGTGGGAACATTGAGCTATGTGGGCTTGACCGATCGGATTGCCAGTGGAGCTCTCTCTCTGGGCGCTATTGGTGGGGAGTTTGGTATTTTAATGAATTTCACATGGATAATGGGTATTTTGAGTGCTCTTATGGACAATATATTGGCTGTAGCGATATCGGTGCCTATAATTCATGAACTTGGCGCTTTGGGTGTGTACATCTTTCCATTCTGGTGGGCTGGGCTTTTTTCTTCAACTTTCTTTGGTAATCTAACCATGATAGGCAGTACAGCAAACATAGTTGCCATTGGGATGATCGAGCGCAGAAAACTCGGCCATGTAACTATGGGTTACTGGATCAAGCCTGGCATACTGGTATCAATACCAACTTTATTGCTTGCTATTCTGCTCCTATACATACAGTATCCCATCATGCCTAGGTGATAATATAGTCCATCAAAGCTCAAAACGATGGAGGCTTGCACCTAATCAGCATGGTCTGCTCATCCTTTCTAGTTATCCAAACTTCAAAGGAAGCATCTAACAGTGTATTAAGCGTTATATTCCAAGGAAAATGATGCGGGTCTGTTATCGATATTTCATACCCACCATATTGCAAGCTCACATTCCCATATTCACCTACTATTTCTTTGAGCCTACTCACAATATCTCGTGAAAGTGATTGTAGGTCCTTTATGGTGCGTTTTGCAACCTCAAGCTCTGATTCATATTTTTTCAGATATGATTCTAGCTCTGAAATCTTCTTCCTTAGTTCCTCGGCATCTTTCTTGGGTATGGATTCTCTCAGTTTGGCCTCTAATTCACTAAGCCTGCGCTCAAGCTCTTGAGTCGACTTATTATCCTTCAACAAACTCGCCACAATTGGAAAAGTCAACATGCATATTTATAAATCTAACATCTTTCTAGACCTTCAACCTACGCGATGAGAGGTCCTTTTCGGCCTCTTCTATGTCCTTCTGAACATCAATGGCTCTCCAGAAGCAGTTCGAATACTTTACGGCTCCGAGCTTCTTCTCCTCCGCCAGTTTGGGAAAGGCAGTAGTCTCAATGTCGCCCTTCTCTGGAAGGTATCTGAAGATGTCATGGTCAAGGCAGTAAACTCCTGCATTTATCCAAAAGCCCTTCAGGATGGGCTTTTCCTTGAACTCTTTTATCTCGTTATCATCGTCGATCATTACAACCCCGTAAGGAGACCTGAGGGGCACTAGTGCTATTGCTCCCATAGACCTGGCGTGGTTTGCCAACTTCGATACATCCAAGTCTGTTATGACATCCCCGTTGATGACCACGAACCTGTCCTCGCCCTTGAGAAGAAGTTCACTGTTAAGCAACGCCCCCCCTGTCCCGAGGGGCTCCTCTTCTACTGCGTAGCCCACCTTTAGGCCGAACCTCTTGCCACTCCCCACATATTCGATGATCTTTTCCTTCAGAAAACCTACGCACAAGATTACTTCAGATATGCCATAGTTCTTGAGCCACTCAAATTGCAGGGCAAGTATGGGCCTCTTGGCAACTTCGATGAGGGGCTTTGGTTTCTCTGTTGTCAAAGGTCTTAACCTCTTGCCATAACCTCCAGCGAGGATTACAGCCTTCATAGAATTCTCCTAGAGACTATGGAGCCATGAGGCTATAAGTCTTGTGAAGGATTGTTCTGGCACCGTGGTGAATTGAACAATGAGTTTTCATAACATAAATGTTTTTAAAAAGCTTACATTTGAAGTAATACGATTGATGGGAGTGCAGACTGAGATCGGTGATCATATTGGCCATCGACCTTGAGAGCATATTCATCTACGGAGTCCTAGCATCTTCACTAGCCGGGCTGGCCTACGCTCTAATTCTGATAGTACAGATAAACAAGTACGGAGAGGGGACCGAGAAGATGAGAGGCATAAACAGGGCGATAAAGGAGGGTGCCAACGCCTATCTCAAGACCCAGTTCAAGAGCATGATCATACCAGTTTTATTCCTCATAATATTCCTTTACTATACAGGAACTGCTAGCGGCCCAGACATAGCACTGGGCAGGGCTGGAGCATTCCTGATGGGAGCGGTCTTCTCTGGGTCTGTTGGTTTCATAGGCATGTCTATGGCCGTAAAGGGCAACGTCAGGGTTGCAAACGCTGCAGGGAAGAGCTTCAACGAAGCCCTGAAGATAGCCTACAGAAGCGGCACCATTACAGGCATGCTGACGGATGGGTTGGGGCTGCTTGGAGGCATAATCATACTTCTGATATTTGGGCCTTCAAGAGCCTATGAAGTCCTGTTAGGGTACGCTTTTGGAGGCTTTCTCATAGCTCTGTTCATGCGAGTTGGTGGAGGGATATACACGAAGTCTGCTGATGTAGGCGCCGATATAGTAGGAAAGCTGGAGAAGGGGATACCCGAGGATGATCCTAGAAACCCGGCGGTTATAGCCGATTTGGTGGGCGACAACGTTGGGGACTGCGCGGGCATGGCCGCTGACATCTTTGAGTCGTATGAAGTTTCCATAGTGGCCGCCATGATACTTGGCTTAGCGGCCTTTCCAGGGAGCATAGTGGGCGTCGTCTATCCGCTTGTGGTTAGGGCTATTGGGATATTCAGCACCATAATAAGTACATACTTCATCAGCATAAGTGGTGGCCTAGGCGATGCCATGAGAGCCATTAGGAGGGGGTACAATCTGGCTGCCGCAATATCCATCACTGGATTTGTGATACTAGCGTACTACTATATGGGCGGCTATATAGGCGATCATATTTACGGCCTGAGGTTCGCTGCAGCGACCTTTTCGGGCATAGTGTTGGCAGTTTTGATAAACTACATGACCGATTATTACACATCGAAGAGACACGGACCTGTCAAAGAGATAGTCGATTCTACCCAGACAGGAGCCGCGACAACTATATTATCAGGCTTATCGGTCGGTTATGAATCTACGGTTACAGCCATAGTTGCGATAGCGGGCACCATAATTGCGTCAGCGATTTTGTTCCTTCCGAACTATACCATGGTAGCGTATAGTATATCTTTGGCTGGAATAGGCTTCCTTACTTTGACAGGCAATAATGTAGCGATGGATACCTTCGGACCCATAGTCGATAATGCCCAGGGTCTGTCCGAGATGGCCGATCTTGAACCTAAAGCTAAAGGAATACTTCAGCAGATGGACGCAGTTGGCAACACTACGAAAGCTATAACAAAAGGGATAGCCATAGGTTCCGCAGTCCTTGCAGCCATATCTCTTTTCAACGACTACTTCCAAGTTGCTAAGATAGAGACACTGCCCCTTCATGACCCACAGGTGTTCGTCGGGCTACTGATAGGCGGTGGAATACCCTTTCTGTTTAGCGCTGTGGCAATAAGGGCCGTCAGCAGGGGGGCTTTTGGGATGATCAAAGAAGTGCGTAGGCAGTTCGGCGAGAACCCGCTGATATTGGAGGGAAAGGCCAAGCCCGACTATGGAAGATGTGTGTCTATCAGCACTCTGGCTGCCCAGAAGGAGTTACTGACTCTAGGCGCAATCGCGCTACTGATACCCATAGTAATAGGATTCCTCCTGCATGAATACGCTTTGGGCGGCTATCTGGCAGGCGCTATACTTTCGGGACAGCTACTTGCTGTATACATGGCCACCGCTGGCGGGGCTTGGGACAACGCCAAGAAGTCAATAGAAGATGGGCTGCTCGGTGGCAAGGGCTCGGATTCACATAAAGCCAGTGTAGTAGGCGATACAGTCGGGGATCCATTGAAGGATACAGCGGGACCTGCCTTGAACCCAATGTTAAAGGTCATAAACCTGATAACATTGCTATTGGTGCCCTTGGTATTGGTGTACAAGGAGAACTGGGTTGCTAACTTTGGCATAGCCATCCCTGCTCTGGCAGTGATATTCATAGCTTTATGGTACAGCAAGAGACCTCCTAAGATGTAGCTACGGAAGAGCTTTCGCACTTTCTTACCCATATTTTTTTATACAACGAATTAGAGCTTTTTGGGTGATAGTCTTGAACCAGATAAGGGCCGTAATACTCACAGGGCTAGCATTGGGCTTAGAGGAAAGAATCATCAGGCAGATAAAGAAGTTCGAGGGTGTAAAAGATGGCTTCATGGTCTATGGCGAATACGATGGGGTCTTCATGGTAGAAGCTCAAGACCAAGAGAATCTTAACTCACTGATTTCAAGAATTCGACGAACAGATGGCATAACCAGGACAATAACCCTCATTGCACTTTAACCTTCTCGATGATGGCTGCCATCATAAAGGGGAGCAATGCCGTTGCTTCTCCATGAATCGTGACCTGCCTTGCCTTGGTCTTTACCTTGCCCCATGAGATCGCTTCCTTGATCAACGCTCCGCTTAGGCTGCCATCGTACTCGACTCCTGTAGTAATGTAAACAGCATAATCCAAACCCCCCCTGAACTGGTTCCACCATAGAACATGGTGCTTTGAAATTCCTCCTCCTATCATCAAGGCACCTGTGGATTTTGCATCGAATACCATATTGAATAGAGATTCTTCGTCTTTTAGCAAATCTATCTTAAAGTCCCTGTGAGTCTGTGAAAAAAGCCATAGTTGACTCCCAACAGCGCCATCAGTCAGACCTGGTACGATCACGGGTATTCCATTCTTATATGCCCAGTAGAGAATGGAGCGCTCGTCCTTTAAATACTCGCCCATCCTCTTGCACAACTCGATCGATGATATCTCCCTGACACCTTCACTGTATAGTTC
>JACAEJ010000083.1 GCA_013388925.1 Nitrososphaerales archaeon
CCTTATGGCCCTGATCCCTCAGGGACCATTTGCCAAAGACTACCGCTTCCTGCCGGTCTAACTGGGAATATTGATTCAGGATGCTATGGCCCTTTGTTGACACCAAGGGACCATTTATCTCCCAGGCTATATGGGGTTAGACACTCGCAGGGAGGCCACCTGCTTAAAACCACCACCCAAAAGAAAGGAGAATCCATCATGTTCTGCCTCGGCATTGATGTCTCGAAAAAATCTTGTCGTTATCTTATCCTTAATGAAGAAGGGCAAAAGGTCAAATCCTTTTCTCTGGACAATACCCATGAAGCCTTCCAAAATCTCCTGGAACGTCTCAAAGCTCTTTCTATCCCCAAGGACCACCTCCTCATCGGACTGGAAGCCTCAGGAAGCTTCTGGGAAAACCTCTACTCCCACCTCAAAGAAAATGGCTTCTCCGTCGTCCTCCTTAACCCTTATCACACTAACAAATTCAGGGAAGCCCTGGCCAAAAAAGCCAAGACCGATGATATCGACGCCCTCGTCATCGCCCAACTCCTAAGAACCGGTGAATACGTCCAGAGCCAGGTCGCTGAAGAACTCATCCAATCCCTCAGGGAGATCACCAAGCTCCGCTACGAACTGCTAAAAGAACGTAAAAATTACCAACGCCAGGTCTTCTCCCTCCTCTCAGTCATCTTCCCTGAATATGAGAAGACCGCTCTTAAAAACCCCTTCTCCGGTGCTTCCCTGGCCATCCTCCAAAAATTTCCTACGGCCAAAGATCTTGCCCAAATCAAACCCAAACAGATCGAAAAAATCGTCCGCTCTATCAAAGGAAATAACTTCGACCTAAAAGAAATCGAAACCCTCATCAAAACCGCTCAAAACTCGATCTACTCCGGCCGTGCCAAAGAGGCCAGAACCACCTCCCTCAGGATCCTCCTCCGACATATCGAAACTCTCTCCTCTTCCATCGAAGAATTGGAAACCAAAATCCAAGAACTCCTCTCGCCCCAAGAACCCAATGATCCCTTTCCAGGAGAAAATCTTCTGACCATCCCAGGGGTTGGAGAAAAAACCGTAGCAGCCATCCTCTCCTACTTGGGAGCCGATGGCTCCAACTTCTCTACTTCCACGGAGGCCATAGGATATGTCGGGTACTTCCCCAGAATCTATCAGTCTGGTCAAACTCAACGGGAGAATAAAATCTGTAAAAGAGGACCAAAAGTCCTTCGATGGGCCCTCTATATGGCCGCTGTGGCCTCTCTGCGCCATAACCCAGAAATGAGAAACCTTTATCATAAAAAGATTTCTCAAGGTAAAACGGAGAAACAGGCTCTCATCTGCGTAGCGAAAAAGCTGCTCCAGATCATGCTGGCTATGCTCAAATCCGGAGAAGCCTATAACCCCCTGAGGGTCTACGCTAACTGTTAAATTGTCAAAGAACGGCTCTTTGAAAATTGAATATGTTGAGTGAATATATTGTGGAAAACTATTTCACAAACCACCCCAATTTTTTACTTGACTCCTTATAGGATGTCTCTATTTACCGTCTTCTTCTACGGTGTAGATGATCTGAAGGTCTCTTAACCCCGGAGAAATGCTTATTGAGACCCCCCTTATCCTGTACTGGACTGTTATATCCTTTCTTTCGCCCCTTCCTCTGAAAAGCATGGTGTAACCTTCACCAAGGGGAATGAAGTTTTCTCCCCCTTCGATGGTTCCTTGTCCTCTTCCATCCGATGTCCTTCTCACATCGATTGTAAGATTGTTAGGCAGTGGGATTCTTCTTACATAGACAGCCCATGAACTTTTTTTATTGGCTTTGATATCGATCAGTGTGGCGTCAGGCGGGCTTTGGTAGGTGCTTTGAAGGTTGCTTCTACCTCCAGATATAAGGTTCGATTGGTCTATACTCAGTAACCAGGACCCTGAGGCAGAAATTTTCAGGTTTTCTGCAGACAGGTGGAGGGGAATGGTTAATAAAATTGGATTAAGGAATAAAATTAGTATCAAGATATTCTTTCTCATACTATTTGATATTATTTTTTAGAGTCAAAAAGAGGCCGGGATGATAAGATACCACCCCGGCAAGCTCATTGGATTAACCGTCTGTCAGTGTGAAGGTTACTGTCCTCTGACCACTAAGAGTGCCAGCCTCGGCTTGCGCAGAGAACTTGTAGGTTATCGTCTTTCCGGATTCGGAAAGTTTGGAAATCCCTGTAACCAGGTTCTGATCGGACTCTCCGAGCTCCACATAACCAGCGCTTGATCCCCCGGTTGGGGCAGCAAGCTGGACTTCGAGCTTGGTGTTACTCGGCATGGCAGAATCGATCTTACCCACTACCTTTTTCAATTCTCCGTTGGTCGTAACACTGTACGAGGTAGTGTTATCAGTTGCAGGATCAGGATCCTCACCGGCATTTGATGCGTTTACTACCAACTGTCCGGGGTTTCCGCTAACAGCAATCTCGTTAATTGCGGTAATTTGGAAACTGACCGTCTGTTGAGCGGTATTTCCTGCCATGGCCTGGCCAGCGGCAAAGACGAATAACCCAGCCACCAGAATTACAAAAAACTTCTTCATCAAGATTCACCTCCTTTCGTTTTGGATTTTATTGAGAGACTTTCTTCTGAATGCAAAAGAAAGCTCACTCAACCATCTGTTAAGAGTCGGTTAAGGTAAAATTTACGAGAAAATTAAAGGAAGATTGCTGCAATTTTTCTGAATCCAAAGCAACAAACCTAAACTTGTAAGTGATTCCAAGACCAGACTGACTAACTTTACTGATACCCGTTACCACATTGGCTGAAGAATTATCCCCGGGAATCTGAACATCTCCAGGGCTTGTTGCTCCTGAAGGGGTTTGGAGATTAACTTTTAGATAACAAAGGGTGGGGTCATAAGAAGATTGAGTGAGATGGACTGTTATCTTTTTGTTGGAGCTTGTCGTTGTGATGTTATAAGTAGTTGAGCTTTCTGAGACCTCAGGTGGAAGTCGTCCTGGTTCTCCGGGCGCAACATACATTGTTTCTGGATTACCAGAAACAGAGACCTCATTTATCTCCCCGACTGCAAATTGGACCGTTTGCTGGGCGCTATTTCCTGAAAAGGCAGAAGGCTCAAGATAGAGAAAAGAGGCAAAAATGAGCAATATTGAAAGTACCTTATTCATAGTTTCGCATCCTTACCAAAACCCCGTTAAGAGAAAGACTACATTTATCGAATCGCTCATGGGGGAAACATCAGGATCTGCCCAAAACTTATAATAAATACGTCTGTTCTCCCAGGTGCCTGCATCAAACGCAGCTATAGACCACCAGCCGCCAGTACCCAGCTGTTCATAATCCATTGCTTCTCCTAATATTGGGTCCACCTTTATGGCAAGGTATGTACCTTCTGGCATATAATATTGTCCACCACCGACATAACCGGTCCAGGCGAGCATTTGACCCCCACAAGTGGCCGTTAGGGAGAAGGTTGTCGAATCGTCGTAGACCGGATCTGGAGGGGTTCCTGCTTCAGCGGTGCTAATGACCAGAGTCGGAGGGTCACCGCTTACGCCAATTTCTCTCCAACATTCAACCTGCACATTCACTGCTTGTTGGAACGTATTTCCTGCAACTGCCAGCGGCAGGAAACCAAAGATAAGACTCAGGCTTAAAAGAAGTGTCAGAAATTTTTTCATTTTTTTTACCTCCTCATTTTTCTACTGCTACTACCTCCTGAAAGTTCCATAGCCACAAAAAGCTTCCTGTCAAATTTCAGCTCCTTTC
>JACAEJ010000014.1 GCA_013388925.1 Nitrososphaerales archaeon
ATTCTATCCTTTAGCTTTAATAGCCCTGATGGATTATGACAATATATAGTGAAACCAAGGCCTCAATCATTAATAAGAAAGTGGGCCGGGGCGGATTTGAACCACCGACCTTCGCCGTGTCAGAGCCTGACGGTCTTTTACTGACGTCCTAACCATGCTAGACGACCGGCCCCTATGCGGTTTTTCGACTATCATCTAATATACGTTGCCTTTACCTTTGGGAACGATCTGGATAAATAGTTTGATTTAGATTTGCTAAAATGACTTCTTATGAGCAAGACTTCCGAGATATCTGGTTTCTACAAGCTGAGCCCAGAGGATAGGATGAAGAAGGTCAAGGAGTTTGCAGGGCTGAATGATGATGAGGTTAACTTGGTTCAATCTATGGGTGGCTTAAAGATGGATCTTGCAAATAAGATGGTAGAGAATGTAATAGGAGTCATGCCCGTACCCTTGGGCGTAGCGGTCAATTTTCTCATAAACGGCAAGGACTACCTGATTCCTATGGCGATAGAGGAGCCCTCAGTGATAGCAGCTGCGAGCAATGCAGCAAAGATGGCAAGAGTCAAGGGTGGCTTTCTTACCAGTTGTAGTGAACCGATAATGATAGGCCAGATACAAGTTATGGATATAAAAGATCCTTATGGGGTGAAGATGGACATAATATCTGCAAAAGACGAAATTCTAAAGAAAGCCAACGATCAGGATCCTTTATTGGTATCCCTCGAGGGAGGGGCCAAAGATCTTGATGTTAAAGTTATAGATACAATAAAGGGTCCGATGGTCATCACAGAACTTTTCGTGGATTGTAGAGACGCCATGGGCGCTAACGCTGTAAACACGATGGCCGAGGCCGTAGCTCCAATAGTGGAGAGGATAACCAAGGGAAGGGTACTGCTGAGGATCATCTCGAACCTTGCAACAAGAAGACTGGCTAGGGCAAAAGTGGTTATGGATAGAGATACCATCGGAGGGGAAGAAGTAGTAGATGGTATAATAGATGCCTTCGCCTTTGCGGCATCGGACTCATACAGGTGCACGACCCATAACAAGGGGGTGATGAATGGGATAATAGCTGTAGCCCTCGCAACTGGCAATGATACCAGAGCTTTGGAGGCTGGGGCCCATGCATATGTTGCAAGGACTGGCTACTATAGTCCTTTGACTGTATGGGAGAAGAATGAAGAAGGGGATTTGGTAGGCACTATAGAGTTACCCATAGCCGTAGGTCTCATAGGAGGGGCAACGGCCGTTCATCCTATAGCGAAGATAAGCATAAAGATTCTAGGTGTAAAGAGCGCTTTAGAGCTGGCTGGAGTTATGGCTTCTGTTGGTTTGGCCCAGAACTTTGCAGCATTAAGAGCCTTGACGACCGAGGGGATACAAAGGGGTCACATGAGGCTTCATGCAAGGAATGTGGCCATAATGGTAGGGGCCAAGGGAGAGCTGATAGACAGAGTAGCATCCAAGATGGTCGAGGAGAGGAAGGTAAGAATGGATAGGGCAAAAGAAATTCTGGAAGAGATGGCAGGCTCCATGCCTGAAAGCCATTAGATTCTGAGTAGGTTTGCTCTTTCGGCCAGTATTACTGCCAACTTGTTATCGGCTATTGTTGCTCCGATGAGTTCGTTGGCAATCTTGTGATGTTTTATCAAGAAACTCTCTTTCTTAGGGTTCAGTTCTATCACATCATCAGAGATCTCTCCTAAACCCTTTATAGCTTCAGAAAAGAACTCTAGGGCCCTTGGCTCCCCTATAGCGACCAATGCTATATCCATCGCCTTTGATTTCAGACCTACAGTCCTTAAGGCCCTTGCTATCTGGGAGTCACAAGCTACTCTAACTATTATCTCCAGGTCCAGCTTCTTCGAGTAAGATGTCTCTCTATCAAAGGCCATCCAAGACTGCTGCAAGACCATCTCTAGATGCTCGAATCCAGCAACAAATCTTGCATTGAGAGCTTGAACAGTAAGGCTCGGGTGTTTATCTTTTAACCCCTTTAGGAACTGCTCTGGACCTTCTATTCTCACTCCCCTTATTCCCATGATCAAAGATGAAATATTATCAAGTTTTATGAGATGCAACCCATTTACACCATGATTCTAATTCTTAACCCCCATGAGTAACAGGTATCAGAATTACTTCTTCGCCAGACTTCACGATAGTATCTTCTCTATCCAGAGCGGATATCTCTACGCCATTGACTGTTACAAGCATAGTGAGGAGGGAGGGGGTGAATCTGCCTTCTGATGATGTTATAAGGTCTAAAAGATCTCTGACCCTTATCTCATCTCTATCGATTTCGAGTTCTGCCCTACCTAAAGCCCTACCTATATGCCCATAAGCCTTGACTCTGATCATACTAGCCCTGATAGAATGATATTACCCTCCCATAAACCTTACATGTTAATCATTCGGCTTCTTTAAGAGATGATTCTTCAGAGATAGGCTTGCCCTCTTCCTTTACAAAATTCGTTATATAACCAGCTATCTTGTTTCTTAGTTGCTTGGACCTTATCACAGCCACTTGATTCAAAACAGCTTTGTTTTTGTCGAAATCGTCGGTAAATAGATTTCTATGATTCTCCAGTATCTGCATTGAGATGCGCCTGACATGCTCCATGATTCTGCACCGAGGTAGGTTAAAACAAAAGATTTTGAGTATATATAGGTTTAAGGTTTTTGAAGAATTCGCAGTTTGAGATAATTTCAGGTACGCAAGAGTTAGCTTCTGTGCAGACAGTATATTTGATAGGAAAAAATAATGATGGAGAGTCTTTATTCCATGGGAGCCACTAGGATCAAGAAGACTAGGTGGTAGTTTGGAGTATCATCCCCTCTAAGCGTGCCATCTACCCTCATCACAGTGCCTTCTGAGAAGTTTGCCACCGCAAATCCGTGCAGGACCAAAACGAACTCGTTCTCACCCTCAACCACATCTCCTAAAGCGAGGAACTTCGTACCATTAATTGATGCTATTCCCTCCCAAGTCTCCGGATTCATTTCGTAGGTTGTCTCACCGATGGTTAAGCTCCCTTCCGTTATCTTGAAGATTCTCCCTGCACGATCCATGAAGTGTATCGGCTCGCCAAATGGCATCGCAACGAACACAATAGATGCGTCTGCTACTACTTCTCCATTAAGGCGTGCCTCACCCATAATGGTACTTACTTCGTATGTGTGATTCGTCTGTTCGGTAGTGGTTGCGAGGATAGGGACTACGAAGGCAGATATGGCTACTACGCTCACCAATGTCAAGGCTATCGATGATATTGCTAGCTTTTGTCTTCTGTTCATAACATCACCTCTATGCATTACTGATTGCCTAATAATTAGTCAGTTGCGGGACTTTGTTAAGGAACTTTGTTAACCATCTTACTCTTTCTGAAGCTCTCTATCTATCCTCTCTTTTAATGATAAGTATTTTTTGAAACGTTCATTCCACCTTGATAAAAATCGATGCTCTCTCAACCCCACGTATAGCCATATCAAAGATGCTATCACTGTGAAGACGATGTAAATCGCGAAGATTATTCCAAAAACTGGCTCTCTTATCAACATGAGACGTATTAAGGCTGGATGGATGGCGAATACTAATGCCACTATTATTGCTATAGGAGCTATAATAAAAGAAGACACGATCATTATAATGAACGTTAATCGAGCATCGTTCATATGGTATATCAGATCGTCGATGGTCTCCAATAGGCTCGTCCTCTCCCCAGCTTTTTCCTCATTCTTTCCCAATCTCTCACCCATTACATAGATCTAGGATAAATCGCTTCCGAAACTAGGTTCATGGACGCTCACGCTCAGATTTCCTCGGGAACATGACCTCATAAGGCTCAAGGATCATCTGGCAGAACTGCCTTCCCTTTTCTGTTACTTTATATGTAGTCACTCTTTTGCTCCCCCACTGTTCTTCGCTCTTAGCTATTAACCCCTTCTCCTCCATATCATCGAGTATCTCTTTATGCTTTTGAAGGTTCAAGCCACAGTAGCTCAGCAACGCTGTCTGATTTAGAGTGTTGTATTGGACCAGCTTCAGTATTATGTCCTTTCTTATGTAAATCCTATCACGGTACTCTCTTGCCGATGACATGAAGGTTAGATTTTGATATAAACGCTGTAAGAATAAGCTTTCGCTTTAGAGCTTCATATCCATATACGAAGATGAATTCTTCCAGACTAGATTAACAGTTTCTTCAAAGTCTGACTTCAATAAAGATGATAGAGCAAAGATTACACTAGCGATAAAGGTTGGCAGGGCAGGCTTGTTACCAAAGCAGACGTACCTTACAGGACCATCGGTTTCGGTCAAGATCAACTCCTTCCGAGTTCTCTCAGCAAGAGCTTTGGACTTTTTTGAATAGATTAGAGTGGGTCCGAAGGATATATAGTAACCCCTGTCCATGGCCCCACTTAATTGCTGGTAGTCGCCACTGAACCAATGAAGCAACACGCCCTTTAATCTAAATGAAGTGAGGGTGTCTATTACGTCTTTTTGGGAGTCTCTAGAATGGATGGAAACAGGCTTATTGAATCTCTCGGCAAGCTCCAACGATCTCCCGAAAATAGATTTCTGCTTCTGGTAGGCCTCTTCATCTCGAGCGTACTTTCTGTCCAACCCGATCTCCCCTATACCATAAACACGATCTTTCTCCCTTTTCAAAAGCGTCTCGAACCTTTCTATAGATTCACTCTGAGCCGACCATGGATGTATGCCAACGAAAGATAGCAATTTGCCATCTAGCAACCTAGATAGCTCTAGGGTCCTTATCGACGATTCTATATCCA
>JACAEJ010000076.1 GCA_013388925.1 Nitrososphaerales archaeon
AGCTGCGGGCTCTCTTATAATAGCTGCAACGTGCGTACCAGCCTTGTGCTTGTAGGCGTTGTCGCCTACAATCGGTTTTGATTCAGGGGTCTTAGCCCCTGTGTAACTATCGATCAGGTCTGAGAGCTCCCCCAGCATATCCAACTTTACCTTAAGCTCCTTTTTATAGATTAATGCCAATGCCATAACCACCTCGGCAAGAGGTGCTATACCAACTCTCTCGCCCAATCCATTTATGGTAACATGAACCTGACTAGCCCCTGCCTCGACCCCAGCTAAGGAATTGGCTGTCGCCAGACCCAAATCGTTATGGCAATGAACATCTATAGGTATGTCTACTACCTTCCGAACCATCTTTACAAGGTTGTACATGCCTTTGGGTCTTAATATGCCCAGCGTATCGGGCAGTCCGATTCTGTCAGCCTTTGCCCCTGCGATCTCCTTGCTGATCTTCTCGAGGAATAGAGGATCAGCTCTGCTCGCATCCTCCAAAGTGAAGCGTAGACGTAAGCCATGGCTTTTAGCATATTCAACAGCATCCACAGACCTTTTTATGGCCTCCTCTCGGGAGATTCTTAGTTTGTGACTAAGATGGATATCAGATATAGAGTGGTACATGGCTACCCAGCTTGCATCACAATCAAGAGCTACGTCTATATCTCCAGGCAAGGCTCTGACGTGAGCCAGTATATCCGCACTCAATCCAGCCTTTATGAGCCTTCTACAAGATTCTTTGTGATCAGGAGATATTATTGGGCTTATCTCTACGGCATCGACTCCAAAGTAGTCTAGCATCCAGGCTATTTGTAGCCTCTGGCGCATTGTGAAGGACACACCTGGAGCCTGCTCTCCCTCTCTCAGAGTGCTATCTAGAATTAGTACATCCCCTGTGAGGCCATCGTGGACTCTATTGTACCGATTTGCCAAATAGCTGGAGTCTATTTTCGTCCTTTTTAGTTCTAATTTAGAACTTTCTAACATGGATTCCATCTATATTAGTCCTATATATTAGGAAACACAATATATAAGTCTTTCTGATCAGCCCCAGCTTTTAAGAACTATCATGGTGTTCGTATTGACAACGCCTTCCAAACTGCGGATTTCGTCGACACATTTATTGACCTCCGCTATATTTTGGGCGGAGATATTCACAAAGATATCGTACTGTCCAGTTACCTCGTGAACTCCTCTTATACCATCGATACTGCAGAGCTTCTCTGATATGGATGATGTGGAAGTGGAAGGGCTTACAGAGATAAGCACTATAGCGTTGGCCCTCTGGCTCAGGTTGATTTCTACTGTGAACCTTTTGATCACTCCTGTAGCTATCAGATTCTTGATTCTTTTCCTTACGGCCACCTCCGATAAGCCTATCTTCTTTCCTATAGCGCCATAAGTGAGCCGAGAATTCTCCCTTAGTGCTTCTACTATCTGTTGATCTATCTTATCCAATGTTTTTTCACGCTAACCTATGCAAGGACGACATAGAAGGTAATTAGGCAAGATAAATATTTTTACTAATACCTAGACCAAATGCACCGAAGATGCCTTAAAGGTAAGAAAAATTTCAGAATCTATGTTGACCTGCATCTCAATGAAGGACTTCTTGGTGATCTGGACTATGACTTCCTTTCCTATATCGACTCTGAGCCTTACCAACGATCCTAGGCCAGATATCCCAACCACTTTACCTTTGAAGGTATTCCTTGCACTTGAAACCATATGAATCTTTGAGAGGGTTATATCCTCAGGCCTTATGTGTATGGTAGCCTTCCCTGCCTTCTCTACAGCAACCTCGATCTGAAGTCCATTCTCTATCTCTACAAGCGATGTACCATCTTTGGTTATCCTCGAGGTACCTGAGAAAACATTTTCCAGCCTCGCAAAGCTTGCTAAGTACTTTGACTGAACATTAAATAGCTCTTTAGCTGAACCAACTTCTGCTATATTACCTTCGAGAAGAATTGCCAGCCTATTGGCAAGGGTCTCTGCCTGAAAGATATTATGAGTAGCCATAACTATAGTTGTATGTCTTTCCTTGTTTACTCGGGAGATCGACTCCTCTATGATCGAAACATTCTTTGGGTCGAGGTTGGCTGTGGGCTCGTCCAAGAGCAGAAGCTCCGTTTCTAGGATCAAGGCCCTAGCCAATGATACTCTTTGTTGCTCACCTCCAGACAGTCTCTTTGCAGGTCGGTTCTCATAGCTTTCTAGCCTAACCAGCCTTAGAGCTTCTATAACTTTCTCTTTGATATCATTCTTTGGGTATCCTCTCAGTTTTAGGCCATAGGCCAGATTCTTGTAGACGGTTGTATTGAAGAGAGCGGTCCTTTGAAAGACCATGGTACTTCTCGACCGGATTTCGTTCATGTCGCCACCATCAACTTTTACACCGCCAAAGTAAAACTCACCACTTGTCGGTCTGTCGATGCCAGCCATTATTCGCAACAAAGTGGTCTTTCCGGAACCGCTTGGACCTACTATGGTCAGGATTTCGCCTCTCATGACCTTCAGGCGGGCATTGTTGAGAGCTACAATCTTTCCATACCTTTTAGTTACATCTTCGAGTTCTATCAAACAACTCATGCCCTACGCCTCTGAATGAGGTTTAGAGACAGGGTTACAACCGTAACTATCGTTAGCAATATCATGGCCAAGGCTATCGCCAACACTATTTCACCTCTGGTGGTCTCCAAGGCTATTGTAGTTGTCAAGACCCTTGTGATACCTCTTATGTTTCCTCCAATCATCATAGCAATGCCAAGC
>JACAEJ010000078.1 GCA_013388925.1 Nitrososphaerales archaeon
CCAGTTACTCCGAGGGACGTATTGGTGCTCTGCTTTTGCGACATAACTTTAACCAAGAACCTTGGTGAGAACTCGCTTCTTTTCCTCTTCAGATATTTCTAAATAACCATCCTTGTCAATCTTTACTACATCAAAACTGTCCCCACTCATGGCATCCCTTTTCATGGCCGAGGTCACGGCCTTGACGGCTATGGCCATGCCATCTTCTATTGTCAAACCTTCACGATATTCGCTCTCAAGTATACCGTAAGCTATAGGGGAGCCGCTTCCTGTAGAGACATAGTTCTCTTTGGTAATAGACCCGAAGAAATCAACATTGAAGATGCTAGGTCCCATTTTGTCATAACCTCCTATCAAAACATCGGCTATGTAGGGGAATAGTCTTGATGAGAAGAAGACATTGGAAGCCATTCTTGCAATAGCTCTGACTGGGATGACATCCCTCTTCTCTAACTTGTAAATGCCAGCATGATATCTTAGAGTATCTACTACGTTTTGGGCATCGGCAACAACCCCTGAGATGGTAATCCCTAAATGATCATCTATCTTGTGGACCTTCTTTCCTTTCCTATGGGCTATAAAACTTCTTGGCATTGTAACTCTCGTATCTGTGGCGAGTACTACACCATCGGCGCACACCAGTCCTACGGTGGTAGTCCCACGATATACTAACTGATCGACGTATCCAGAATTCAACATAAATCGCCTTTTGCTCGGTCTTAAAACACTGACTACATAAATAATAAAAACCTCCCTTTATATTATTTTTCCTCAAACTTTGAGGTTGCCTTGAACCATCACTTAATGGAGCTACCTAATAGGATTTTAGTAGGCTACGACGTAATACACGAATTAGGGAATTTCTTAAAGGATTTGGGCCTTGGACAGAAGGTTCTGATAATATCCGGGGCGAATGTAAAGGATTTAGTCGGAAAAATTGTAGGCGAATCTCTGTCGTCATTCGGGATATCTTGTCTTTGGCATCTCGTAAATTCGGCTACAGTCGATCATGTAAAGCGAGCGGTAGATGTAGCGAAAAGCCAACAGGTAAAGGCCATAATAGGCCTAGGGGGAGGGAAGTCTGTGGATGTCGCGAAACTCAGTGCCTACTATGCAAGTTTGCCCTTAATCGCTGTTCCCACCAGCGCTTCTCACGATGGCATAGCCAGCCCCTTCGCCTCCATAAAAGGACTGGAGAAACCTTTCTCTATGGTTGCCAAACCTCCTATTGGCATTCTTGCAGATATCACCCTAATAGCAAACGCGCCCAAGAGGCTTCTCGCAAGCGGTTGTGGTGATCTAATAGCCAAGATAACGGCCGTGAAGGACTGGGAGCTTGCCAGAGACGAGAAGGGAGAGTACTTTAGAAAGTATGCAGGGAGCCTCGCCCTTTTGAGTGCCAACTTGGTGATCGAAGAGTCTGAAGAAATAGGTAGAGGAGGCAAAGATAGCGTAAGAGACGTGGTCGAAGCCCTGATCAGCGCAGGGGTTGCGGCCGGTATAGCTGGTAGCAGTCGTCCCTGTAGCGGCTCTGAGCACTTATTCAGCCATGCTCTAGACATTCTTGCTCCAAATACTGGCCTTCATGGTGAGAGGTGTGGGATTGGCACGATAATGATGGCAAAACTTCATGGCCTTCCATGGGAGAAGATCGCACTCTCGTTAAGGAACGTTCATGCACCAACCACTGCCCGTGAGTTGGGCATAAATCCGGACCTTATTGTAGATGCAATTCTGTTGGCGCCCCGCGTAAGGCCTGAAAGGTACACAATCCTTCATAAGCTGGGGTTGGATCGTAAATCGATCGTAGACATTGTAAAGTCGGTTGGAGTAATCTAATACATACTAAGACTACTTCTCTTCTTGTTCTGGTTGGGTCGGAGCTTGGGCTGGTGTTGGCGCTGAAGGCTTTTTAGTTTCATAAAGTTCTATGAAGTACACCTTGCTCATGCCTTTGACGAACTTGAAGACGTCGTTCGATATGCCCCTTTTCATTATCTGAAGGCCATCCAGAAGGTAGAGATCGCTAGGTAGCTGGATTTTGACGCCCTTTTCCTCAACTATGAGCTCTATCTTCTCCTCTTCAATGGTGATTCTACGCCTTATCAACGCCATTATCTTGTCCCTGTCCGTTTCGACCTTCTTCACAACCTCAACATCATAGAGCAAGGTCTTTCCAGCCAACCTATGGTTAAAATCGATCTGGGCCCTGCCAGACCCTACGAACCTTACTATACCTATCTTCTTATCCACCTCAACCTCGTCTCCCACCCGTAACTCAGAAGCCTTATCGCCAAACTTCCTCAAGGGTATCAGCTTCACTTGGCTCGGGTCCCTCTGACCGAAACCTTTCTCAGGAGGCACCTCAAGACTGATCTTATCCCCAACGCTTGCCGACACTAGGGCTTCGTCAAGACCCTTAATGACCCAGCCCTCTCCTATTGCGACCAATTTGGGCTCATATTTTCTAGAAGGATCATGAACTCCAAGCTTTTTCGCCTCATCTTCTACAGTTACATCTATCACTTCATCGGTCTCCTTTACCTTGGCTGTGTAATTGATGTATGCTAGAGTGCCTGCATCCAAAGGCATGGCTATGACCTAACAATCAAAAAAGAGGAGAATAGAAATACTTTTTGTATATTGATTACTATCAAATCCTTTCAATATTGAGCTATTCTGCCTCTTTGAAAACCTCTCTTGCCGCTGATAGACCATTATTGAGCTTTAGTTCATGACCAAGGTCGCTCATTGCCATACCGACGGCGCTTATCACCTGCAGTATTTCGGCCTGCGTTATCATACCCATACTCCCTATTCTAAATATACTACCTTTGAGTTTACCTTGACCCCCAGCTATCACCACGTTGTATTTCTTCCTTAAGAGCTCCCTAAAAGTAGAATCGTTGATGCTAGGTGGATACCTTATTGCTATTACCGTGTTCGACCTAAACTTCTCTTCGGCAAAGGGCGCAAGGCCTAAACCTTCTATAGCCTTATAGACCGCTTTTGCGCATATCTTGTGCCTATTAATGGCGTTTTCGAGCCCCTCCTCCCTTATCATCTTTAACGCCTCATCCAATGCATAGTATAGGGGTATGGCCGGTGTGTAGGGCGTCTGGCCCTCCTTTTCGTACTTTCTATAAGATTTTAGGTTGAAGTAAAAGGTATTTGTCGATTTTTCAATTACAGACCACGCCTTATCACTGATGGAGAGCAAAGCAAGCCCTGGGGGGGTCATAAGGCACTTCTGGCTACCTGCAACGCAGATATCCACATGCCAGTCGTCTACGGGCAAATCGTCTCCACCAAGGACCGAGATAGCATCAACTACGAATAATAGATCATGTTCATTACAGAATTCGCCTATTGCCCTTAGGTCATTTATCTTCGTTCCCGTCGAAGTTTCGTTATAAACCAAGGCCACCGCCTTTACGTCCTTCTCTTTTTTTACAATATCTTCTATCATATACACATTTACGGCCTTGCCCCACTCAACAGGGACGTCTACGGTCATCCCACCCATCGCTACAATATTGTCCCTTAACCTCTCACCGAAGAAGCCACAGATGGGTACGACGATCTTATTTGCTCCCTGTACTATGTTGCTTATAGCGCACTCGACTCCTCCAGTGCCAGAAGCCGTCAGGAGGGCCACATCACTCTTAGTCTGAAATACATATCTAGTATTCTCCAAGACTCTCACATACAGTTCCTTGAACTCTGGTCCTCTATGGTTTATCATGGGCTTGAGCATGGCCCTCATAACTCTATCAGGTACATTGGTAGGACCCGGGACCATTATCAACTGCCTACGCTCCATATCCTTTTCCATCCTCGAACTTGGACGAAAAAGTCGATCATGTTTATTTAAGCTTTGACCACTGCAAAGGATTATATCCTATATGTATGAATGTGAAGGGGGAAGAATGGTCAAGAGCGGTCTATTTATAGGAAGATTTCAGCCCTTCCATAAGGGCCATCTGAAGGTAGTAAAGGATTTGTTAGATAGAGTCGAGGAGTTGGTGATCTTCATAGGAAGTTCTCAGTATAGCCACACTATGGATAACCCCTTTACCACTGGGGAGAGGATCACAATGGTAAGACTGGCCCTCAATGAAGAAGGCATAGATCCTGCTCGTTACTTCATAGTACCAGCCCCAGATGTTGAGATGCACTCTACATGGGTATCACGTGTATTATCCTATTCTCCAAGGTTCGATGTAGTCTTTTCAAACGAGCCTTTGACACGAAGACTTTTCGTAGAATCAGGTTTTAAAGTAGAACCCATCCCTTTCTACAAAAGGACGACTCTATCGGCTACAGAGATAAGGAAGAGAATGCTATCCGGCGAAAATTGGGAAGAACTAGTTCCTGAGAGTGTAGCCCAGTTCATAAAACAGATAGATGGAGTTGGAAGAATCATCGATCTATCAAAGAATGATAATCCATCATCTCATGATAAAGCTCATTAATATTAAGAGATTGTCTATTGGTCTATGAAATCTTTTGGGATAGACCTTGCCGGGGTCGAAACAAGGAATAGCGGCGTTTGCATCCTTGATGATAGGTTGAGGGCCAGAGTCTTCACTCTAAGAAATGATAGTGAAATAATAAATAGCACCATCAAGGCAGGACCTACAATTATAGCAATAGATGCACCCTTGAGCCTCCCTTTCGGTAGATGCTGCCTAAAGGATACATGCTCTTGCAGGAACAAGGGCCATTTAAGGCATTGTGATAGAGAACTTCTAAAAATGAAGATAAAGTTCTTTCCCATCACTCTAGGACCCATGAGGAAGCTGACCGAAAGAGGAATAGGACTCAAGAAGACGCTTGAAAGTGAAGGTTTCAGAGTCATCGAAGTGTATCCAGGGGGAGCCCAAGACATCCTTAACATTCCAAGGAAGCAGAAGGGTGTAGATGAATTGAAGAAGGGCCTGATCAAAATCGGCATAAAGGGGATATCAAGAGTAACTAGCGATCACGAGTTGGACGCTGTAACATCGGCCTTGGTGGGGAAGATGTATATCGAAGATTATTACCTTGCCTTGGGCGATCCTGAAGAGGGGTTGATAATAATGCCCAAGAAGAGAGGTTTTTAACAAGGATCGTTTGCCATCACAAGCCAGTTCATAGAATTAGGCTAGGTCGTAAATAATGATTTCGAATGGAAGTGGCAAAGAGCCCATTGTAATAGACGGTAGCTATGGGGAGGGAGGAGGTCAGATACTGAGAACGAGCGTTACACTATCCGCCGTTATGGGGATGCCCATAGAGATAGTGAATATAAGGGCAAAGAGGGACAATCCTGGTTTGAGGCCCCAGCATGTAGGAGCGATAAAGGCCATTTCCTCTCTCTGCAACGCTAGTGTAGAAAACTTGAGGGTAGGCTCAGATAGAATAGTCTTCTCTCCTAACAGATTGCGTTCAACCTTTATCAGGCTTGACGTGGGCTCTGCTGGTAGCGTTACTCTATTACTCCAAGCGATCATACCATCCGTAAGCCTCAGCAGAGTCGAGGCGGAGTTGGAGATAATAGGAGGTACGGACGTAAAGTGGAGCCCCACCATGAACTATTTTACTCATGTAGTACTACCAGCTTATAGGTTGCTGGGCATAGAAGCCAATCTTTTGGTAAAGAGAAGGGGGTACTACCCTGTCGGTGGTGGGATAGTAAGGGTCGGGATAAAGCCGGCAAGGGAGCTAAACCCTCTGAACATTGTCTCTTTGGAGAAGCTCCTGCCCTCCATCATAAGCATATGCTCAAGGTTGCCTAGGGGCGTTGCAGAGAGGCAGATGAAGGCGGCCAAGGATTACCTCTCAAATAGAGGGATAAATCCAAAAAGTTTCGAGATAAACATCGATGACTCCATATCTCCAGGGTCATCTATTCTTGTCTACTCTGTTGGCGATAAAGGCCCCTTCATAGGCTCAGGTACCATAGGAGAAAGAGGGAAGCCATCGGAGGAGGTTGGTAGGGAAGCGGCCAAAATCTTCTCCGAGGAGTATAATTCCAATGCACCAATGGACAGGCACGTAGGGGATATGCTCGTACCATTCCTACCCTTCGCAAAGGGCGAATCGATATTCAGGGTTTCTAAGGTTACCCAACACCTAAGCACGAATCTACACATAGCGAGCATCTTCACCAAGTGCCAGTATAGCATCGATGAAGCACCAGACGGCACAGCCATAGTAAGCGTTAAAAACCCTTGAACAAAACACAAATATATATCAAGATAATAAAAATGATCTACTTTGATACCTGAGCAGTTTATACCCGGTGCTACGGTTGTGGGACTGGCCTTCAAGGATGGCGTCATCTTGGGCGCTGAGAAGAGGATATCTTATGGTACGTACGTTGTGAGCAAATCTGGAAGGAAGGTCTTCAAGATAAGCGATAGGGTTGGGGCCGCCTGCGCTGGAATGGTGGCGGATATGCAGACTCTAGTTCGAGAGATGCAATCCCTTGTGAAGATAAGAGAATTGGAGCAAAGAAGACCTATGCCCCCAAATTCTGTGGCAAAGCTCATGTCGGTCCTTCTTTTTGAGAGGAGATATTTTCCTCTAATTACACAGGTGATAATTGGAGGGATAGCCGAGAAACCATCCATCTACGTGCTCGATCCTTTGGGTTCGCTGATCCCTGATGATTACTCATCAGTGGGTTCTGGCGCAGAGATAGCCATAGGCATAATAGAATCTGGCTACTCTCCTAATATGGACGAAAAATCGGCAAAGGAACTCGCGATGAGGTCCATAAAGTCAGCGGTACAGAGAGACGCTGCCAGCGGGGACGGCGTAGACCTCCTGATAATAACTAAGGATGGATTGAAAGAAGAGTCCATTACCTTCTAGGCTATCTATAAGGCATCCAGTCGTACTTTCTTATCTTAGAATCCTCACCATAACCACAAAATGCACACTTTTTCTTCCTTATGTGATAGGAATGCCTTCCGCACCTTCTACACCTTATATGAGTCCTGCCCTTGCCACGCTTGCCGAAAGAAGTTGTACCTTTGACCATATTGAATCCTTCATCTCGTCGGCTTTGCTATGGATTTATACATATCGATGACAACAACACATCAGCAAACAAAGATCATGAAGGATAGTGTTATCGAGGCCCAGTTTGGCAAAGTAAGGAAATCTATAAAATAATAGAGAACCCTTTCCCTCAGATCGTTGTACCATGCTCGAAGAAAGTAATCCGTGGCTGGTCCACAGGCTATTTTTCCGATAAGGGCCATAGAGAGTGCTCCTCCAAAATAATCCTCCTCAACCCAAGGCTATAACCGCTTGCGTTCCTGCAAACGTGTCTCCTAATCCAGTCAGAATTCTTGGCTTATCATTTAATATTGTAGGAATCACGCACAAGTTATACCCATCTAAAATCCTCTTAACTGGCTTTATATCAGACCTTGGCAAAGATTTTACCTTATCCAAATTATCCTTAATGCTCCCCAAGGTTAGTGCTGTTGCAGTTGCACATGCCATCTCTAATGCTTCTAACTCCTTTTTTATATCATACTTTGAAACCGAAAAGGCGAAATCTATAGAATGGACACAAATTCTCTTTAATCCATAAACTTCAACACTTTCTATACTCGTATCTATTAAATCTCTTAGACTCATGGATTCAGCTTTCAGATAAGCAACACACTCGTCTTCGTTCATCCCCCAGGACTCAGAGCAGTTATGGTCTGAGAACTTCTTCATAGCGTATCTTACAGACTCTTCACTCCCTCTACCCAACTCGAAATGGACCTTGGGCCTTCTCGGTTTGTCGAGATAATCTATAATTTCATCGGTCTTTTCCTTATAGTCTGGCAGTAATAGATGGGCATAGCCCATTATCAACAAGTCAGTAAACCTAGAATCCGTTGCTCTCTCCAAAAAGTCATGATCAAAGATGCCCATCGATGACATCAGATCCCAAGAGAATATGTGTCTACCTGTATTCTCAATTCCTTTATTCAGATCCTTTTTGAACTCGAAGATGACATGATCATACTCTGAATCTCCCTCTTTGATGGCTTCCTTTGGCGTCTTTATTCCATTATCACAGGCTACTTTGAAATCAGGTGATGCCATCATAATACTACTTGGCCTGCAAGGATAAGATACCAGTGGTTCTAGACCTAACTCGTATAGAGCTCTGCCCATGTGAAAGCCATTACCACCTAAAGCTCTTCTCCTATCTTTTAAAATAGAATTGAGCTTTGAATAGAGTTC
>JACAEJ010000038.1 GCA_013388925.1 Nitrososphaerales archaeon
AGGGGGGAGATACTGTCAGAGGAGCAGATAAAGGCCATGGGAATCTATGAGTATAAGAGGCACCAATTCACTGAGTCAGGGGTTTCGCCAAGAGCCAATCCTGGGACGCCAGGATGTGTAGTCGTAACAGATGCTGATGAGCATGGTGAAGAGGGCCATATCATAGAGAACGCTGAAACTAGGACGAAGATGGTCCTAAAGAGACTAAGAAAGTTTGAAGGGGTCAGGAGAGAAATGATTCCTCCCCAAATCTATGGACCTGTCAATGCGAAGATAACCCTCATTGGATGGGGATCGACATACGGGGCTATAAGGGAAGCCGTCGACATTCTGAGGAAAGAGGGGATAGATGTGAACATGCTACACCTTAACGTTGTCTGGCCCTTCCCAAAAGATGAGGTATCTTCGGTATTGTCTAGAGCGGAGATGAGCTTCGTCATAGAAAATAATGCCACTGGTCAATTGGCATACCTGATACGGTCCGAAACGGGCAGAGAAGTAAATGAAAAGGTTCTGAAGTTCGATGGGCGCCCCTTCTCACCTATGCATATAGTAAGGGAGGTTAAGAGGAAGGTGAAGGGCTGATGGTGACCATAAAAGATTACGAGGGAGGGGTTACTGCATGGTGCCCGGGTTGTGGCAACTTTTCCATACTGCTGGCTTTAAAGAGGGCTCTGGTTGAGCAGAATATAGAGCCTTACCAAGTGCTTGTAGTTTCTGGGATAGGCCAGGCTGGCAAGTTGCCTCACTACATGAAGTGCAACACTCTCAACGCCCTTCATGGAAGGGATATACCCGAGGCCATAGGTGCAAAGATAGCCAACCATGAATTGAATGTAATAGCGGTTGGAGGGGATGGAGATGGTTATGGAGAAGGGGGCAACCACTTCATGCACGCCATACTGAAAAATGTCGATATAACCTACGTGGTTCACGACAACCAGATCTACGGGCTAACTAAAGGGCAAGCATCCCCCACAAGCGATAAAGGCTTTGTTACGAAGACCACTCCCGAGGGTGTGATATCTCTACCCATAAATCCAATAGCTCTGGCAATATCCCTCGGTGCAACCTTCGTGAGCAGAGGTTTCGCTGGAGAAGTGGACCATCTGGTCGAGTTGATGAAGAAGGCAATGCAGCACAAGGGCTTTGCGTTGATAGATGTTTTGCAGCCTTGTGTGACCTTCAACAGGTTGAACACTTGGGAGTGGTACAGAAAGAGAGTTTACAAGCTTGAAGATACGGACTACAATCCTACCAATAGACTAGCAGCATTCCAGAAGGCCCTTGAATGGGGAGATAAGATTCCCATAGGAGTCATATACAGAAGCGATAGGCTGACCTTCGAAGAGCAACTTTCAGCCCTAAAGGAGAAGTCTCTGGTAAAGCAGAAGATAGATCCAATGGCATGCGAAAAGCTATTGGATGACCTCATCTAAGGACTTCAATTTCTTATCTTCCCTTAGAAATCTTTCAATCTCATCAGCCAATGCCTTGCCAATCGAAGGAATCTCCAACAACCCTTCTCTGCCCTTCTTTTTGTAAACCTCTCTGATATCTTTCTCTAATTCATCTATTGCCCACGCTGCCTTTCTATATGCCCACTCCTTGTAGAAACTCTCACCATCCAATTGGAGCTCCCTCGCCTTCAAGTGGAGCATCCCTGCCAATTCCTTGTTCAGCCTGATGCTTTTAGGATAGAACTTCGTGGGCCTCTTAATATAGTTCAAAACTCCATACCTTTCGCATAGTCTAGATATCTTTCTATGGACTTCTCGATAGTAATCTCTCATGACCCTCTCGCTGGAGTACAAGACTTCATACTTGGGAATCAAGCTCTGATCGAACCCATCCAAAGTCTGGTAGAATTTTGTCTTGCAGTATCCCCATAGGGTAAGACCTGCATCTAAAACATAACTGCCTCCAGACTCCTTTGTCATCTTTACAACCTCCTCCAAATTCTTATCATCATCGTAGATGTATGGGAGGATGGGCATGAACACTGTTCCAGTCGATAAGCCTTCTTTTGCAAAACTTGCCATAGCACCAAACCTTGATCTAACTGTAGGTGCCTTTGGCTCAAAGATCATTCTAATCTTGTCATCCTTTGTAGTCATGATTGAAAATCCGATGTTTGCATAGGCTTTATCGTTGATTTTCTTTATCAGATCTAAGTCCCTCAAAACAAGAGGAGATTTCTCATTTATAAACACTGGAAAGCCAAGATCAAGGACAACTTCCAACATTCCCCTTGAGAGTCTGTACTTTGCCTCTACTGGTTGCCAGTCTCCAATAGTTATCAGATCTATTGACTTTTTAACAAGTTCCTTTCTTAGTAGCTCTGGTACATTCTCTTTTACCTGAACTATCCTATCAAAATCCTCAGGATCATCATAGGGGTTGTACTTTCTATCCCTCTCATAGCAATAAAGGCATCCATACTCACAACCAATGTATGGATGGGCTGAATACTTGTTCCAAAACCATCCACCATCACAATGCTTGTAAACGTTTAAGATTCTCTTCATTCTGTAAGTTTTGTATTTAGTATTAAACATTTTTAATCATTTAGGAACGATCGAGTATTTTATCACGTTCCCTTCACGATCAAATACTGCAATATCTCTCTCAGAATTGTAAGGATAGGCCATTATGACCATTATTCTGCCATAGAAGTTATTCAAATCTTCCAAAGACGGTTTTAATACTCCAGATGGATGTGAATGAGCCACGCCAACTATGGATAAATCTAGAGGGAGCATATGAAAGGGGAAGCTTGAGAAGCTTTTGCCATGTGTAGCAAGGGGTGGGATTACAGTTTCCTTTACCAAAATTTCGTCCTTACCTATCTTTCCTTTAAGAAGAAGTATGCCCTCATTTGGATAAAAGGTCTTAGCGTAGCTCAAGAGGCTATCTATTACTAAAGATTTGAAGGTAATTTTCCTAACCATGATATTGCCTCTAAAGACTCTACTACAAATAAACAGTGGATGTTAATCTTTATTCTTTTTAATTTTCTTCAAGTAATCTTCTCTAATTTTCTTTGCTAATTTTCCATCTTTAATCATAAATGCACCGTGGTAACTACATTCTCTAAAATCAGACTAAACGTTAATTTAACCCCTCGGCTCATTGATTGGTTGGCATGAGCACTATAACACCGGAAGAGATGGCCATAGCCGATGAAAATTCGGAGTATCTAGGAGTGCCTAGATTGCTTTTGATGGAGAACGCTGGAAGGGCTGTTGCCGATGTTGCAAAAGAGGCTCTAGAGAAGGCTCCAAAGGACAGAGTTGTGATCATGGCTGGCACTGGGAACAATGGAGGAGACGGCTTGGCATGTGCAAGGCATCTTGCTGGCCGAGCTAATGTAACGGTCATCATATTGGGTAGAGTTGAGGACATCAAGACCGAAGAAGCATCTAAAAACTGGCAAATCATAGAAAGGATGGTCTTTGATGTTCGATACGCTTTAGCCCCTGACGCTCAATCCTTGATGAATCTAAAGAGCATAATCGAAGGTGCAGACGTAATAATCGATGCCATATTTGGCACAGGCATAAAGAGTAGGATAAGGGAGCCCTTCTCATCAGCCATAGACATCATAAATTCGTCAAAAGGCTTCAAGATAGCCGTTGATATCCCCTCTGGACTGAACCCTCTGACAGGCGATGTCCATGATAAATGCGTGAAGGCAGACATCACTGTAACTTTACACAAGATGAAGCCAGGGCTGATAAATAGGAAGGAGATGACAGGAAGTATCATCATCGCCCCTATAGGAATGCCCCCCAAGGCCGAAGTAATAGCTGGTCCTGGTGATTTACGCTATTCCATGAAGCCTAGGAACATCTTCTCGAAGAAGGGGGACTTTGGACGTCTGCTGATAGTTGGAGGTAGCAAAGAGTATTCTGGGGCACCAACCTTGGCAGCTCTAGCAGCTATACGCACGGGCATCGATATATCCATAATAGCCGCGCCAAAGAGCGTTGCCGATGTGATACGGTCCTTCTCCCCAAACCTGATAGTAAGAAAGCTGAGAGACGATTATATCACATCAAAAGACCTACCCGAACTGAAGAGTCTGGCAGAGAGGTGCACAAGTGTGATAGTGGGCCCTGGCATCGGGTTGGAGGAGGAAACCAAGGTCGCTATCTTGAGCTTTATGAAAGAAGTGGGAAAGGACAGGCCCATGCTTGTAGATGCAGATGCTCTAAAAGCTCTATCAGAAGATCCTACATGTTTAAAGAATTATCCTGCTGTAATTACACCTCATGCAGGGGAGTTCGAAATTGTAACTCATAATAAAATAACACCTCCAGACAAGCTTGAGGACAGGATGAAGCAGGTTCGAGGAGAGGCAAAGAAGTTGGGTTTGACTATACTGTTAAAGGCTCATGAAGATATAATATCTGATGGGAATCATGTTAAGGTGAACCTGACAGGGAATCCGGGGATGACGGTCGGTGGGACTGGGGATGTATTGTCCGGCATAGTTGCCACCTTCATGGCTTGGGGGGTAGAGCCGTTCAGAGCCGCCTGTGCCGCTGCATTCGTATCAGGGTCTGCTGGAGATTTTGCGGTGAAAGATAGAGGTTACCACATAATGGCAACAGACGTTATAGAAAAGATTCACGAGGTAATGAAGAGGTTCGATACTCCTCCATTCATCAAATAAGAGGCAAGAAAGAGCTTTAAACAAGTGTCATATCTTGTCTTCAGTTCAAAATGAACCCTAAACAGAGGAAGGCTTTTAGCTGGACCGAATTTCAGCACCTTTTGATTGCGTGGCTTGCGCTTGGATTGGCCTTCTCTATATCAACAATAGGCTCTCTAGGATTGTTCACCATGTTCTTTATGATATCCTTGTTGACCATAGGTGCAGGCTTCATAGGACATGAACTTCTTCACAAATTTGTGGCCCAAAGGTACGGATGCTATGCGGAGTTTAGGATGTGGCCCATGGGGCTGATCTTGGCTCTCGCCTTCGCCGTTCTCTCGGGAGGGCGGCTCATATTCGCAGCCCCCGGGGCAGTATACATAACGCCAATGCTATATGATATAACGAAAAGAGAGAACGGGATAATATCTCTATCAGGACCTATGGCCAACGTATTTATCGCTCTGATCTTCTTGTCTTTTGCATTCTATAATGGGCTTCTTGGTGAAATAGGATCTCTGGGATTCTACATCAATGCTCTTCTTGCAGCCTTCAACTTGATTCCACTGCCGCCCATGGACGGTTATAAGGTATTCATGTGGAATAAATTTGTGTGGGCTGCACTAGCCGTGCCACTCTGGGCAGTTCTCTTCTTATTATGAATAGTAATTGTATTCAGCTCTAAAATATTTTCACCTTTCGTTAAGGGTTATTATCTTAGCTGTATAAAGTTATGATTATAGAGCAGATTTATGGCGTAAGATGAGTAGATTCATCAAAAGATGGGGTAAGGGCAAATCCAATAACCTTGGGGATAGATTGAAGAATACTATGTCTAAGGACCCGATAAGGCCTATGATCGAACGTGCTACAGGACAAATCCAGATTCAGATAAACAAGCTCGACTCTGCCTGTACTAGGCTCAATAGCAGAGGGTTAAAGATCTTTAGTGATGTTGTTTTATCCATTCAAAGAAAAGATACACAAAGGGCTTCCATGTTCGCAAACGAACTGGCCGAGGTTAGGAAGATGAATAAAATGGTTGCACAGGCCAAACTTGCTCTGGAGCAAATAATGCTGAGGCTAGATACTGTGAAGGACTTGGGTGATATAACCTTCACACTGAATCCAGCCATCGCTGTGACCAAGAGTATCAGATCGGGGTTGGCAGAAATAGTTCCAGAGGCTGAGAACGAAATAGGAGAGATAAGCAACCTTCTTGGTGAGATCATGGTAAGTGCTACTCAGACTGGCTCAGACCAAGTAGGCTTTGAAGTTGCAAATGAAGACGCTGAGAAAATTCTTGCAGAAGCATCAGCAGTGGCTGAGCAAAGAATAAAAGAGAGCTTCCCAGAAATCCCTGACTCTCTGATTCAAACGATAGGTGAAAGAATGCCAGAAACGGCTTAATGGCCAGAGTAAGTAATCTGATAGTATAGCTTCAATCTTGCCAGCTATTCACTCCAAGGTGATGAGCCTTCCATACCTCCCTACGTTCAGTCTTATTTCTCCTCTGAAACTATTTGTGTAGCCGTTCTCTACCTTTATCCTTGAGCCAACGTGAACCTTCTCTATGTCATCGTCCCATAGGGATAGCTTTACCTTGCCCGAAGCATCTTGTAAAGTGCAGTCTGCAACCCTTGCCTGCTGCCCAGTCCTTAAAGTGACCACCCTAGGTTCAGGGATCTCTGAGACTATGCCCTCGGCGTCAACCCTCCTCATACCATCCCTCAATTCGCTTATCTTCATCGACTCTCGGCTGTTCGTATAAAGGAGCCATATATAACTTTGAGCCTTTATACGAAGATTTAGTCCAGAAGGACTAGGCCAGTCAAGGTTATCCTATCACGGGGAGAGAACACGAAGTCCAACCCCACTTTTTTCGTAGTTGCATAGACGTCTATCCCAACCGATTCCATACTTGGTCTGGCTTCATAGGGATGCTTGCAAGGCATATTTGGGTCACATTTCTCACAAAAAATACACGAAGCTCCTACAAGCCCTGTGACAAAGTAGTAACCACGGTTGAAGGCTTCTCTCTCAATGGTTGAGACTAGTCTGTGTAGCTCCTTCCAAGAGATATTAAAGGATTCATCCCTATAGTCCATCTCCTTGAAAAGACTGGGCAACACATCATTCCCATTCCTTATCTTCTTTGCCAACTCCTCTGGATAGGGGAACTCGAACTGGATTATTACCGCATATCTGTACTTTTTAAGGTATCTTGAGAATTCTTGTGGCGATGGTGTATATGGAGGGCACATCAAGCATTGACCATACCACTTGCAAGGAGGGTACCTGCACTTCAGCAAAACTCTCTCATCAACGACTACTTGCTCGGATCTGATTACCTTGGCATGGCTCGCACCATTCTTGATGGCCAACTCGCACAGTTCTTTTGCATCGGCCCTCAGTCTTGCTAGTTTAGGCATAAGATCGTCAAACCCCTCCTTTCTCAAACTTTAATTTTAATAAAAGTTGCTGAAGAGAGCCCTCCATCCCTAAACTTAAATCCATCTCTCTTTAACCGTTGGTTTGGCATGACTCTACTATATAATCTGATATTACTTGCTTCTATTGTTTTTGCTGTAACCTTTTCACTTACTTATCTGTTGACACTCACTCTGGTCAAGACTCTGCCAAAAAGAGGATCTGTAGTGGAAGATTATCATAAGCCAGAAAGGCCGAAGGTAGCATGGCCAGGAGGCCCTGCCATTCTATCATCCATAGTCATAGTTGAAGCTATATTGTACCTCATCTATGGCGACCTAAAAATCCTATCCATAACGTTAGTAACAATAATAGCGGGTATCATAGGCCTCATAGACGATAGGTGGAGGTTGAAGAATGGTATGATAAAGCCTCTTCTTCTCATCTTGGCGAGCTTGCCCATCCTTCTTTTGGAGACCTACGTTCCTTACCCTGAATTTCCCATCTTTGGCTATGTAAGACTTACGATGGTCTACCCTCTATTGGTTCTGTTGGCTGTACCGATAGTATCCAACGCTACGAACATGATAGATGTCTTGAATGGAGCTCTTAGTGGCTTTATTGTGATAGCCACCATTCCTTTGGTATTTGCTTTGATGTTGAAAGGAGATTACATTATGATGGTAGCTACTTTGCCGTTGATAGCATCGTCTATAGCCTTCTACTTTTTTCATAGATACCCCTCTAAAATCTTCCCAGGAGACTCTGGTAGTCTGGCTTTGGGCGCCATGTTCTGCTCAATAGCCATAGTGGGTAGGGTCGAGATAGTCGCCATAGTATCCATCCTTCCTGCCATACTGAACTCCTTCTTCATCTTATCAAGCATAAAGGGGTTTATAGAGCATAGATCTATAAAGACAAGACCTACCATTCTCCTCCCAGATGGACAGCTCGTAGCATCCAAGGATCCTTCGGCCCCTACTACATTGGTGAGGATGATATTAGCTGACGGTCCCTTGTCCGAGAGAGAAGTTGTATCAAACATATTCAAACTCTCAGCCTTCTCAGCCTTTCTTGCCGTAATAACGGCATTGGTAACATGGTGCGTTTAGTTTGAATTCAAGAATCCTGCCCCTTATGGGGATTATAGGCTTGGCTTGGGCCCTCGTCTTCTTTGGATCCTATATGATCTTTGGGCTGATAGTACCCTTTGAACCTTTTCCAGAAAATGATCACATCTTCACCTTCTTAAATTCTCTGCTCAAAGTTGTACTTTCTGCAATTCTGGCTCTTGTATGGATAGTGATCATGATAGAGCTGAGAAATCTTTACATCAAGAGGAATCTATCAGCTTAATCATGGACCCTTCTCCCAGTTCTTTCTCTTCTTATCATATTCTTTGCGGGAGTAGGCAGGCCTTGCTGGAGAACCTATCACCACTTTACCTGATGGTACATCTTCTGTCACTACAGATCCCATGGCTACCATGCTATTCTTCCCTATTCTTACCCCAGCTTTTATGACAGAGCCTGCTCCTATCACTGCCCCATCCTCCACCACTATCCCAGAGAGCCTCTTGCTTGGAGGATATGGATCATTGGTAAATATCGCCCCAGGCCCTATGAATACACCGTTTCCTATAACTGTCAATGGTGGTATGTAGACACTGCCCTCTATTCTGCAATTGTTGCCTATCTGTACATTATAATCTATATGCGTGAGAGAGCCTATCATCACATCATCCCCTATTTCAGCATTGTCTCCTACATATGCAAAGTTCCAAATCTTGACGTCCCTTCCAAGTTTGACGTTCTTACCTATGTGGTTTATTATTTTGAACCCTTTGGAAGATTTGCTCATCGATCATGGATGCTTCTTAAGATATTTAAATAAATTGTTAGCAATTGATTTCTTATTAATCCAATTCTCAATTATCATTAACCTAAAACTATAGCTCATTCGTTCTTAAAAGTTTAATGCTTTGTTGAGAGGTTATTAGGTAGTCTAGCTCTCCTATTCTGAGACTTTGTTCTATCCTTCCTATAGTTTCTTCGTTGTCCATCTATTCCATAGACAAGTCTAAAAGTGATTTAAGCGTTTAAGAACAAAGAACTTTCAGAGGTAATTGTCTAGTTTTTTGGATGCGTTATTTCCTGCACCTTTCTCTTGTTTTATTGCTAAAAGTCCCTCTCCATACTCTTGATAACATTTAGAACAGAACTTTTTTGCGTGTAAAAATTGTAGAAATTCATCTTTTTGAGTGTAGTAGTACTCTTCTATTCCTGTGACTAAACCACATTTATTACATTGATGCATAACTCTGGCTTTTACCCTTTTCAAGGGAACTACGTCATACTTTCCGATCAATAATGAACACCATTCTACCTACATTTCAAGTTAGCCACTCATGCCACTAATCTCATAAGACTGTTTTATGAGTTCCATCACATAATCTATTTGTTCTTCGTGAGTATAAATGCAGTAAAAATGGATCTCCCACTTGGCTTGCCTCTATAGAAACAAAGGTAGGAATAGAAATACACGAATAGTCTACTTTCGTTAGTATCTTGGGAGTTTTTGGTTTCTATTAAGAAGATGCTAACTTATCTTCCTAATTATCCAAAAGCCTTATGAAGGAATATGCTCTCTACATCCCAAATGAAGCAAGACTATCTAGGAGCTATAATCCCGAATATCGTGGAAAAGTGTGAAAAGTTTAAAGAAGATATACTTGATTTGGTATTCTCATCTAAAGACGAAAAAGGTAAAAAACAAATTAAAACGTTAGCGAGTTCCGAAGATTATCTTTTTTGTTATACACCGAGATACCTAAGTTGGTATGAACCCATAAAGGTCGTAGCTGAAATTTGTGATCAATTTGGAATATCATCACTAGAATTTAACCGGGATAATTTAATGAAATTTATCCATAGATTACAGCAAGCTGTTGTCACAGATAGGGAGAAGTTTATTCATGCTGTGGATGTGTTAATAGAGATATTTGATCGTGCCTCAAAAGAGTTAAAACAAATTACTTCATATCTAAGTGAAGAAGAAAGGGATAGATTAAACGAGGCTATTCATAATCTTACAGAAGGCTGCTACTACTCCTCTGTTGCTATGTCAGTTTGTTGTATAGAAAGTAGGCTTGTTGAACTTATGAAAAGAGTTACACCGAATAAGAAGTTGGAAAAAGAAACTCTTGGGAAATTGATCAACACGTGTCTAAAGGGCCAAAAGTATAAGGAATTGATTCCTGAAAAGTATAAACCTCTTTCACAACTCTGTGATGAATATAGAATATTCTCTGTTCATCCCAAACGTGAAAAGATAACCAAGGCTGTTGCAACATTCATTTTGAATCTAACTATCTTATTTCTCACCGATAAGACTCTAAAGGGCGTTGATACAGAGTAGTTCAAACTTTTAATTATTAAGTACCACATAAATAAACCTCTGAGGCTACAAGACTACTATGATGAGTTTTTTGTATTTACCTAAAACTCTTAATAGCCAAAAACTCTAACTCTTGAATTAAGCTCTCTCTATTTTGGATAAGCATCCTTCACAAACTATATCTAAAACAAGACATTCATAGTAGCTTAGATTTAGAAATCATGGTTAGAACTATACACTTTGGATTTAGAGGATTATTCTTTGATAAGAAAATTATGGAAAAAATCTCGCAGGATGTGCAACTATCATCTTGACAACTTGAGGAATATCCCCTTCCTGCAGCTCTCTAAGCGAAATACATAAAAAGTGAACAACACGTAGATTTAGCAGTTAGAAGTAGGGTCTAGTTTGTTTGGATTAACAGACATCTTTCTTTGTGATAAGGCCTTTATGAGCATTCTCTTATCATCCGTGGAGGTCTACAAGAACGAATGTCACGGAGCCTTGTTGGGTTATCGGACGAAAAACAGGATAGTGGTAGAATTTGCTATTCCTTTCCAGTCGGCAGAAAGGAAACCGTCTGAGGTGGTACCTAACTGGAGGAGAGAGTTGAAGGTGATTGAAGTTTTGCCAAAATTGGTACAGCTTCAGAAACTCGGTTATTTTCACTCTCATCCTCAATGGGGAAAAACACATGGCAGCTCCAAGCTTAGCGATCCTGACAAGAAATGGATCGGCGAAGGGGACCTCGAGATTGTAGTTGCTATAAACGATGCCGAGAGATCAGTATCATGGAGACAATCAAAGAATCAGCTATCTGGGACCATTGGCAAGTATCACATCACTATCGCGGGGTATTACAAACGGAAAAGAGACAACCGAATCATGCAGTACAGAATTTTATGTCCATATGCTATCGGATTTGATTACACTTTCGTCTGATTCCTAGGACTTGCCAATACCACTTAGCAACCAAGCCCCTACAACTGGCTTCATTAACATCTTGAAGGATGTGGCAGAAGCCTTCCCAAAAGGAGCTGATCTCACAAAGATGAGCTGCATTTGATGATAGCGATAAAGAGATAGAAGTAACTACAAGCCAAGGTATATGGGCGACCCTGTCTCGTGGGAAATCATGGATGCTTCAGCTATCTTAGTTACATTCACTCCATCCAGTCCTTTTATGATGGGTTGGCTACCCTTCTCTATGCAATTTACAAACTCTCTAAGCTCTGTGAGGAGAGGCTCCTCCCACTTCTTCCTCGGAATGGTTGTACCTTCATCGCTATCTATGACCAACTCTTGAGTTATGAAGTCTATCGTGACTATCCCTCTTATGCACACGACCTCCAACCTTCTGATCTTCTTCGGGGTGAGCCAATTGGCAACTATGAAGGCAGTCTTCTGATCGCTGAAGCCTAGAGTTATGGCAGCGAAGTCGGGTCCTTCATGCTCGTTGAGGACCTTTCCTGTTCTGGCAAAAGTCACCCTAGGCTCTTCTTCAAAGATCCATCTTGCAGTATCTATGTCATGAACAGCTGTATCCATTATCACGCCCACATCCTTCACCCTCCCTGTCCACAGATTCTCTCTATGGAACTCCAAGAGCAAGGACTCACCGAGCCTCCCTCCCTTCAGCAAATTCTTCAGTTCTATGATGGCAGGGTTGAAACGTTCTATGAAGCCAACCGTCAAAACAACTCCCTTCTCCTTGGCCATCTGGACCAGTTTCTCGCCCTCCAGAGATTTGTAGGTTAGAGGCTTCTCCACGAAAGTATCAAGGCCTGATTCTATAGACTTCTTTGCGACTTCATAATGAGTGGCACTGGGGGTGCATACTGTAACCGCGTCCAAATTCTCCTTTCTGAGCATTTCATCGATGCTGTTGTAGCCCCTAACCTGATACCTTTCTTCAAAAACATTGATCCTCTCCCTATCTATATCACAGAAGCATGACAAGGCGCCTAGGTCATTCAAAACCCTTAGGTGGTTCTTCCCCCATCCCCCGACCCCTACGACTCCTACCTTGGCCATCTCCCTTCAGGCCATCTTCGGTCTCATAGTAGATTAGCTTTTTGTTCAAATTGTGGTGTAAAATGCTTAAAAGCTCGTCTATTTATCTCCTCGCAATCTTAGACTGTCAAAACATTGTGCAAATAAGGGTGTTTAAGCAAGATTGTCAGAAGATCGAAGCCGCTGGTTGATGCTCTTCATTGCCCTCTTATCATCTTCTTCCTTCTTATTTTCGATGCAGATAGTCCCTCCAGTGTTACCAACCCTCATTGAAGTATATGATGTTAGCAATGCTAGGGCGAGTAACCTCATGTCCTTTATTGCATTGCCCGGCGTGTTCCTCTCCATTCTTGGTGGAGCCTTCGTCAATAAGTACGGAACAAAGATCATTGGGCTGACCGGACTAATCCTAGTTTCTGTTGGCACACTAATATTCGCATTATCATCTTCATTCTTGAGTCTGGAGATGAGTAGGTTGATCATTGGAGTGGGTGGCACTTTTTTGATAGTTGCTATGCCTGCTCTCTTAACACAGTATTTTGCCCAAAGGGAGATGGGCTTGGCTATGGGGATTCATGGCTTAAACATGCCTCTGGCCACCCTAGTCTCATTTAATCTTCTTGGAATAACACAGATAATCTATGGCTGGCAGGCCCCATTCTTTATAGCCTTCATAATCTGTATGGCCGCTCTATCGATCTTCTCTCTCTTTGTCAAGGAAGAGTATAAAGAGAGAACCAATTTATCTTTCTCAGGCATTAAAAATGGTCAGATATGGCTTCTGGGATTAGTCTGGGCAACCTTTAACATGGCCATCATTTCTTTCCTCACATGGAGTCCAAAACTCTTTATGGACTTTTGGGGTCTGGACCCTGCCAAATCAGCCTTCACGAGCAGTATGTTCATGGTAGGCTCCCTGATAACCCCCCTAACAGGTTATCTCTCTGATAGGATCAGAAAGCGCAGACTTTTGATGATGCTCTCGGCTTTAGGAATGACCTTGTCTTTCCTCTTCCTGCCCAGTATATCGGTAGAAGCATTGGTCCCAGCGACAATTCTCTTTGGTCTGGTGGTTGCTTTTGTCCCTCCTATGATTTTTTCCATACCATCCAAAATCATGGATTCAAAGAATATCGGTCTGGGCTTTGGAGTTTTAAACGCATGCTTGGGCATTGGCATATTCCTAGGTCCTTTTGTCGTAGGTCTTGTAATGGACATGATTTACGATAAAATACTTGTCTTCTTTACTATGGCCATATTTGCTCTCTCATCTCTCTTATTGACCCTTGTGCTAAAGGAGAGATGACCTTATTGATTAACGCAACTTATTTATGTGCAGTTATGACATCAACATCAATTAATAGTGATCGGCATGAGTAAAGAAGAGATTCCTCCTTGGTTAAGAGAGCAACTGGCAAGGTTCGATCAGTTACAGCAGAGCCTTCAGGCGATACTTATTCAGAAGCAACAGGTAGAGATGGAGATAGCCGAGATAGAGAGGGCTGTAGGTGAATTGAAGAAAGCCAGCCCAGAAGAGACGGTCTTTAAGCTTGCTGGCTCGATACTTATAAAGGTGAAGAGGGACGATATGCTGAAAGAGCTAGAGGAGAAGAGGGAGATAGCCAATACAAGGTCTCTAGTGTTAGCAAAGCAGGAGACTAGGATGAGAGAGAACGTGAAGAGTCTACAGGCAAAGATAGATGAAACCCTACGTCCTAAACCTCCATCATGAAATTGATAAAATCAAAAGAGCTCAAGAACTTCCCTTTAATAGAGTCTGAGAAATTAAAAAGTGCTCTTGTGCTCTGCCACAGAAATGCAGATGTAGATGCCTATTGCTAGGCCTATGGAGTTGCATCCCTTCTTGAGCAGATAAACCCTAAAGTCGATATAGTAATAGCTTCACCTAAGGGGCTCAGCACACCTGCCAAAAGGGTTCAGGATAGGTTCAGCAAAGAAGTTACTGAAATACCAAACATTTCAAAAGCAGACCTGATTGTGATCGTTGATACAGGAGACCTATCACTCTTAGGGGGCTGGGGCGATGAACTCAGATTCACAAAAGCCCCAAAGGTCTTCATAGATCACCACCCCTTGGTGAAGTCTACAGAGTCTGTAGCGGACTTGATACTGGTAGACGATAAGGCGTTCTCTTGTAGCGAGATTGTTCATAGAATATTCAAGGCCAAAAGAGCGAATATGACGAAGGATGTGGCGCAAGCACTTCTCATAGGAATAATGTTCGACTCACAGCACTTGGCCATAGCCGATTGTAAGACTATCGAGGCAGTGGCAGAGCTCTGCCGAAAGGGTGCATCTCTGGGCGAAGCCAAGAAGGTTCTTGAAATGCCTAGAAGTCTGCCCAAGGTTATAGCGCACGTGAAGGCTGCAAAAAGGTTGAGGGCATATAGGGCAGAAGAATGGGTCATAGCCATAACGAATGTAAAGTCCTTCCAAGCCTCCATAGCAAATTCACTTTTGGACCTAGGTGTAGATCTGGCCTTTGCACTGGGTAGTCATGAAGATGGGGTAAGGGGAAGTCTAAGGGCCACTCAGTCCTTCTACTCAAAGACTGGGGTGCATTTGGGGATAGACATAGCTGAGAAGGTAGCCTCTACGCTGAAAGGGAAGGGTGGGGGGCACTCTACTGCTGCATCCCTCTTTTCTTCATTCGGCGAGGACAAGATAATGGATCAGTTTCTATCTACCCTATCTGAGAAACTTCAAACCAAGATAAAAGAAATCAAATAGTTCTATTTACAATAATCTTAAGCCCATCTTATGTTATTGCCAATTTAGTATGCCAAAATCTTTAACACACAGAGTTAGGATAGTTGTCGATGAAAGGGAGAGGGCAAGCCTAGTTCCTAACTTTCTATCAGATCTCGGGGGCAAGGCTGGACTTTGCTCAGCTTCAGATGTTGCTGTGGAGAGGAAGACGGTATCAGACTTTGTATCATCCATATACGATGGGAGGCTCTTCAAACAGTTGGCCGAGCTACATTAATCTTACTCAAGACCCTTTCTGGTATTGGAGGGAGATGTGAGAGAATTACAATCGATGGTAAACAACATGAAAGTAGTCTATGGAGCCTTGGCTGCCGTCATAGCAGATTATGATGTTCGCACACTTTATACTATACCTTCTGAAGATACTACCATGGCTTTTATTGTCCTTACAGAGCATTTAAGCAAGGAGAAGAAGCACATATTATTGATAAGGAAGCCAAGAAAGACCGAAGTGACAGGGCTACAGCAGGTCTACATGGTTTCATCCCTCCCTGGGATAGGGAGGAAATTCGCCACGAGGTTGCTGAACACATTTAAGACCCCAAGAGCAGTATTCAACGCAAACGTATCCGAAATCACTCGCGTTCGAGGAGTAGGCAAGGTCAGAGCCCTTAGAATAGACAAGGCTTTGACTAAGAAATATGAATGGATAGAAGCACCGGAAGGCAGACAAAGCTTCCAGATCAGTGAAAAAGCTTTTCTATAGACGCTCTATACACTACTAGTGGGGTCTTCAGAGGCTTGATGGGTTCGGATATAAAAATTGCCTCTTCAGTTCTTGCAGCTCTCATAAGTAAGAACCTCTCTAATGTTTCTCAGGAAGAGGTAGACAAATGTGTGGATCTTATTCTTTCTTCTCGTGACAAAAAGATATTCGTTATGGGGGCAGGGAGAAGCGGGCTTGTAGGGAGAGCCTTTGCCCTAAGGCTCCTACACCTTGGCTACGAAGTTCACATACTTGGGGAGACTTTGATGCCATCTGTAAGCAAGGGAGATCTCGTCATAGCCATATCAGGCTCAGGCTCTACAAAACTCGTGATGACCGCTGTTGAGGCTGCAAAGTATGTAGGCGCCATGGTGATAGGAATAACTTCTTATCTGGACTCGCCTCTAGGCAAGATAGCTGATTTTGTCCTTCAAGTAAAGGGTAGGGTGATGCCAACTACAGAGGCTGATGGTAGAGACTACTTTGCGAGACAGATATTGGGACTTCATGAACCTCTGGCCCCTCTTGGCACCCTCTTCGAAGACACATGCATGGTTCTACTAGATGCCATGATACCAGTTATGATGAAGAAGCTTGGTCTGAATGAAAAGGATCTTGGAAGGCGCCATGCCACTGTAGAATACTAACAAACTATGATCTACAGAAAAGGTTTAAGTAGAATCGATAAGACCTAAATATCAGTATAGTACTGGAGTGCAAATTCATATCAAACCAATGTGATGAGCTTTGCCAAGGTATAAGACAACCTCTGAAGCCCTGAAGATCATCAGGAATAAGGATCAGATAAGGAACATAGGCATAATTGCCCATGTCGATCACGGCAAGACTACTATGAGTGATAGCCTGCTCGCTGCTTGCGGTATGCTGAGCCCTTCAGTAGCAGGGCAGGCCCTTGCCTTGGACTATATGGATCTCGAGCAACAGAGGCAGATGACCATCAAAGCAGCCAACGTTACCTTGTACTATGAATATGGTGATAAGCCCTACGTCATAAACCTGATAGATACGCCTGGACACATAGACTTCACAGGAAAGGTGACAAGAAGCCTTAGGGCGATAGATGGCTGCGTTGTGGTAATAGATGCTGTGGAGGGGGTGATGACCCAGACCGAGACCGTTACGAGGCAGGCGTTGGAAGAGAGAGTCCGTCCCGTCTTGTACATCAACAAGATAGACCGATTGATCAAGGAGCTTCGTTTAACCCCAGAAAAGATGCAACAGTGGCTCGCAAATATAGTAAACGACTTCAACCAACTGATCGATATCTACGCTGAGCCTCAATTCAAGGAGGAGTGGAAGGTCGGTATACCGAAGAACTCAGTAGCCTTTGGTTCTGCAAAAGATCGATGGGGTTTCAACTTTGACATAGCTCAACAGAAAGGGGTAAAGTTCAGCGACATAGCGAAGGCTTACAACGAAGGCTCCGAGGCCGAATTGGCCAAGAAGCTGCCTCTTCACGAGGCAGTCCTATCCATGGTGATAAAGCACCACCCCCAACCCGATATAGCCCAGAGTTACCGCATCCCTAGGATATGGAAGGGGGACATAAATTCAGAGGTAGGAAAGGCTCTTTTTTCTTGTGATGAAAATGGACCTATGGTGATGATGATTACCAACGTAGTAGTCGATCCCCAAGCAGGAGTGGTTGCCATAGGCAGACTCTTCTCGGGCACAGTGAAAGACGGGGATAGCGCCTATCTGCTTGGGGCCAAAAGGGAGGAGAGGATACAGTCTGTCAACATGTTCATGGGTCCCTTTCGGGAGATGGTCGGGAGCTTGGCCTCGGGGAATATACCCGCTTTACTGGGTCTGGAACACGCAAGATCTGGTGAGACAATATCATCGATGAAGGGCATAGTCCCCTTTGAGCAAATAAAGTACGTATCTGAGCCCGTTGTTACCATAGCTGTAGAGCCCAAGTACCCACGAGACTTGCCAAAATTAGTTGACTATCTTGGGAAGCTTAGCATAGAAGACCCGAACCTCATTATGAGGATCAATGAAGAGACAGGGGAGATGCTAATGTCAGGCATGGGGGTACTGCACCTAGAGATTGCAACTACCATGATTCAGCAACAAGGTTTGGAGGTAATAACGTCTAAGCCCCTCATAAACTACAGGGAAACGATCAGGGGCAGGGCGGGCCCTGTTATGGCGAAATCTCCAAACAAGCACAACCGCATCTTCATGAAAGTCGAGCCGTTGCAGGAGGACATAGTGAAACTGATAAGGGACGGTACCATTGGCGAAGCAACTGATAGGAAAACCATTGCCAAGACGTTAAGAGATCGTGGATGGGATGCGGACGAGGCAAGGAATGTAGTCGCTGTAGACGATAGGGGAAACATTCTCATAGACGCAACAAAGGGCGTCCAGTACATGCAAGAATCCATAGACATGATAAGATCCGGTTTTATGGATGTCATGGAGAACGGCCCCCTTGCTTATGAGTATTGCAGGGGTGTAAAAATCATACTACACCACGCAGAGTTTCACAGTGACCCAGCCCATCGCACATACGCTCAGTTGATGCCCGCCTCAAGAAGGTCGCTACTCGGCGCCTTGTTGCTGGCAGAGCCGGTTCTACTTGAGCCAATTTTGGGTATGGAAGCCAAGGCACCCACGGAATTGGTGGGCCAGGTCGTGGGCGTGATTTCATCCAAGAGGGGCAAGGTCCTTACGATAGATCAAAAGGAGTTTACAACGGTGATAATGGGGGAGATACCAGCCGCAGAGACCTTCGACCTTAGCGAAGTCATAAGGAGTGCCACAGCTGGAAAGGCCCTATGGTCCACTCACTTCAAGATGTGGAGCGCCGTGCCATCAAGCATGCTCCTTCCTTTGGTAACAGAGATAAGGAAGAGGAAGGGGTTAAAGCCTGAGCCGCCCAGTCCCGATGAATTCATAGACAAAGAGTAGATATAACCGTCCTCGCTACTCCTTCAGTCTACCCAAATAATTTTGAACTTCGTCATCGCTAAGATCGTACCATATTTGATAGGCATCGGCCACGGCAAAGAAATAGCTATCTCTAACGTTAAGGCAGACGATCTCATCGACATGGGGAGCCACCAAAGTTATAGAACTAGTAGAAGCTGTGGGCACCGCGACTACCGTCTTCTTTACAGGTTGCTTCATGATAGACTTTACAGCGGCGAGCATCGTATAGCCTGATGCCAGACCATCGTCAACGATTATGACAACTTTATCCTTTAGATCAGGGAAAGGCCTATCTCCTCTGAACTTGTCCATCCTGCTTCTTATCTCTCCGATTACTTGAGAAGAGTACTCATCGATCTCCTTCTTTGTAAGGCCGAGCCTTTCTACTAGGGATTCATTCAGCACCGTTATGCCATCATAGCTTATGGCTCCGAATCCTGCTTCGGGCTCCATAGGGATGGGAATCTTCCTGACGACGATAACATCTAAAGGCTTCCTAAGCTCTTCAGCAACAACGAACGCTACGGGGACTCCTCCCGAAGGTACTGCCAGTATCAATGAGTCTTGATTCCTATAATTCTCAAGCCTTTTTGCCAAAAGCTCTCCTGCATGAATCCTGTCTTTGAATACGTGCCTCTTTGACCTTAAGTATGAATCCTCTACGATCTTTGATTTCATAGTTCAACCGATAGATGGATTTTAAACTTATAAATCATAGGCTATGTTGAAGGCACAAAGAGGAGCAGCCAAAAATTGTCTATCCAGAATCTGATGTGGACAGAGAAGTACAGACCCCTAAGGCTTGAAGATTTGGTGAATCAAAGGGATATAGTAGAGAGGCTCAAATCGATGCTAAATTCTCCTAATGAAATGCCACATTTATTATTCGCTGGTCCACCTGGCACTGGCAAAACAACGGTTGCCCTATGCATAGCAAGAAGTATATTGAGAGATTATTGGAGAGACTATACTCTAGAGTTAAATGCATCAGATGAGAGGGGCATTAACACCGTAAGAGATAGAGTAAAGACTTTTGCGAGATACATAGACAAGCGTACAGGAATTCCCTTTAGGATAATAATACTTGATGAGGCCGATGAGATGACTGGCGATGCCCAGACTGCTTTAAGGAGGATAATGGAGGAGAGTTCAAGAATATGCAGGTTCATACTAATTTGTAACTATTCTTCAGGGATAATAGAACCTATTCAGAGCAGGTGCGCCATCTTCAGGTTCTCTCGGTTGGAAAAGGAGGACATTGTGAATTATTTGAAGAAGATCTGTGAACACGAGAAGGTGAAGTATTCAGACAAGGCACTGAGCCTGATTCATGAATTGGCTGAAGGAGATCTTAGGCTTGCCATAAACATCTTGCAATCCTCTTCTGCTCTGGGTGAGGTCAGCGTCGAGAACGTCAAGAAGATTTCAGGAATGTCGGGGAAGGCAAAGGTAGGCGAGATGGTCAACATGGCACTGGAGGGGAGGTTCAAGGAGGCGAGAGAGAGGCTCTTGGAGCTTATGAGAGTCTATGGTATGTCCGAGCGAGACGTAATCAAATACGCCAACGAGGAAGTCTTCAAGCTGAACCTACCAAATCTGGACGAAGTTGCAGAAGCTCTGGCAAGGTACGACTACAGGTTGATAGTGGGAGCCCACCCTGATATTCAACTCACAGCGATGATAGCGGAGCTCGGTAGGATTGGCAAGGGAGCCAGCACTTCAACGACCAAGAAGAAAGAAAGCTCTTAGTTCAAAACATTTTAAATAGACTAGGCATCAACTTTCGCTAAGATGAAGTTTCAGCTACCAAGAGGCTTGAGAGATTTAGAGCCAGAGAATTTTGAAGTGGTAGAGAGAATAAGAAGTGCTTTCTTAGAAGTCTCGAAGCTCTTTGGCTATAAGTTCATGGAGCCCTCCCCAATAGAGTTCTTGAGTACCCTGGAGGCAAAAAGCGGGCCGTCAGTATCCGATGAAATATATTGCTTCAAGGATAAGTCGGGTAGAGAGCTGGGGTTGAGGTTCGATCTTACAGTGGGGTTGACCAGGTTCGTCGCCTCTCGCCGTGATCTTCAGCTTCCCTTCAAATTATGTTCCTTCTCGAGCATGTGGAGGTATGATGAACCACAGTATGGTAGGTACAGATGGTTCTATCAATGGGATGCAGAGATCTTTGGTTCAAGGAGTATCGAAGCGGATGCAGAGATCATAGAGTTGACTGAAATGATATTTGATAGGCTGGGTTTGAAGAACTGCCTCATAGAGATCGGCGATAGGAGGATAGTCGAGGAATACTTGAAGAGAGAGATGGGGGCTACTGATGAGATAATAATCTTGGAGGCTTTGAGGGCTCTGGACAAGGTCAAGAAGAAGCCCCTCCCTCAGATTGTCAAAGAGTATGCCAATAAGGGCATAGATGGGAGGACCATGAACAAGCTCATAGAATTTGGCAGTCTGAGAGGGAGGCCTCACGACATCATAAACATATTGAAGGAGAAAGGTCTTCAAAATCTTGACGACCTATCAAGTCTGGCAGACTCTCTTGATGCAAGGGGTGTAAAGAATACTCTCTTTAGCATGGGAATAGTTAGAGGATTGGATTATTATGATGGCATAGTCTTTGAAGTATTTGATGAAAAGAATTCTGATATAGGGGCCTTGGCAGGGGGAGGAAGGTTTAATGGCTTGCCTGCAATCTTTGGCAGACCAGATCTTGTAGCGACTGGCGTTGCTGGGGGTGTTGAGAGAATAGCCCTCGCACTGTCCAAGATAGGCAAGATCAAGAGTGAAGGGGACTTCGCTTTGATTTATGTTGCATATGCTAATGAAAGTCTCATCAAACCTGCAACTCGATTGGCATCAGAATTAAGGAAGAGCGGGATAAGAACTGAATTCGATCTATCGGGCAGGAGTTTGAGAAAGCAGATAGAGGCCGCTTCATCCCAAAATGCAAGGTACACTCTGATAGTAGCACCAAGGGAGTATTCACAAAAGAGAATAGTGGTAAAGGATATGCTCAACAGGACTGAGAGGCAGATAAATATTGATAAAGTAATATCCTTTCTCACGGAGAGAATCGAGGGGTGATCAACTTATATTATAGCAATACTGAAGAGTGCAAGAGAACTCATCAAGCTTAAGAAAATGTCAAAGGCCTGCAAATGCAAAATATCGCAAACAAAACAAAAAAGATTAAAATATTTTCTAAATCATGTTCACCAGAAGATTCATATTAAAAACCTTAAATAGGAAATACACGAGGTTATTCCTATGAGTAAACCAACTCTCCCGAAGAAAGAGGTAATAGACCATATTAGAAATCACACAAAGTATCCTTCAACCAAAAAGCAACTGGTAGAGGCCTGCAATAGAATGTCTGATGTACCAAAGGCTGATAGAGAATGGTTCCAAAAGACTCTGCCTGAAGGAACCTATAAAACAGCTGACGAAATCATAAAGAAGCTCAAACTATAAAAATAAAATCAATAAGCTCTAACCTTCAGAGTTTGCAAGATTTTCGCCATTTTATTTTTATTCATTATAGTAGCCTTGGCGCTAAGGCTTATAGCCAAATTTATAGAAAGATAAATCTACATACTAATAATAGTTAGGCGGTTAAAAAACCTTGAAGATAGAGATGATAATCTATTCGAACGATCCAGAAACAGTTTGGAACGCTTTTCGGTTTGGGAATCTTGCTTTGGAAAAGGGGGATGAAGTGAATGTGTACTTGATCGGCAAAGGCGTGGAGAGCCAACTTTAGACACTAATAAGTTCAACATAACGAAACAGATGAGAAACTTCGTCGAAAAAGGTGGAAAGATCCTTGCCTGTGGCACTTGTCTAAGGATTCGCCATTTGAAAGACTCGGAGATGTGCCCTGTTTCAACTTTAAGAGATATGTACGAAATAGTAAAGAAGAGCGATAGAATGGTTACCTTTTAGAAGCAGTTATAGGATCAACCTTTTATGGCTTCTTTTAGCATATTAAACTCCGGCTTTATAACCACAGGCTCTTGGAAGGATTTTATAGCACTATCTGGATCTTTCAAGCCATGACCGGTAGCAACACAGACTATCTCTTCATCTCTATCTATTACCCTTGATTCTATCAAATTCTTAAGACAGGCTATGCTGGATGCGCTGGCTGGCTCCACAAACAATCCTTCTTTTCTCGCCAACAATCTCTGTGCGGATAGTATTTCTTCATCAGTTACACTTTCGGCCAAGCCCTTCGATTCTCTTATAGCTATCATTGCCTTCTTCCAGCTTGCAGGGTTACCAATTCTTATGGCTGTGGCCACTGTGACCGGATTCTTTACCGGCCTTATGCTATCTCTTCCCTCCTTTATAGCCTGAACTATGGGACTTGAACCAGAAGCCTGAACTCCCGTCATTACTGGCAGATTTCTGATAAGACCTAGCTCATAGAACTCCCTGAAGCCCTTCCAGTAGGCTGCTATGTTTGCTGCATTACCTACAGGGATGATCAGCCTATCAGGGGCACGCCAGCCAAGTTGCTCACAGACCTCAAAGGCTGCTGTCTTTTGCCCCTCTATTCGAAACGGGTTTATTGAGTTTAGCAGGTAGAGTCCAAAGCTCTTGCTGGCCTCTATTATCATGGTCAATGCGTCATCAAAGTTACCCCTTATGGCTATGACTTTTGCACCATAGATTATAGATTGGGCCAACTTACCCAAGGCAACGGCACCGTGAGGAATGAGTATTATGCACCTTAACCCCGCCCTAGCAGC
>JACAEJ010000077.1 GCA_013388925.1 Nitrososphaerales archaeon
GTAAATAAGTCTTCAAGGATTAGGTTAATATCCCTATCAGACGTTGGCATCGATGATCGAAATGGTGGCTGAAGCTCCCCTGCCGAGCAAGGAAAAGAACTTCGGTGAGTGGTTAGATGGTGTATTACAGAAGGCAGAGCTTGTCGATATAAGGTACAACGTCAAAGGCTTCATAGTCTACAGGCCAAATGCAATGTTCATGGTGAAGAGAGTATACGAAATCTTTGAAGGGCTTCTTATGAAGAAGGGCCATAGCCCCGCCCTCTTTCCCCTTGTAATACCCATCTCCAACTTTCGCAAGGAGAGTGAGCACATAAAGGGCTTCGAAGGGGAGGTCTTCAAGATAGACGAAGCTGGTGGTGAGAGGCTAGAGGAGGAGCTGATACTTCGTCCAACATCTGAGACAGCCATATACCCAACCTTCGCCCTCTGGGTAAGGAGCTACAAGGACCTTCCCATGAAGATATTTCAGTCTGTATCTGTATACAGACATGAGACGAAGGCTACAAGGCCCCTTCTTAGGGGTAGAGAGTTCCTCTGGATAGAGGCCCACTGTGTATTTGCAGATGAACAAGGTGCAAGAAATCAGGTGGAGGATGATATGATGATCACGAAGAAGGCTTTTCACGAGCTAGGGTTGCCCTTCCTTATGGTCGAGAGGGAGCCTTATGATAGGTTCTTTGGTGCAGTAGATTCGTATGCCTTTGATACCCTTCTTCCAGATGGCAGGGTCTTGCAAGTGGCTACGACCCACTACCTGGGCCAGAACTTCTCCAACCCAGACGTCTTCGACATAAAGTTTGCCGATAAGGATGGATCTAGAAAGAATGTTCATCAGACATGCTACGGACCTGGGATATCCAGGATAGTTGCAGCCATAATAGGCATTCATGGTGATGGATATGGTCTAGTCCTTCCCTTTGGTGTAGCACCTCTGCAGATAGTTATAATCCCGATACCCAAGGCTGGCAAAGAAGACATGATAATGGGCAAGTCAAGGGATGTATTCAGAAGGCTGTCCAGATCAGGATTCAGAGTAAAGCTAGATGATTCAGATGAGAGGCCTGGGGAGAAGTACTACAGATGGGAGATGCTGGGTGTTCCTATAAGGATCGAGATAGGTGAAGACGAGGTAAAGGGGAATATTGTCACCATATTTCGGCGAGATGTGAGATCGAGAGAGAGGGTTGATGATGATAAGATCATAAAGCATGTAAGAGAGCTGAAAACTCTCGTCTCGGAAGAATTGGGGAGAAGGGCCTGGGATAGATTCAACTCGGCCATAGTGTCTGTAGAAAGCAGGAATGAGCTGCTTGAGAAGAGGGAGAGGTCAAAGATCGTAAGGGCACCCTTTTGTGGAAGGAGGGAGTGTTCAGATGAGATAAAGGCCGAGACAGGGGGGTTGGAGGCAAGGGGGAGGAGAATAGACATCGAAGAAGTCCCGTCTGGCAGGTGCTTCTGGTGTGGCAGAGAAGCAAGCCATATAGCCTATCTGGCAAAGGCTTATTGAGACATTATCTTAGAATTACAAAGGACAATCTTTAGTTAGTAGAAGGCAGTGAAACTGTATCATGCCGATTAAGGGGCTCTCAGAAGAAGATTTGGAGACCTACTCCAGGCAGATAGTGCTGGAGGATATAGGCTACGAAGGACAGGCCAGAATTCTAAAAGCTAGGGTCTGCCTTGTCGGACTGGGAGGAATTGGAAGTCCGGCAGCCCTTCAACTTACGGGCATGGGGATCGGATATCTGCGCATAGTGGATAGGGATGTTGTTGGACGGTCGAATCTACATAGACAGACTCTCTACGATGTAGACTCTCTCTACTATCCTAAGGTGGAGATAGCGGCCAAGAAGTTGGGCAGATTGAACCCAGATGTGAGGATAGAGCCCATCCCAGCATCTCTGACTATCGACAATGCCGAGGAGATTGTGAAGGGTATGGACGTGGTTGTCGATGGTCTAGATGCAATAGAGCCAAGTTATGCATTAAATTGGGCCTGTGTCAGGCAGAAGGTGCCCTACGTATTTGGGGCAGCTATGGAGGCTTATGGCAACCTGTCGACAATTATTCCAGGAGAAACGCCTTGCCTTGAATGCTTCATAGGAGGACTGACCGATGATGTATTGCCTACATGCAGTGTTAGAGGGGTCCACCCGTCTATTCCGAGCATAATATCTAGCCTTGAAGTATCTGAGGCGATGAGGATAATAATTGGCAGAAGACCTCACCTGCTCAACTATCTACTATACTGCGATCTAAGAGGCTTCTCCTTCGAAAAGATAAGGATAGCGAGAAGAGAGAGTTGTCCTGTGTGTGGTCCAGAGAAGAGGCTTACTGTGAAGAGGAGGCTCGTTGAAGAGGTTCATGAGAGGAAAGGGAGGAGGACTTACGTTGTAAATCCTAAGAGTTACCTGGACCTGAACATGAGTGATCTATATTCATTTGTAAAGGATAAAGGATCAAGAATTAGAGCGAAGGCAGATCTTGGCATTTCATTTGATTATGATTTGAAGATGACTTTGAGCGTGTTAAAGGGTGGGACTATGATAATCGAAGGGGCGGGAGATAAAGAGCAGGCGATGAATGTCTACAAAGAGATTGTGGCCAAAGGGCTGAAAATAAATTGGTCTAGAATAGACTAGACCAACCTAGTCTTTGGTCTAGTTTTTGGAACTTTCGATCAACTTTTTCCCATCCTCTCATATATTAGTGCAGCCGGTGGCACAACCAATCTTGCAAAATATTATCGGATTATGATTCATAAAGCCTCGGGAGCAACATTTACTATTGCCGAGAAC
>JACAEJ010000047.1 GCA_013388925.1 Nitrososphaerales archaeon
AGACCACTCAGGTGGCTCGTTATCCTTCTTTGCCTATCCATCAAGGGCTCCCCCTTTTCGCCTCTTATGACGGCTAGGAACTGATAGAGGGCATTGTAGGCGTCAATAGCAAGTGCATTTCCTGATAAGTCGTCCAGCGATAATCTTCTCTTCTGTATTATCTCTCCTAGGTCGACGCCCAATCCATTATGAATAGATTGAACGATCTATATATGCGACTCGATTATGTGAACTTCTTTCTCGAAGCTATTGCGAAGATAATGCTCAAGGCAGAGAAAACAATGATCGGAACTCCATAAAAGTAGAACATTGTGCTCCATAATTCATGTAGGAACCCTTCAGGAAAGACGAAACTCCATAGGAGTGGTAAAATGCCAGCTATCAGCAATATTGTCGTGCATATCAATGCCGTGATAAGGGCTCTTCTTTTTATTATAAGGACGCCAGCAGTCAGACCGAACGCGAAACCAGCAACTCCTAGCCACCATGTGAGAATGGTATAAGAGAATACTATGGTGCTTAGAAAGCTTACATTGAACCCTAAAAGAAGACCCAAGAAAGCTGCAACAACCGTCAAGATGCTCCCCGCAATGAATAATCCGCTTTCTTTGACTATTGGTGCTTCCAAAGCGGTTTACCTTCTCGAACTTGTGCGAGACAGTTAATAAGGATTACGAATCAAGTTTCTGATGACTCTTCGGGGCTTGAACGCTGGGTGATTTCTTTTTGATTTATAGCGACTTGTTATGACACAATAGATGAGAAGGTGATGGAATGACTGTTTTCATGGTAGAAACATACGTGATAAAACCAGAAAAACCAGCAGATTTCACGACATACAAGAATAAATTGTCGCAATGGATAAAAAAGCGTCCAGAGTTGTTCAAAGAAGTGAAGTCATACAGAATGTTCGCTCAGATGCTTGGTGGCAAATGGGGAGGACATGTGGAAATGTGGGAGTTTAAGAACTTGGCGAACTGTGAAAAATGTTTTAACAGGGTATTACAATCAGAATATAAGACGAAGTATCAACCAGAATTTCTTTCTCTTGTAGCACCAGCTACATAGTCAATGAGCTTATGGAATCCTGTCGAGTAAGTCAAGGACAAAAGTCTAACCCTAAGAGTCTAAGAGTTAACGAACCCGAATCAAGCAATGGGGTGAGCTTGTCTTAACAGTATCTGAAGTAATAGAAACAGATTAATTCATAATCTCTTACAAACTCTTGAATGGTTTGATAGCAGACTTTGACGCAATAGTGGCAGGGGGAGGAGTCTCTGGTCTATTGGCGGCCAAAGAGATGGCATCATCAAAGCTCAGCGTTGCTATAATGGAAGAAGACCTTGAGATAGGAATCCCTGAGAAGTGCGCAGGGCTCATTAGTGTAAAAGCCCTGACCTCTTTGGGCCTGTTCCCCAGTAGGAGGATAGTAAAGAACGAAATAAAGAGGGCTCTAATAGTGTCTCCTCTAGGCTCAAAGGCAGAGATCAATGCTACAAAGCAAGGAGTAATAGCCTTGAACAGGAGGGAGTTCGATAGGGAGCTTGCCAGCATGGCGGAAAGAGAAGGCGCTATCATCGAGCTGGGGCAAAGAGTAACGAGTGTTGAAGATCATGAAGAATTTGTGAAGATCAGGACTGCGAAGCAGGAGAGAAAGGCAAAGATTCTTGTGGATGCAAGGGGACTATCATCGTTAAATCAAGAGCAAAAAGCTGGGATTCTTCAATCTGCCCAGTACGATATTCGTGGAGAATGGTTCGAGAAGGATAGGGTTGAAGTCTATCCCGACAATAGTGCCACTCCTGGGTTCCCAATGTGGGTGATACCTTTGGACGATGACACAGCAAGATTGGGAGTTGCAGGCTATGGAATTAACCCTTTAGCCCATCTTGACAAATTCGTAGAGAATCACGGAGCAAGAATCATCAAGAAGTCCGTTTCGCCCATCTTTATTGGAGGAGCTTCAAAGAGCTTTGTCCAAGGCAATATCGTAGCTGTAGGGGATGCTGCAGGCCAGACCAAGCCCACTACTGGCGGAGGAATCTTCACAGGAGGAATTGGCGCAATACTGGCCGGGAGAGCTATCTCAAAGTGCTTACTCGGTAATGATCCACTTGCTCTAAGGGATTATGAGGTAGAATGGAGAAGAGCGTTTGGGAGGGAGTTCATGATAATGAGCCAAGCAAGAAGGGTCTATGAGAGGGTGGACAACAAGACTATGGACAAGATGATAAGAGTACTGGCATCCCCAAAGATTCTCGATAAAATATCAAATGAATCTGACTTCGACTACCATTCTATAGGCATATCCCAAACGCTATCCATGATAAAGGAGCACCCCCTCTTGGCTCTGGACTTGATAAAGATAGGTGCCAACGTGGTATTGGATCTACTCAAAGGCTCTCCTTAGTAAAAGAAGGTAATAGGACCTATAGATTAGATGTCCCATCGGTGTGGGCATGGCCAAGACGACCGTGTCCTTTTCATTGATGCACTGAATTGAAGCATCGACTTGTTTTTTAGAAAGTCTTTGGCTATTCTATATGTTCTGAGTAAAGGAGTCATGCCAGAAATCTATCAGTTGGAGAAGAGAGTTGAAGATAGGATCCATGAGATGGGATGGGCAGAGTTGACGCCCATTCAGAGGAAGGCATTTCCAGTCATATTGAGGGAGAGAAGCGCTCTAGTCATAGCCCCAACTGGATCTGGCAAGACTGAGGCTGTAGTCATGCCCATACTCTCATTGCTATCCTATAAAGAACCAAAAACGAGAGGCATAAGGATGCTCTACGTAACCCCATTAAGGGCACTGAATAGAGACATCTTCAGGAGGATAATCAATTACGCTGAGATGGATGGTTTAAAGGCTGAGATAAGGCATGGAGATACCCCCATAGCAATTAGGAGAAAGATGGTCGAGGAGCCCCCTGACATTCTAATCACTACCCCTGAGACTTTGGGCATACTATTGGTTGGAAAGAGACTCAGGCTCCATCTCAAGAGTGTCGAGTGGATCGTAATCGACGAGCTTCACGAGCTCATAGGGAACGAGAGAGGTGCGCATCTAACCATAAGCTTGGAGAAAATCGAAGCATTATCAAATGAGCAGGTCAAAAGAGTTGGATTGTCTGCCACTTTGGGAGACCCGAACATGGCTGCAAGATTTCTGTCAGGGGTAAATAGAAAGTGCGCCATATTGGTGGATAACTCCATTAGAAAATATGAGATCAAGTGCAATTATATCGATGGCTCCCTTCTCGACATCGCCAACTTTGTCTTGAATCATTTCAAAGAGATGAATGAAGAGAAAAGAACTATTCTTCTCTTCACAAACACAAGGGATGAGGCTGAATTTATCGGTGCTATATTAAAGGCAAAGTCTCCAGAAATTCCCATCGAGGTGCATCATGGTTCTCTATCGAAAGAAATACGTGAATCTGCGGAGCTGAAGCTTAGGAGTGGAGAAGCGAGTATAGTTGTCTGCACATCATCTTTGGAGTTAGGTCTGGATATAGGGGCTGTTAGCCTCGTAGTGCAACTCGGCTCCCCTAGGCAGGCTGTTAAATTGATGCAGAGGGTGGGGAGAAGCAGGCATAAGTTAGACACGACTGCTTTAGGAATGATAGTTACAAATAGGTTAGATGATGAGCTTGAGGGAACTGCTCTTATAGAACGAGTTCAGAAGAGATGGCTCGAGAATAATCAGATACATGAAAAAGCGCTAGACGTTTTAACCCATCATCTTGTTGGATTGTCTTTGAACGGCTCCTTTTCATTAAAGGATGCTCTTCACATATTCAAGAGAGCGTACCCATTTAGAGATGTAGAGGCAGAGGATCTTGACTCTTGCCTACAAGTTCTAAAAAGTCAGGGAATAATAAACTACGATGGTGAGATAGTCAGGAGACGCCAGAGGACTTATGATTACTACTATGAAAATATATCAACGATACCAGATGTGCAGCAGTTCGAAGTCATAGATCTTTCGTCAAAGAAGACCATAGGAAGGCTCGACCATTTCTTTGTAGGAGAGTATGGTGAGCCAGGAAAGACATTCGTGCTAAAGGGCTCTTCATGGAGAATAATATCGATAGACGATGAGAAGATGGAACTGCACGTGGAGCCCATATCCAAGGATTTGACAACCATACCTTACTGGACTGGTGAGTTGATACCTGTGGACCTAAGTACAGCAAAAGAGGTTGGAAGATTGAGGAGGCAGATAATCAGCAACAAGTCAGAATTTAGCGAAGAGCAGAGAAAGAGATTACTGAAGTCTAGGGAATGCCTGGGCGTAATTCCTGATGAGAACACAATAGTCATAGAGAAGAAAAAGGCATCCAATGTAATAGTGATTCATGCTTGCTTCGGCTCAAAAGTGAATCAGACCTTGGCTACATTATTATCCACTTTAATTTCTTCCATGATAGGCTACCCAGTTGAGGCCAAATCCGATCCTTACAGAATTCTGCTATCATACGTTGCAAGATTGGAGGCCAAGGACATCATAGAAGCATTATACGATGAATTTGATATTGAAGAAATACTTTCAGCCTCGGTTGTAGGGACTCATCCCTTGAACTGGAAGACATGGCATGTGGCAAAGAAGTTTGGCGTAATAAGCAAAGACGCTCAGTATGATAGGAGGGCATCCAGCCTGATACAGAAGGTATACGAAAAGACTGCCTTATGCAAAGAAGTTATGAGAGAGCTATTCTTGGAAAAGTACAACATACTGACAACAAGAGAGATCTTGTTAGCGATTAGAGAAGGCAGGATGAAGGTAATCCAAAGTCAGGTTGATGACTTCTCGCCTCTCGCCAAGCCCATACTGGAATACTCTTCGAGCTTTACAACCCTTCCTGCAATTGCTGAAAAAGCCATTCTCGATCTGGTCAAAGAGAGGCTGGATAAGAAGAGGCATAGAATTATGTGCCTGAGTTGCTCTTGGGAGAGCGTTGTAAGGACAAAAGATGCTGGAGAATCTTTGATCTGCCCGATCTGCAGATCTCGCTTGATCACCTCTACATATCTATCTGATGACGAGTTGTCCAGGATAATAAAGCAGAAGATTAAAGGCAAAAAGCTCAAAAGTGATGAAGAAACAAAATTCAGGAAGGCTTGGAAGGTCTCTTCTCTCATTCAGAACTTTGGGAATAGGACACTTCTTGTGCTTTCAGGGTTTGGTGTTGGCCCAGATACTGCTGCAAGAATTTTAAGAAAGGTTGCTGATTTCGATCAATTGGTGAGAGAGATCTATACGGCTGAAAAGACCTTTGTAAGAACAAGAGGTTTCTGGGGTGATTAGATCTGGAGGGCCATATGCTCTCCTTCATATTTGCCTGTGCTGGAGCGGTTAGGCGAAAACTCATATAAGCCTAAATAGGCTGAAAATAAGTTTGACATGGTGATACTGATTGAAGTATGAGATAAGGTATAGACCTTCTTACTCCATGCTAGTTGTGCAGCTCAACCCAGGAGAAACCATGACTGCCGAGTCGGGCTCCATGACATACATGACTCCAAACATCGACATAAAGACTCGAATGAGGGAAAAGAGCCTTTTGGGCACACTTGGGTTAAAGCTCCTAGGCAGGCAGTCCTTCTTCGTGAACGACTACACATCAACGTCTGGACAGGGGGAAGCAGCCTTTGTCTCCGCACCTGTTGGAGACATCGAAATTCTCGAAGTTGAACCCAGTCAGGGTTACATAGTTCAGAAGGCATCATACATCGCCTCTACATCAGACGTGAACTTGGACGTTCAGTGGCAAGGCTTTACAAAGGGCCTATTCGGACAAGGTCTATTCATGATCAAGGTCACGGGTGAAGGCCTACTGTTCATCAACACCTTCGGTGCCATCGATAAACATGCACTAAAGCCAGGAGAAACAATGATAGTCGACAACTTTCACCTAGTTGCCTTCAGTGACGCTTGCCAGTATAAAGTAAAAAAATTTGGAGGCTTAAAAGAAACCATTCTAGGCGGAGAAGGCCTAGTCACAGAAATAACTGGACCAGGCGATGTCTACATTCAGACCAAGAATCTGAGAGAGTTTGTAGACTGGCTCTGGACCTTGCTAGAGCCCAGGGTTCAATCGAGAGCAAGATAAGAAACGTGAGCGTTATCTATGAGGCTCTCTCGGTCACGATTGTCTAACACTGGGAGTCAAGAAATATGTCGTCCATGATGGGTGCAGCGTCAAACCCAGAGAGGCAAGCGATTCTGAGAGCACTACAAAAGGGAAGGCTCACATTCAAGGCATTGGGTGAAATGATACAGATGAGACCTGAAATCCTGCAAGAGCATCTAGACAGGTTGGTCAGATCATCCCTTGTCCTTCCACCAAATGATGGGGAGGGATACTTTCAGATTTCATCCATGGGAAGAATAGTCCTCGAAGATCTGAAGCTGGAGAAGCCCAAGAAAGAATACCTTCTTTGAAAGTTTTAAATAAACGATGACCATTCAATAATTGATTTAGGAGAGATCTATGCTAAGAAAGACAAAGGAGGAGCTATTCAAGGCCATACAGCTGTATAGTCTACCCCCACCATGTTGCAGAGATTCAGGCATATGTGAACTGAAGAAGGGCTCTATCTCAAAAGAAATTCACCTTGCGCAAGTACCCTTCGAAGACTACCCTGAGGTGGAGAGGATCTTCAGAGACTACATCATATCTTCAGTGAGAAGGCATTCCCCAAAGGATATGGAGGGTGTATGGGTAGACTTCTGGGGAGATGGGAAAGATACCATGAATGGCCCTATGGAAAGATTCATAAAATTGAGCAGGCTTCTGGAAAAAGTTATAGATTGATAACTCTTCGTTGTGAAAACATCCACCCCCCTTGGCTTATAAACTCAAATCTTTTGGAAGCATAGGGTATCGTGAGCTGATAACTGCGCTTAAAAAATAGGGACGGTTCAGGCTCCTCTCGCTACTCATTTTAAGAAAGACCTCATGCTTAGAATCTTAGTTTCATAAATTAGGCCCAGTTCTATTTGAAAAGTATTGAGAAATGAGTAAGCCCAAGTGTAAGAGTAATGGTTTCTAACATTCTTACAACTTCGATTTCTGGTATGTAGTTCTTCTCATTCTACTTGTTATTTGCATGGCTAGTCTTCGATTATCGATACCATAGAAATGTAATTCTTATCTATTTTTATGTTCCATGACGGGAGGGGTATCAAAAACGATAGGGGGGTATCGTTTTAACAGGTTTGCGAAAAAGGCTCAGAGACTCCCTTTTAAGGTAAAGTGAAACGCTCCTGATGTTAGTGCTAATATCTCCAGCATAAGCTTGGTCTTCTTAAAAAATATTATTTTTTAGTAGGCTCTTTCTCTTTGTTCAATAAGTAATACATGAACCCTTTTGAGATCCCACATAATCTCATAGATTATCCGAAAGTCGCCAATTCTCGCTCTATAAGTATCGATATATCCTTTGAGCTTCTTAATATCGTAGTATTCAGCTGGAACAGGGTTTTCACGGAAGATTAAGGTTAACTCAATTATTCTTCGTCTGTAATGTTTGGTAATTTCTTAATGGATTTTCTAGCCTTTTGAGAAAAGACAACTTGGAACAATATGTTAGCCTAGCTCTTTGATTAGGTCTTCCAGACTTATGCTTGATCCCTCTGCCATCTCCTTCCGAGCCTTCTCAAGTTCTTCCTTCTCTTTTTCACTTAATTCTTCTTCAGGCAAAAGCACAGATCTGAGCCTTAAGAGCTCGAGCCTCACCATGTCCAATTTGTCTAGCATTAACTTCAATTGACTTTCAGTAACTGTCATACTTTTATCATCTAGATGCTTATAGAAAGAGCTTTATAAATAAAGTTTTGTGAATAATTTTCAATTTTCTAGTATTGGACAGGCTAGACATATCTTTGTTCAGTCCTTATGCCTCTTCTTAATGAACTCCTGGAACGCATCTGGCAGGACATTCTTAGTAGCCTCCAAAAGCTCGGGTAACTGATCTCTCCATCCCAAAAGGTTCTTGAACTTCTCGTACCTAGCCCTATAGTACTTCTCTATTGCCGACATTCCTTAAGCACCATATCCACGAATTGAATTATGTCTAACATGCTATTCTGATTCGGTTGATAAAGTCTTCTAAACACATATCTTTTGACTGCAGGTAAACATGAGCTATAGGTCTATGAACAATGCCCCATTTAGATGGCTCGGGCGAGTACTTGAACGTGTAGCGCATCAAAGTATAAGCACGTCGGCGACCTGTATATAAAAGAGAGCGATCTGCTCAGGCTTTAACTTAGGGTACAGCTTCATCGCCCTCTCAAGGGCCTCTACAGAGTTGCTTCCGTCAGCTACTATCTTCCCATTATACAAAGCCACATGTCTTCCTCTATACTTCTTATACTCCTCGGGACCTATAGTTGGAGCCTGGTAAACAGTTTCAGACATTATTAACCCAACATTAAGATTGGAGTAGAATTATTTATAGGCTTCTAGTCTCTGGATTGAGTCAACAACGCCAATTAAGACCTAGCCACGTTTACTTGAATGGATTCGAGCAAGAACTTCGCACCCTTTGAGCAACTTCCTCTACACTCATCTTAGATGTATCTGTCTCAATGGCTCCCAGGCTCTTTGTAAAGGCCTTATTTCTCACTCTTGATATTATTCTGTTCAACGTTGCAATAAAAATATTATTTTTTTATTCTACAATCTGGTTGATAACTTCCCTTTGTGAAAACGGCTACCCCCCCTTGGCTTATAAACTCAAATCTTCACTATTACGATTTCAGAATAAAGCTTATTAATTTAATTGCACCAGTTTCCTTGGATTGAAGTCAAAAGTAGCATTTGCCATACTTGCATCCACCATAATCCTGGCAAGTGTAATAGTTGCGATTCCCCCCGTCCATGCAGCCATTTATAATTTTACGCTTGAGGCTGGCGGTCAAGCAAGAGATCGTAGTGGTGGCTATCATGATGTGCTTATGTCTTTGACAGGCACAGGGTCAGGACTCCCATCATCTTTTATGTCATTCAGTGTAGGGAGCGGAACTTTAAATGTTGAAGGTTATGGAGTATTTCGCATCATAGGAGGATTTGGTAGATACATTGCAAGATTTCACTACATCTATTTCTACATTAGGATAGCTCCCCTTTACGGTGGCGGTGTTACATTCTGTTCTATGTTTGGAAGGACCGGGGTATACTACGCCAGTGAGATACCATTAACCCTCTCTTCACGCTTTATCGTAATTCCAACATTACCACGCTATACCATATTGTATGGCTTGTTCTTAGTAGGAGAAATAACATTATCATAGAATTTGTATTATTCTTGTGTTTTTACCGTTCCTTGCTGATATCCTTATAAGATAGCTCAAGTTGATAGATAAATAGGATAGCTTTGATAGTTCAAGTGAATGTGAAGCTCGACGAAAAGATTCTTCAAGAGGTAGAAAAGCTGATAGAGAAGGGGCGACTGAAGACGAAGAAGGAGGCCTTTGAAAAGGCTCTGCTTCTGCTTTTGAAGTCATATAAAGCCTCGGAGCTGGCTGAAAGAATCGATAAGGTGAGGGAGGGTACTGAGTCGATGCGAAGTGTAACTGAGG
>JACAEJ010000089.1 GCA_013388925.1 Nitrososphaerales archaeon
CAGTCACCCGCTTATAGGAGACTTCTTCTCAGACTGCCGTATCATAGTGGATTTGAGCTCTTACGGCTTGGCTGCCAAGCTGGCCCTGGAAAAGGCTTTTCGCGAAAACCGCGCCGTTATCTGGGGGTGTTTCGTCGCAGACCGCGACTCCGAAGGTTTGCACATTTTTACCTACTTCAAAGGACGGGAGTGGCAGGAACTAGGGCAGTTGCTGCCGCCCCGGAACCTGCCGGCACCCCACTTCCATGACCCGGTGCTGGGTATCATCAGCGGTGGGCTGGCCTTGGAGGAAACCAAAAATTTTTTGATGGGCCATGCCGTATCACCGGAGCTCATCACTTATCGGAGAAAAACAATCCCGCGGTTCTCAGGAAACCACGCGGTCCTGGTGGTGGGCGCCGGCGCACTGGGAAATTTTGTGGGTTTGGGCCTGGCGTTCTCCGGGTTCTCCAACCTTACCTTCATGGACCCCGATGTAGTGGAGCCCACCAATCTGAACCGGCAGATCTTCTTTTATGAAGCCGTGGGCCAAAACAAAGCCGCCGCGCTGGCCGAACGCCTTAATCAACACTACCAGACCCGGGCATGCGGCCTGGTCGGTTATTTTGGGGAAGACACCGACCTCACCCCCTATAATATTATCATCGATTGTGTGGACAACTTCGAGACCAGGGTAATTCTCAGTGAAAAGGCCAAGGAGCATGGCAAGATGCTCATCAGCGGCGGCACCGGCGTGGCCGCCGGTCAGATGATAACTTACGACCCGGACCTGGATGGCTCTACCCCCGCGGAGTTGTTGGGATTGCCTGAGATTGTGAGACAACGGGGGTCCGGTTCTTATGACCGCAACCGGCTTTCCTGCATTTCCCAGCCCAACCCCGCGGTTGTTATGACTAACCAGATCGTGGCCGGTCTGATGGTGGACGCCTGCCGGCAGCTTTTGGCAGGCAGGCGGCCGCCCAATTTATTCTATGAAAATGCTGCCATTATGAGGTGAAACCTTCCAAACCGGGCCCAGGCGCTTTCGGAGGTTTTGCTCAGCCAGGGTGTCGATGCCCGTATTCTCCTTACCGGCTCTATAAAAGGAACCTTGCTGTGCCCTGGTGGCCGGCGCGCAAGCCTGCCGGGGAAAATTTTGTGACACTACGGAAAAGACCCGGAGAACCCGTTTTCAGGCCTGAAACTTGCAAGGAAATTAGGTGGATAAGCTGGAGCAGCAGACCTTCTTACCAGGCCTTATAGCCTGCGGATTGCCGGTAAAGGCGCTCGGCCATTGATTGCCAGGCAGTCAAGCCGGTGAAAATTATTGGCATTTAAGGAGGTCTGTGGTATTAGTTGGATAGAGTGGGGAGGAATATGAGCATGTATGGGCGGGCTCAGGCTGACTTTCCCCCGAAACTCGTTATTATGGCTGAAGAAATCCTCAATATAAGGTGTTTTCTCAAATTTTAGCTTGCTATTATGGGTTCTGAGGGTGATAAAAAGCCGTCGGTTTTCTCCCCGCGCCTCGGGGATGATGAACTGGGCCGCATCTTAAGCTTAAAAGAACGGCAGGGACAAAAGAGCCAGGTGGCGGTCAGCGCCTCCCGGTATCTCCTGCTGGGATGGGAACTGGCCGCTCTGGACACCGACCGGGCCGTCGAACTGCCGGTGGATTTTCAGCAGCCCAAGGAGTTATGGTCCTTCCAACTCGACGACTTTGAAGAGCGCGGCATTGCCCTGGGGTTGGGAGTTCACGCCGGCTTGCGGTCCAAAATTCTCGTGGTGGAAATAACCATTGACGAAGGTGATGAGGTTTTGGATGGCTTGGGCGAATGGCGGGCCGAATGCGTGGCCCAGGGCGAAGACGGCCTGGAGAGGCACTTTTATGCCCTCCCCCAGGGACGGCGCGTCCCCACCGCCTCCATTCTGCAGGACGCCCTGATCACAGTTTACGGAGAAGGCAGTTTGGTTGAGATCCCGCTCGCTGCCGATTCTCCGGGCGAAAAAGCCTGGCACTGGCTGACTCCTCCCTGGGAAAGGC